>JAFUJQ010000044.1 GCA_017473705.1 Bacteroidales bacterium | reverse complement strand
CATGATGACTGACGGATGATTCCTGTCTCTTTTGATGAAGTCTTCCAGATCACGCTCGTGCCATTCGTTGAAATATCTCGAATAATCGTGAGCGGTCTTCTTCTTCCTCCACATGTCGAAAGCCTCGTCCTGGACGATGAAACCCATCTCGTCACATAAGTCCAGAAGTTCCGGAGCAGGAGGATTATGTGCAGTCCTGATGCCGTTGCATCCCATCCCCTTGAGGATTTCCAGCTGACGACGGACCGCATGTCTGTTTACGGCAGCTCCAAGGCATCCCAGATCGTGATGCATGCATACGCCATTGATGTCCAAAGGCTCGTTGTTCAAGGAGAAGCCTTCTTCCGGACTGAAGAAGAAATGTCTGAGACCTGTCCTGGTCTCTACCCTGTCAAGCAATTCACCGTCAAGAGTTTCGAGTTCGGTAACCAAGGTATAGAGATACGGATCATCCACACTCCACAAATGAGGCTCCGATATTCTCACCATCAACTCGGTTTCATCTATCTCTTTGACTCCGAGAACTTCCTCAACCATGCCCGCTTTCTTTCCGTTTCCGTCGACAGCTGTATGTCTCAGCCTCAATTCCTCAACATCATCAGCGATAACATCCGTCTGAACGAAGAAGAATCCTTCATGCAGCGAACCCATGCCACCGGTTTTCGGATCGGGAAGGTATGTCATCTTCGGTATGACGTACACACCGTAAGGCGCCACGCGAGTCCGGCCGGTCTTCTGCATCCATACGTTGCGATATATTCCGCATCCTGAATACCAGCGTAAATTCGGCTGTTCGGCATTGTCTACCCTGACAGCAACTACATTCTCCTCTCCCCAATGAAGATGATGAGAGATGTCATAGCCGAAGGATATATAGCCATACGGGCGCACGCCAAGCGACACACCGTTGACGAACACCTCGGAATTCATATATACTCCATCGAATTCCAGTCTCCACACCTTTGCAGAATCTGCTGCCGGAGCATTGAAAGTCTTCCTATACCATCCGATACCGCCAGGCAGTGCGCCACCGCCCGTCCCTGACGGATTCTCTATGCTGAAGTCGCCCTCGACAGCCCAGTCATGAGGCAATTCGAGTTCACGCCATCCGCTGTCGTCAAATGCAGGGACCTCCGCCCCGGCAATGTCTCCGAGACAGAATTTCCAGTCATCGTTGAAATCCTCTCTCACGCGCACATCATATACCTTCCCACAGCCGCATGACAATATCGCCAAAAGAGCCGTAAGGGCCCATCGGTACACCTTATTCATATACCCTTTACATTGCAAATGCGTTGAAGCCTCCGTCTACGACAGCGACAGTACCTGTCACAAACTTTGATGCGTCAGACATCAGATAATGGATCGTGCCGCAGAGCTCTTCCGGATCGCCCATGCGTCCGAACGGAGTCTGACGGATCACATCCTGTCCGCGCTGGGTGTATGTGCCGTCGGGATTGGTCAGGAGGGAACGGTTCTGCTCCGTAATGAAGAATCCCGGAGCTATGGCGTTCACCCTGATGCCCTCGCCGAACTTCTTCGCACACTCTGTCGCCATGAATGCCGTGAAGTTGGAGATGCCGGCCTTCGCTGCCGCATAGCCTGCCACGCGTGTCATAGGACGGAACGCCGCCATCGAAGAGAAATTGATGATCGAGCCCTTGCCCTGGCGCACCATAGGCTCAAGGAATACCTGAGTCGGTATCACAGTGCCTGTCAGATTGAGGTTCAGGACAGTCTGGAACTGATCCACCTCAAGGTCGAAGAAATTCTTGTCAGGCGGAATGGTCGCGCCCGGCATATTGCCTCCGGCCGCATTGAGAAGAGTGTCTATACGACCATATTTTGCCAATATGTCCTCACAGTTCTTCTTAACGACCTCCGCGTCCATCACATCGGTCTTCATGAATTCGCAAGATCCCCCTGCCGCGCAGATATCCTCTGCGATCTTGTTGCCGACATCCTCCTTGCGACCGAGAATGACGACCTTGGCGCCCTCAAGAGCCAGATATTTCGCAATAGTACGGCCCAGCACGCCTGTGCCGCCGGTGATTACCGTCACGTTGCCGGTAATGTCAAAAAGGTTATTCATAGAATCCTGTGATTTTATATTTAATTCCCAATTCCTTATCCACTGCGGCCATGATGCCCTGCACCTGGCCCATCGCGAACATTCTTCCGAGGAAGGAATATCCTGCATTATATCCCTTGGACGCATCGTCAAGCATGGTCATTCCATGGTCCACACGCATAGGCAGGTCCGGATTGGCCTGCTCGAATATGCGTACAAGCTCCACGATGTCAGCGCGGCCTCCAAGATGGCTCGCCTCCGTAAAGTCCCCATTCTCAAATATATGGCATGACCTCAAGTGTACGAAATGCGTCCTTGAGGCATACTTGCGTGCCATTTCCACGACGTCATTATGCGCTCCTGCAGAAAGCGATCCGGCGCAGAATGTCAAGCCGTTATGAGGATTGTCCACAGCTCCGAGAAACCACTCTATGTCCTCATCCGATGTCACGATACGCGGAAGCCCGAGGACAGGGAAAGGCGGGTCGTCCGGATGAACGCACATGTTCATGCCGCACTCTTCGCACACAGGCATTATCGCCGAGAGGAAATATCGCATGTTTTCTCTCAGCTGATCCTTCGTGATGCCGTCATACAGAGACAGGAGCTGACGGAAAAGCTCGATCGGATGCTCGTCATCCTCGCGGATGTTGCCACTCACGAAGCCCTGGGTCTTGACTATGATGTTCTCTACGAGCTTATGCTCCCCTTCAGGAGTCATCTTCGAGCGAAGAGCATCCACTTCTGCCAAGATGTCCCTTTCTCCCTGAAGTCCCGGTACCTTGAAAGACGCCCATTCCTCGCGGGCTCCCTCGCGTCCTACTATATATATGTCAAAGTATGCAAACTCACTGTATGAGAAATACAGGTTTGTCGTTCCGTTCGGATTTGGATGCTCAAGGTCCGTGCGGGCCCAGTCCAGCACCGGCATGAAATTATAGCAAATAGTATGAATGCCTTCGGCTGAGAGGTTGCGCAGGCTTTGCCTGTAGTTCTCTATCAGAGCATCACGGTCGGGACCGCCATACTTGATGCTTTCGCATACAGGAAGGCTCTCTACCACAGACCAGCGCATTCCGTAGCCTTCAATGTATTCGCGAAGGTCGCGGATCCTTTCCCTGGTCCATACCTCCCCGTTAGGCACATCGTGAAGGGCTGTGACTATGCCCTCCACACCGATCTGCCTCAACATGGAAAGAGTGATCTTATCATTCTTTCCGAACCACCTCCATGTCTTCTCCATATGTTAAAGGACAACCTTCATTGAAAGACCGTTATATGTCACCGTCCTGACCTTGCCCATTCCTGTCTTTGAAACCGGGATGATGTTGAAGGTCCTTTCATCCAGCATGCCAGGGAATTCGCCCTTACGCTCTTCAATGGTAAGGAGCTTCATCTTGTCATCATATGAGAAATCTATCATAGCGTAAGCGCCCTTCTCATAATTGTAGTTCACATTCTCATCCTCATAAAGAGTAAATGAGCCGTCTGCTCCCTGATAGACATACAGGTCGATCACATCTGCCGGTTTCTCGTCAGACCACTGCATGTCAGGACCGACAGGAACAATCGAACCGGCGCGTACATAAAGCGGCATTCTGCCGTATGGAGCGTCAACTGTCCTGCGCACGCCGCCTTCCTGGTATCTGCCAGTATAGAAGTCGTACCATCCTTCGCATTCAGGGAAATAAACCTCTCGTGTGCGAGCACCATATTCGTATACCGGTGCTGCCATGAATGCCGGACCGAACATATATGTATCACTGACATTCAGGACATTGGCATCAGCCATGAAGTCCATGACAAGCGGACGCATGATCGTGTAGTCCTTGAAGTATGTCATGCCTGCAAGAGAGTAGATATACGGCATCAGGCGGTAGCGGAGCTTTGTGTAGTATACTATAGACTCATATGCAGGATGTCCCTCAGGAGCGATTTCCCATGGCTCGCGGAAAGGGAACTGGCCGTGCGCACGATAGAGCGGGCAGAATGCTCCGAACTGGAACCAGCGGGTGTTGAGCTCACGCCACTCCTTGTAGTCGGCGTTCTCCTTGCCGGTCCTCTCCCATACCTGCTGAGCCGCCACATAACGGTTCTCCACGCAGAAGCCTCCGATGTCCATTGTCCAATATGGGATGCCGCTGACAGCGAAGTTCAGACCTGCTGAAATCTGGGCCTTCATGTCCTCCCAGCGTGTCGCGATGTCACCGCTCCATGTTGCTGTTGAATATCTCTGAAGGCCTGCAAAACCGCTTCTGGTAAGCAGGAACACACGTTTGTCAGGATCCACACCCCTCTGTCCATTATATATTGCATCTGCATTCACGAGAGCATATGCATTAAAGAACTCTGTAGACGATCCGAGGGCTGTCGGACCGCAGAGGGCCTTACGATATTCCATGTTTGTGCAGTCGCGGATGTTAGGCTCCGAAGCGTCCATCCACCATGCGTCTATGCCGAGAGGATAATAATGCTCATACATCTGATTCCAGAAGAGTTCGCGAGCCTCCGGAGCATAAGCATCATAGAAGCCATAGAGATATCCCTTGCCGATCCAGTCGCGGACTCCGTCCTCATATGCCTTTGTATACATCCATCCCTTTTCATCGAACTCCTTGTAGTGCTCTGTCTCCACATAGAACTTCGGCCATACTGAAATCATCATGCGGCCGTTCAGGTCATGGATGGAGTCTACCATTGCCTTCGGATCAGGGAAACGTTCAGGATCGAACTCGTGTCCGCCCCAGTCATCCTCTCTCCAATGGCTCCAGTCCATCACGATATTATCTATAGGAATATTCCTCTGACGGAAGCCCTCGAGAGCCTCGATCATCTCGGTCGATGTCTTGTAGCGTTCACGGCTCTGCCAGTATCCCATAGCCCATTTCGGCATGATCGGAGCCTTTCCCGTCAGCGTCCTGTATCCGCTGATGACCTCGTCCATATCCTCACCGGCTATGAAATACCAGTCCATCTGCTTTGTCATCTCGCTCCACCACTGATGATTCGCCTGCTGCACAGGATCCACCACATCATATACGCGGAGACCGCAGTATGACACCCATCCGTCAGGCTGCCACTCCACCTTGATCGGAGTCTTCACGCCTGCCTCAAGATGAACCGTGAACTTGTATGCATTCGGATTCCACGCCGTACGCCATCTTTCAGGAACGACGGTCTCACCGCCCACCTTGACTGTCGTATATCCGGCATAATAAAGAATAAACTGATAATCACCAGTCTGAGCAGCCTCAAGAGAGCCCTCATATGTGACATTCGAATTGAAGAACACGAAATCCTCCGGAAGGTTCACCACCTTCTCCATCTTCGGCTCGATAAGATATTCGAAATAGAGTTTCGGCTCGTCACGGACTATGGTCTTACCGTTTTCAGGAACATATGTACCTGTGAGGCAGCCTTCCTTGCCCTGAGCGTCATAGAGCTTGAACACCTCTCCCAGCTGCTTGTAGTCAGCAGGGTTTCCGAAACGCATCATCGAATAGCTGTCCATCAGAACGCCATATCCCTTGTTGGAAACGATGAACGGCACGGACACCTTTGTATTGTACTGGAAGAGTTCCTCGTTCTTTCCCTTATAGTTGAACTCGTCTGCCTGATGCTGTCCGAGACCGTAGAACGCCTCGTCTTCAGGAGACTCGAACACCTGCCTGAACGAATACCCCTTGGTTCCTTCCACTTCTATCGGCTCGAAGGTCTTTCCTCCACCAGCCTGCTCGGCAAGGATCGGATTGCCTTCAAGGTCCGTGAACCACACTTCTCCAGTTGCCACGCTCACACTCGCAACGACTGCCGCAGTCTTTACAGAAACGACGCCGTCATCTTCGTATACGGTAAACTCCGGTGCACCGGTCTGAGGCACTATGATCAGGCTCTGAGGGTCAGCGAACTTCCTGTCAGGGGTAGCTGACACATGAATGAGCTTGTCGCCAAGCACTTCAAGCCTGACAAGGCGTGGACCGTCTTCTGTGGGTTCCTGCACTTTCACGGTCACTCCGGATCCGTTCTGCCTGTATGCGCCTGCACACGAGGCAAGCACGAAAGCGGCAAAAAGAAGAGAAAGGATTCTTGTCTTCATATTTGGTTTGGTTATCAGTTTTAATTCTACAAATTTAATCATAAATATGTATCCATCCGGCATTTTTTGTTTCATTTATATGGATTATTTGACGCAAAGCTGCGCGCTTTCGATACATTTGCCTATATTTACGAAACCAAAACACTAAAACTACAGACATGAAACGCGCAATCCTCACAGCCATTGTGACGCTGGCCCTCTACCCGTCTGTCTCAGCACAGATGAAAGTCGAAGTCAAGATCGACACTGCACCGGAAAACGGGCAGATAATTCCAAAGGAAATCTACGGACAGTTTGCGGAGCATCTGGGTGCATGCATCTACGGTGGTCTCTGGGTAGGACCGGAGTCTGAAATTCCGAATGTAGACGGATACCGCTGCGACGTGCTTCAGGCACTTAAGGATCTGAAGGTACCTGTGATGAGATGGCCGGGAGGATGTTTCGCTGACGAATATCACTGGAGAGACGGCATCGGCCCCCGCGAGGACAGGCCGAGGATGGTCAACAGCAACTGGGGAGGAACCGTAGAGGACAACTCATTCGGAACGCATGAATTCCTCAACCTCTGCGAGATGATCGGATGCGAGCCTTACATCAGCGGAAATGTAGGCTCAGGCACCGTTGAGGAACTCGCAAAGTGGGTCGAGTACATGACTGCTGCGGATGGCCCTATGGCAAGGCTCAGGGCCGAGAACGGCCGTAAGGAGCCGTGGAAGGTGAAGTTCCTGGGAGTCGGCAACGAAAGCTGGGGATGCGGCGGAAACATGGTTCCGGAGTATTATTCACATCTGTATAACCGCTACCAGACCTATTGCCGCGACTACAGCGGAAACAGGCTTTACAAGGTTGCCAGCGGCGCATCTGACTATGACTATAACTGGACTGAAGTCCTGATGAAGAACATCGGAAGCAGGATGCACGGCGTTTCGCTGCACTACTATACCGTAAAGGGATGGAACGGCAGCAAGGGTTCGGCAACCGAGTTCAACGAAGAGGAATACTACAATACTCTCGGCAAGGCGGTCGAGGTCGAGCCTGTGATCGTGAAGCATATCGCGATCATGGACAAATATGATCCGGAAAAGAAGGTGGATCTCCTGCTTGACGAGTGGGGCACATGGTTCGATGTAGAGCCGGGCACCAATCCGGGACACCTCTACCAGCAGAACTCGATGCGCGACGCGATGGTTGCAGCGCTGAGCCTCAACATCTTCCACAAATACACCGAGAGGCTCAAGATGACAAACATTGCACAGATTGCAAACGTGCTTCAGTCTATGGTCCTCACACGTGGCGACAAGATGGTCCTGACACCTACATACCACGTATTCAGGATGTATAATGTTCATCAGGATGCATTATATCTCCCATCTGCATGCGATGCGGAGAAGTTCACAGACGAAAACGGCCGTCAGTGCCCATACGTTGACGCGACAGCGTCACGCAATGCCGAAGGTGCAATCCACGTCACACTGACAAACGTAAGTCTTGACGAAGCCGCAACTGTCACCATCGACCTTGCCGGCAATGCCAAGCCTCGAATCACAGGAGAGATTCTGACAGCAGAGACCATCCAGACTCATAACGACTTCGACAGACCTGACGAAGTCAAGCCTGTCGAATTCAAGGACTTCAAGGTCAAGGACGGAAAGATCGTCGTCAAGATGCCTGCGAAGTCGATTGTAGGTCTGTCTATCCTATAGATTCAGTTCCTTGTCAATATCCTTCATCTTAAGTGAAAGGGCGCAGAGCAGGCCTCCGAATACGAGCAGGCCTACTCCTGCTATCACCACGACCGTAGTCACTCCCGCTCCAAGTGGATTCACCAGGACCAGGATCGAAAGCAGCAGAAGAACTATTCCGCCAGCTATCACCAGACCGCTGCCGCCAAGCTTGAAGGTCTCCATGTCACCGCCGAATGCAATGATCATGAAGCTGTGATACATCATCCATATTCCCATCATTATAGGGAGCACCATAAGGGTGACATAAGGATAGATGCACAGGAAGATACCGAGGATGAGGTCCAGCACTCCGCCGACTATGACATAACCTCTCATGGCGAGATAATTACCGCTGGAGGAGGCTATTATCAGCTGCGCAGCACCTACGACGAGCATCAGCACGCCGAAAAGGATTGCCAGAGTGACATAACTTTCAAGAGGGAACACGAATACCACGATACCCATTGCGACGCACAGCAGACCTGCGAGCATCAGAAGCCACCAATGCTTTATAGCACGGCTGACCTTGTTTGTCAAGTTCTCAAAATGACGTTTCATAACACTAATAATTTAATCAGTGCTTCGAAATGTCAACTATCGTGCTAAAAGACTATCTGTATTCGTAGAGTTTGACGTGGAGTACCTTATAATCACCGACCGAGATACGGACGTGACGTCCCTGATGGTCCTGGTCGCCGTTCAGACGACGGAGGTAACGTAAAGATCCGTCAGGAAGAACAGACACTTCATCTACCGAGCCTATGCCGCAGCGGGTGTAGGCCGTCCGGCCTTCGGATTTGTCGGCCGGGAGATTTTTCCCTGATGCTCCGGAAGCCGCAAAGCCATCCTCTCCAAGAGCCTGCGTCTGACTCGTATTCTGCATTTCTGAAGCTGTCTTGAACTCCACGACAATTCCATTGCCGGCCACTACATATTCATAGTCATTCAGACGGATGATGATTCCGCCTCCTTCCGGCCACTCGGAGCCGTCCGTGGCACGAGGGTCCCACGGAAGGGTGAAATTGTGGCGGCATGTCATCACGAGGCCTCCGTCCTCGATAACCCTTTCCTTGTCCTGCTGATCGAAGAGCAGTCCCCACATGCGGTCCCGTCCTTGCCAGTTGGTTATGAGAGGCATCATTTCGCGGAGCTTCTCATAGCCCTCGACAAAAGGTGTCCCCCGCTCTGCTGAACCGTCCTCTATGGCAAACGGGCTTATGCCTATCGCGTCATGCTCACCAAGGACATAGAAAGCGCGCACGCCGTTATTCTGCATATGGCGGGTTTCAGGAATGAAGAGAGGATTATTATGGAGGTGATATTTTGCGACCCAATCCTTGAATCCGTTGTCGTAAATGTCAGGAGAGATGAAATCTATCGACGGAGCGCCTGCATGCCATATGTCTATCAGATGCGCCAGCGGACCGGCAGACGGATACTCGCCCGGCCTGCGGCCACGACTGTTCATAGCTGCGTTGACAAAGAGAGGCACGTCATAGATTTCACGTGCAGACTGAGCCATTTTCCCGACATACCGGGCATAGAACCATGCCATGAATATCTCATCGGTATAGATGTCGTCACCGAAGACCTCGGTCCATGTGCCCGCGGTCCTGTTCCCGTTGGCCGACCACTTCTGCGCCATGTAAGGATGCAATGCATCCCTATTTGCCTGCAGATATGACATAAGCTCCTCAGGCACAGGTGATCTGAAATGCCTGTCAGCAATCTCCGAATGGTCTCTCGCATCCTCGAGCATGCCTATTTCGTTCTCTATCTGGACCATGATCACAGTGCCATGCTCCCTGTCGGCCTCAGCAATATGACCAAGCCAGGCCTTGAACGCCGCATTGTCCGCCTTGAAGACATTATCCGAAAAAGCGCTTGCAATCTCCAGCGGTTTACCCTCTGCAGTATAGGCGCGCGGATACTTCTTGTAATCCTGCTTGAACCACAGAGGAGCATAGCAGCTCATTGAGTTCTTCCATGCTCCGAACCACAGAAATACGACCTTGAGACCGTTCTTGCGGGCTTCCTCCAACACCTTGTCCGTTAGGGAAAAGTCAAACTGTCCCCGGACCGGTTCCAGGAGATCCCAATACGCAGGAACAAGGACCGTATTCAGTCCCATCCTATTGAGTTTGGCAAAATTGGATTCTATATCTTCATTGCATGCTGCCGATGAATTTCCGAGTTCACCTCCCAGCACAATGAAAGGAGTGCCGTCCACCATAAGCTGGACGGCATCCCCATAAGTCCTAAGCGCGCTGTGCTGTGCTCCAAGCGACATGGTCACAAGGACGAGCAAAGCAGACAGAACTGTTCTCTTCATATCGAGTTATTTACTGTTCGCGTTCATCAGGCCGTTGGCGAAACCGGCATATGCATACTTGCGGTTATAGTTGAGATCCCACAGACCGACCGGCTCTCCTGCTCTCCAGAAACTGTTGTCCGGGCTGTCGAGCGGGCACCACTGAGTTATGCCATACTGCTGCTCCGGCGGCACGATCTCAAAATACTTCCTGACGATGAATTCATAGTAATCAGCCATTGACTTGTGCTGTCTTGCCGTCAGTTGAGCGGTCTTGAGAGTTTCACCAGCGTTGTTTACATATCCCATGTCAAGCTCAGAGATCTTTACAAGCTTGCCCGTATTTGCCATCAGCTGAAGCATCTTCACGACATGCTCCTTCTTCTTGGCCTGAGTTGTAGGGTTTTCGTAATATGAAATATGCATCTGCGTGCCGATGCCGTCCACTTTCGTGACTCCATCAGATTCCCATATATCTATCCAGTGGATAAGACTCTTGAGTTTCTTGTTGTCGTCCCAGTCCGATTCGAGGTTGTAGTCGTTGATGAAGAGCTTCAACGGCTTGGTTCCGCCAAACTGCTCATAATATTTGCGTGCATGTGCGATCGCTATGCGGACATAATCCTCAGAACCGAGATAGTCCTGCCAGTAGAAGCAGTTCGCATCTCCCCACTGAGCGGACTGAAGGTCATAATATCCGTCACGGTCGTAATCAGAACCCGAAATGGCCTCATTGACTACATCCCATGCAGATACTTTTGTCGCAGTAACTTCCATCATTCCTGCAATCCATCTGCCCATTTCAGCAGTCAGGACCTGCTTCTTTTCTTCAGGAGTCAGAGATATTACCTCATAGCTCACATCCGGTTGTATGAATGCAAAATCATCGATATAGATGTCTCCGGCAAATGTTCCGTAGCTGAAGACAAGCCTTGTGGCTCCAGCCGCATTACACTTGCAAGTCATCTCGACATCCTTCCAATCAGTACCGAACTGAACCTCAGGGAAGTCTCCAGCTGACTTATAGCCGTCAACGATCTGGAACCCTGCTCCCAGCTTTCCGCTGCCCGATCCCTTTATACGGAACTTAAGCTTATATTCCTCGCCGCTGATGAAAGCACGTGAAAAATCATGGGCAAACTGCACTTCCCACTGCTGCTTTGCTGAAGGGTTTGTCGCCTTGAATGCTCCGTCAGACACTGCGAGAGTCGAGCTGTTTCCCCAGCCGTTGAACGGATGTTTTCCATCATTGAAATCAGCCTCAAGCAGTACGGTCTCGCCTGTCGACTCAGGAAGCTCGATCATTTTATCCTGAATGAGACTGTTCAGATATGTGTTCTGTTGCTGAGAATGCCATGCGAGGGTGTGACCGTACACTGTTATTCCTCTGCTATGGGCGGCGGACAGGAAATTGCGTACTCCTGAGAAATCCATCGTTCCGTTGCTCTTGACCACGGAAGAATGCTTCATCGCATTGCCTGCTGTCATCTCGTCGAAGTTCTGTCCAGCCAGGTCATACAGTTTGGAATCGCCATCTATTGCAACTCCAAGAATGAATGACGGATAGGCCTCACGGTCAACATAAGACTTCAGTGGTCCATATATGCTCAAATCGGCATACGGATCTTCGGGTTTCGTGCCCGGAGTGGTTCCGGGATCTGTTCCCGGTGTCACCGGCTTCTTGCCGCCTCCGGGCTGCTCCTCCGGCTCACATGACGTAAGCAGGAGAGATGCAGCCGCGAGGCAGGTCAGAAGAATGTTTCTCATCTTCATTTTCATGCAGTTGTCGCAAAGACTAAAGCATAGCCTTCACCTGGTTGTATACATTCTGAGCTGTGAAGCCGAGCTTCTCGTCAAGCACCTTGTACGGAGCAGAGAAGCCGAAGCTTTCGAGTCCGAAGACCTTGCCGTTGCAGCCTACAAGTCCCAGGAGATTCACAGGAAGGCCCGCTGTAAGTCCGAACACCTTGGCTCCTGCAGGCAGAATGCTTTCCTGATACTCCTTGCTCTGGCTGCGGAAGAGGCCTTCTGAAGGGCAGCTGACGATGCGGATCTTCACGCCGTCCTCACGCAGAAGCTTTGCACCTGCCGCAAGTGTAGACACCTCCGAACCTGAAGCGACGAGGATCACGTCAGGATTCTCATCTGCTCCGCCTACGATGTATGCTCCTTTCTCTGCCTCTGTATATTCTGTTCCCTCCGGAAGCATCTCTATGTTCTGACGAGAGAAGATAAGGCCTGTCGGAGTGTCTGTATTCTCCATCGCCATCTTCCAGCATACTGTGGTCTCCTCTGCATCTGCCGGACGGAGTACGAGCATGGAGTTCTTTCCGCTGTGGTTCTTCAGCTTCTCCATCAGACGGATCTGAGCCTCGTGCTCTACAGGCTCATGTGTAGGTCCGTCCTCTCCCACTCTGAACGCATCGTGTGTCCATATGAACTTGACAGGAAGTTCCATGAGAGCCGCCATGCGGACTGCCGGCTTCATATAGTCTGAGAACACGAAGAAGGTTCCGCAAGCCGCGATCACGCCACCATGAAGCGTCATACCTATGCATATGCATGCCATGGTAAGCTCTGCAACACCTGCCTGGAAGAATGCACCACTGAAGTCACCCTTCACGAACGCTGTGGTCTTCTTGAGGAAGCCGTCGGTCTTGTCTGAATTCGAAAGGTCTGCTGACGCGCAGATCATGTTCGGAACCTGCTCTGCGAGCTGTCCGAGAACCGCAGCTGATGCGTTTCTTGTCGCATCACCCGGCTTCTGCTGCACCTTGCTCCAATCTACCTTAGGAGCCGCGCCGCTGAACCAGTCAGCCTGCTGCGCTGCCTTCTCAGGATTGGCGGCAGCCCAGGCAGCCTCCTCCGCATAGCGCTCCGCTACGATAGCCTTGAGCTCTGCTTCGCGCTTTGCATAAAGCTCCTTGACCTCCACACTGATGGCAAACGGCTCATCCGGATTTCCGCCGAGATTGATGATTGTATTTCTGAATGCATCACCTCCGAGAGGCGCTCCGTGAGTCTTGCAGTTGCGCTCATATGATGAATTGTCCGCCTGCCTTGCTCCCTTACCCATCACACACTTTCCGATGATGAGCACCGGACGGTCCGTCACAGTCTTGGCCTCATCAAGAGCCTGACGGATCTGGCAGCAGTCGTTTCCGTTGATGGTGATGACATGCCATCCCCAGGCACGGTATTTCATCGCTGTGTCCTCATCGATTACGTCTGAGCACTCTGTAGAGAGCTGGATGTCGTTCGAGTCATAGAACATCACAAGGTTGCCGAGTCCGAGAGTACCTGCCACGCGACCTGCACCCTGCGAGATCTCCTCCTGGATACCTCCGTCTGAGATATATGCATATATTGTCTCTTTCGCGAAAGTAGGGTTTCCTGTGCGCTCTGCAAGGAATTTTGCCGCGATCGCCGCTCCTACTGCAAAGACATGTCCCTGACCGAGAGGACCTGAGGTGTTCTCGATGCCACGCATCACGTCAACTTCCGGATGGCCAGGGGTCGGTGAACCCCACTGACGAAGCTGCTGAAGCTCCTCAAGAGTGAATTTCCCTGTCAAAGCGAGCTGTGCATAAAGCATAGGAGCCATGTGTCCCGGATCGAGGAAGAAGCGGTCACGTCCCTCCCACTTAGGATTCTCTGGATCATACTGAAGATACTCCGAATAGAGGACATTGATGAAGTCCGCACCACCCATAGCTCCGCCCGGGTGACCTGATTTCGCCTTTTCTACCATGGAAGCCGCCAGAATTCTGATGTTGTCGGCAGCAAGATTCATAACCTTAGTGTCATTCATAATTATTGAGTGTTGTTGATTTCTAAATTCTTGCGAATATAATCATTTATTCGGTATATTTTATATCTTTGTTGTATGAAAAAAAATGCAGTCTTATCATTGCTTGCGCTTCTGTGCGTTCAAGCCGCTTCGGCAGTCCGCCTGCCGGCAATCCTCGGCGACGGCATGGTGATACAACGAAACGAGCCCATCTGCATCTGGGGATGGGCAGACAGCCACGAGAGATTCAGCGTATGCTGGAAGGATGCCTGCTATCCTGTAGCAGCAGATGAAAACGGGAAATGGGAAATCACGCTTCCGGCTGCAGAGGCAGGTGGGCCATACACAATGACTGTCGGTGACATCGAGTTGAAAGACATACTCATAGGAGATGTATTCCTGTGCTCGGGCCAGTCAAACATGGAACTGCCCGTCAGAAGGGTCATGGACATGTTTGCTGACGAGGTTGAGGAGTATGAAAACAACAGGATAAGACACTACATAGTCCCGAAAGTCTTTGATTTCAACACCGAGATGGAGGATACTCCGGCTGCCGCATGGAAACCATGCACACAGGAGAATGTAATGGAATTTTCCGCACTGGCATACTTCTTTGCCAAAGAGGTATACGAATCAACCGGCGTTCCGGTCGGCCTCGTGAACGCCAGCTGGGGAGGCACCCCCGTGGAGGCATGGATGAGCGAGGAGGCCCTGCAGCCCTTCCCGAAGCATATAAATGAAAAAAGGATATACGAGGACCCGGAATATTGCAAGCTGATCAAGACACTCGAGGGTCAGGCTTTCCATCGCTGGAACACCTCATTATATAATGGAGACCCGGGATACAGCGGAGAAGTCAAGTGGTACGACCCGGACTTTGATGATAAGGACTGGAAGAGCGTGGGCATGTTCTCCAAGGACTGGGGGAACGACGGCCTCAATCCGACAGGAGGCTCGCATTGGCTCAGGAAGACCTTCAAGGCAGGCAAGGATGTTGCCGGCAAAGAGGCGGTCCTGAGACTTGGATGCATCGTGGATGCTGACTCGGTTTATGTAAACGGAAAGTTTGTCGGAACGACAGGCTATCAATATCCTCCCCGCATCTACAAGATTCCGGCAGGCCTTCTCAAGGAAGGCGAGAACAATGTGACCGTCAGGATCATAAGCAACGGCGGACAGCCTAACTTCGTTCAGGACAAGCCTTACAAGATCGTGTGCGGCAAGAAGGAGATAAAGCTGGAAGGCAAATGGAAATACCATCTCGGCGCTCCGATGCCTCAGGCACCGTCAATGATGTTCTTCTGCTATAAGCCTGTATGTCTATATAATGCAATGATCTCCCCTCTGAGAAACCTCAGGTTCCAGGCAGTGCTCTGGTATCAGGGTGAGTCGAATGTGGACAGGAGGAACGAATACGCAGACCTTCTGACCGGCATGATGCGCGACTGGAGGAGGACATTCGAAGACCAGGATCTTCCTTTCTACATCGTCGAGCTGGCCGACTTCCTGCACAAGAAGGATGAAGCAGGACGAGCGGCATGGCAGGAGATGAGAGAGCAGCAGGCGAAGGCGGCGGAAGCTGACCCGCATGCAACCCTGATAAAGAACAGGGACCTGGGAGAATGGAATGACATCCACCCTCTCGACAAGAAGACTCTCGGAAAGAGAGCAGCCAAGAGGGCACTGAAAGACATGAACTGAAACAACTAACACTGATAACCAATGGCACAGACTAACAACGAAGCGAAAGGCTTCTACAAACTGTCGTGGATCCAGCGCATCGGCTTCGGAGCCGGCGACATGGCCCAGAACCTCATCTATCAGACCGTCAGCATCTGGCTGCTGTTCTTCTACACCAACGTCTATGGCATCAGCCCTGCCGCTGCCGCGCTCATGTTCCTGATCGTAAGACTTGTAGACGTAATCTGGGATCCTCTCGTAGGCGCCTTTGTCGACAAAGGCAACCCGAAATGGGGGAAATACCGTTCATGGCTGATCCTCGGCGGAATCCCGCTTGCAGGACTGGCGATACTCTGTTTCTGGAACGGATTCAGCGGATCGCTGGTATATGCTTACGTCACTTATGTCGGAATGAGCATGTGCTACACATTGGTCAACGTGCCTTATGGAGCATTGAACTCATCCCTTACAAGAGACACTGAGGAGATCACCATCCTCACATCCACCCGCATGTTCATGGCCAACCTCGGCGCCCTGATCGTGAAGTCGCTCCCTATGGTCATCGCGATCTTCGCGCCAATGGCGGCAGACGGAACAGCTGTCATCGACAAGCCGGAGTCGGCTTCTGCATGGTTCATAACCATGACCATCTTCGCCCTGGCAGGTCTCGCCCTCCTGGTATTCTCATTCTCTCAGTGCAAGGAGAGAGTCGTGATGGACAAAAAAGAGTCCGAGAATGTGAAGGTCAGCGACCTTTGGATGGAGTTCCTCCGCAACCGTCCTCTCAGGGTGCTTGCATTCTTCTTCGTCACAGCATTCGCCATGATGAGCATAGGAAACGCTGCTGACGCATATTTCATGACATACAATGTCGGAGCCACCCCTATGATGACAACAGCATTCATGTGGCTCGGAACCATCCCTGCATTCATATTCATGCCGCTGGTGCCTGCCATCAAGCGCAAGATCGGCAAGAAGGGCATGTTCTACCTATTCCTCGGAACGGCAGTGGCAGGTATGGCCATGATGTACATATTCGTGTCAGTAGAGGCCCTCAAGCAGTTCTGGCTCCTCTGCATCGCACAGTTTGTAAAGAGCACAGGCATCATCGTGGCTACAGGATATATGTGGGCTCTTGTTCCTGAGGTTGTTTCATATGGAGAATACACTTCAGGCCGCCGCATAGCCGGCATCGTGAACGCCCTCACAGGCATATTCTTCAAGGCCGGAATGGCCCTCGGAGGCGTTGTGCCTGGTCTCGTGCTTTCAATCGTAGGATTCGACGCAGCCCTCTCACACCAGACACCTCTTGCTGAACAGGGTATCCTCTGGCTCGTATGCGTGATTCCTGCAGTCCTTCTCGTCCTCGCAATGTGGATCATATCGAAGTATGAACTTGAGGACGACGTGATCGACAAGATCAACATGGAAATCGAAGAAAGAGCTAAAAACCAATAAATTATGAGAAACACGCTTATTATCGCAGCCGCACTGCTGGTTGCTTCTTGCGGCGCAGCCGAAGAAAAGGGAGTAAAAGACGCATTTGAAGGCAAGTTCTACATCGGAGCAGCCCTCAATGCATCGGAAATCGTCGGCGCAGACACTGCCGGCGTCGAAATCCTCAAGAAACATTTCAATTCCATCGTAGCAGAGAACTGCATGAAGTGCGAGGAGATCCATCCGCAGGAGGATGTATACAACTTCACTCTTGCCGACAAATTTGTTGAGTTCGGTGAGGAGAATGACATGTTCATCATAGGTCACTGTCTCGTATGGCACTCGCAGCTTGCAAAATGGTTCGCATACGACGCTGAAGGCAACTATGTGACTCCTGAGGTCCTCAAGCAGAGGATGAAAGACCATATCACCACAATCGTGACCCGCTACAAGGGACGCGTACAAGGATGGGATGTGGTAAATGAGGCAATCGTGGAGGACGGTTCATACAGAAAGAGTCCGTTCTATGAAATCCTTGGTGAGGAGTTCATTCCATGGGCATTCGAATGCGCGCATGCAGCAGACCCTGATGCAGAGCTTTATCTCAACGACTACGGCATGAATGTCCCTGGCAGACGTGACGCTTATGTCAAGCTGATCAATGACCTCAAGGCGCGCGGCCTGCGCATCGATGCAATCGGAATGCAGGGCCACATGGGCATGGACTACCCTACTGTCGAGGAGTTCGAGACAAGCCTCCTCGCATATGCAGGCACCGGTGTGAACGTAATGATCACAGAGTGGGACATGTCAGCGCTTCCTACAGTGAACATGGGTGCGAACATCAGCGACATCGAAGAGTTCAAGGCAAGCCTCAATCCATATCCGGACGGCCTTCCAGAGGAGGTCGCAGCAGTATGGAACGAAAGGATGAAAGCCTTCATGGACCTCTTCCTCAAGCACGCAGACAAGATCACAAGAGTTACGGCATGGGGTATCAGCGACGACGACTCATGGAAGAACGGATGGCCTGTAAGAGGCCGCACGGACTACCCTCTCCTGTTCGACCGCAACCTCGAGCCAAAGCCATTCCTTGACGAATACACTAAATAACAACCGATATGAAGACACCTAAGAGATATCTCGTTCCTGCCGACTATATGGCAGACCCTTCTGTTCACGTATGGGACGGAAAGTTATACATCTACCCTTCTCACGACTGGGAGTCAGGAATCGAGGAGAATGACAACGGAGACCACTTCAACATGAAGGACTATCATGTGTTCAGCCTCAACGGAAACGACCCTATGACATCCGAAGTCGTAGACCACGGAATGGTCTTGGAAGTGGCTGACATTCCATGGGCAGGCCGCCAGCTCTGGGACTGCGAGGTAGCCAGGAAAGACGGTAAGTATTACATGTATTTCCCTCTCAAGGACAAGAACGACATCTTCCGCATCGGCGTTGCCATAAGCGACTCTCCGACAGGACCTTTCGTTCCTCAGCCAGACCCGATCAAGGGCAGCTACAGCATCGACCCTGCAATCCTTGAGGAAGACGGAAAGTATTATATGTATTTCGGAGGCCTCTGGGGCGGCCAGATGCAGCGATACAAGGATAACAAAGCCCTTGAGTGCGCATATCTTCCTGAAGGCAAGGAGGTTTCGATCCCGGCCCGCGTGGTTCGCCTCAGCGACGACATGCTCGAGTTCGCAGAAGAGCCGAAGCCGGTAGTCATAGTGGACGAGGAAGGCAAGCCTCTGACAGCAGACAACCCGTACCGCTTTTTCGAGGCATCATGGATGCACAAATACAACGGAAAATATTATTTCACATACTCTACAGGTGACACCCACTACCTCTGCTATGCCATCGGCGACAATCCGTACGGACCTTTCACATACAAGGGAGTGATCCTTACTCCGGTTGTGGGATGGACTACACACCACTCTATCGTGGAGTTCGGCGGCAAATGGTGGCTCTTCCACCACGACAGTGTCCCTTCAGGCGGAAAGACATGGCTCCGCAGCCTCAAGGTGTGCGAGCTCAAGTACAACGAGGATGGAACAATCCAGACAATAGAAGGACTCGATGAATAAGTTTTTCATATCAATGGCAATCGCGGCTGCGGTTGCCATTGTAGGATGCAGCAAAAGCAATGATGACGGCACATGGTTGCCTGACGGAAGCCCGAAGGTAAATGCTGAAGTTGTTGTTGACCAGACACTGGATCTGGTCAATGACGGATTCATCATCAAGGACACTCCGGAAGGACGAAAGATTCTTGCCAAGACTGATATCGGAGCCCTATACGGCACATACGCACTCCAGAGGTTGGAGCGTACAGGTCAGGCAGACGGCGTCCTTGACCTCAAGGAAGAGCCGTCATTCGAAAGACGTATCCTTAACCATTGGGACAACCTGAACAACACCATAGAAAGAGGTTACGCAGGATGGTCCATCTGGCATTGGGGCGAGCCTGTTCCGGTGGAGCTGATAAAGGAATATGCAAGGCTGAATGCCTCCATAGGCATCAATGGAAGCGTGCTCAACAATGTAAACGCCACTCCGGAAATGCTTCGCAGAGACTATCTGGAAAGAGTTGCTGAGATTGCTGACGTGATGCGTCCATACGGAGTCAGAGTATACCTGTCTGTCAACTTCTCGTCTCCGGCCGCCCTTGGCGGTCTGCCGACTTCGGATCCTCTGGACCCTGCAGTTCAGCAGTGGTGGGCTTCCAAGGCTGAGGAAATATACAGTTTGATTCCCGATTTCGGAGGCTTCCTCGTAAAGGCAAATTCCGAGGGACTTCCTGGTCCGCAGGACTTTGGCAGAACTCACGCAGACGGAGCGAACATGCTTGCCGACGCACTTGAACCATACGACGGAATCGTGATGTGGCGAGCATTCGTATACGCTCCGAACAGTCCGGACAGGGCCAGCCAGGCATATGACGAGTTCATGCCTCTCGACGGTCAGTTCCGTGACAATGTGCTGATACAGATCAAGAACGGTCCGGTTGACTTCCAGCCACGCGAGCCTTTCAGCCCTCTTTTCGGCGGAATGTCAAAGACAGCGATGATGGTCGAGTTCCAGATCACTCAGGAATACATGGGAGGTTCCAACCATCTTGTATACCTTTCGACGCAGTTGGAGGAGTGTCTTGACAGTGACACTCATTGCGGAAATGAACACTCGACTGTGGCCGGTATCACTTCAGGAAAAGCATATCCCGAAGTATACAATACCACAGCCATTGCAGGCGTCGCAAACATAGGGCGAGACAAGAACTGGTGCGGGCATTATTTCGCCCAGTCTTCATGGTATGCCTTCGGCCGCCTCGCATGGAATGCGGAGCTTTCTTCTGAAGAAATCGCCCGCGAGTGGCTGCAGCAGACCTTCTCTACAGAGCCGGAATTCGTGGAGCCTGTGCTTGACATGATGATGACTTCCCGAGAAACGGCTGTAGACTACATGATGCCACTCGGACTCCACCACATATTTGCCGGCGAACACCACTATGGCCCGGAGCCTTGGTATGAGCCCGAAGGTGCCCGCCTGGACTGGCTCCCGAAATATTACCATCAGGCTGGTCCTGACGGCATTGGATTCGACAGGACACGCAGCGGAAGCGGCAATGTAGACCAATATCACGAGCCGCTTGCATCAATGTACAACAACCTTGATACATGTCCGGAAGAGATGCTGCTCTGGTTCCACCATATACCTTGGGACCACAAGATGACGTCCGGCAGGACATTCTGGGACGAAATGTGTCACAGATATGACAGAGGCGTGAAGAAAGTACGTGAATATCAGGCTGTATGGGATGCTGCAAAGCCTTATGTCGACAAGGAGCGTTGGGAGGCAGTAAGGGCTAAGCTCGAGATTCAGGAGAGCGACGCCCGCTGGTGGCGTGACGCCTGCGTCCAGTATTTCGGAGAGTTCTCAGGCATGCCGGTTCCGGCAGATGTGGAACAGCCGGAGCGGCCGCTTGAAGAACTGAAGAAGATCAAGCTCAACATGAAGCATCATAATTAAAGTTAAAAGCACAAAATCCTGTGATTTTGTAGCGTCTAACCTATAAATCCTGCCTCAAAAGCACAAATACAGCCGTTTTTGTGCTTTTAAAACGGATATGCCGTCCGTTGAGTCCTCTTATATGTCTGCCAATGCCTGTAGAATATGGTCCAAGGACAAAGAATATTGTTTCCTACCCATCCATATCCCCACCTGCCCATGTCAAGATTAACGGCATTGTCATTTTTCCGTTCTTGACAAGCACATGCTGCTGAAACCCGTTCGAAGACATCCATTGTCTGCTGATCACAATCCCTTTGTCCGGATGTAACGAAACCAATTCCTTCAAGCTCCGCGTTCCATATGTGACCCCTTTGATACGATATAGACCTTCTATATTTCCATCAGGGCCGGTATATGCTGCGGGAATGCAGACTGATGCTTCCGGGTCATATTTGTCAGTAAATTCCACCTTGCCTGTCAGAGGCATGACCTTTACTTTCTCAACCCATGGCAAATGTGCGCATGCCGTATGAGCCAGAGACATCATCAGGAATACAAACACATATAACTTTTTCATCGGTATACGTTATTATCAGTTGCTATATATATAATGTAGCATATGAGAAAAGGTAATCAACCCGATGTCAGAAAAATTTGATTATATGGTGAAACCACATTGACGGCTCGGTCAGGATTTCGACAGGATATTGCCAGAAGACTCTGGAAAGTGCATTCAGCACGCCACCTCTTGGAATGGCTAAAATCAGAGACAGCACCGCAAGGTGAACGAATGAAATGAAAGCGACCGAACGTGTCAGGCCACAACCCTGGAGGTCCGATTGGGTAAATCTTGTCTGCTTGATGTTGGAATGCAAGTGGAACGCATAAGTGAAGGCTATCAATACATCAAAGACTATCATATAACTGCTGTCGCCTGCAAATCGGAAAGGAAACAGCATGATGGTGTATATTGGAATACAATAAGGAGACAGCGTAATAGGCACATATCCGACCGGACCTGCCTTATAGCTCACGTAGCATTCCCTATCCTTGACCACAAACTCCCGGATCTTAGCGAAAAACAAAACAGCCACCAGGGTATGTGTCAGTTCGTGAGTGAATTTCATGAACCAGTTCAGGTTATGCTTCACTCGCGGAAGAATCATTAAAATCAGGAATAATCCATATGCAATAAAGCCGGCAAACAAACCGGCGTAGTTCCCCTCGACGCCCCAATTCCATATGGTTCCGGCGCACATCACCAAGAGATTTTCGCAGAAAGAAGTTATAAGGACAGGCAGGAACAATAAACCAAGGAGAGCAAAGATTCCGGTTGACAGAAAGTATGCTACTCTTTCAAGTTTCTCTTTCATTACATTTCCTCCGGATTATCCTTGTCCTCGTCTGTTTCTAAAGCAGCCGTCTTGACGGATGCATCTTTCATCATTATCCGCTCATCTTCAAGCAGCTCACGCAATGCTGCACGTTCTACAGCCGCACGGACAGCATCTTCCGCAAACTCCTCGTTCTCCAGGAGCATCTTTGCTATTTCCCTGAATTTATTCATACACCTGTTCTTTTTGGTCTTGGCGGTATCCGCATTCCGAAGTCCCAGCATGCTGGCGATCTCATCCATCGGCTTACGATCCCAGTAAAACTTCTTGAGCAACATCCTGCAATCGTCCGGGATCGAGTCAAACACCCTGTCAAGAAACTCATCCTGGGACTGCTGCTTTTGGGACACGTCGAGATCTTCTGACGCAAGGCTTTCATTAATTTGCGACATATCCATCATCTTGCCGAGCAGAACACCCCTCTTCCTGGCCAGATTGAATGCAGTAAGCTTACCTATCTGTACAAGGCAACTGAACAAACCACCTTCACGTGAGACAACGACCTGCCCGCTCTTGACCTTGCTCATAAAAATAATGCATGCTTCCTGAAACACATCCTCAATATATGGCCTCACTACATCACCCAATGAAGGAATACCTGTTATTATCGAAATGAAGCTTGCCTTCATGTTCCTGCAGACATGCTGCCAGACACGGTTGTCGTTCTGCATTATGCCCATCAAGATCTGCGCATCTGTCATAGCTGTTCGCCTTATAATGTCATATTACCAGAAAAGGTAATCTTAGAATAAATTTACTGAGAGCGGGTGACGGGGGTCGAACCCGCGGCCCTCGGCTTGGGAAGCCGATGCTCTACCACTGAGCTACACCCGCAACTTATCGCTAGTCGAATATTTCGTTCAACACATATGCCAGTCTGTATCCTGCGTGCAGGAGCTGCTCCTCAAGGAGCGGCGAGAAGTCATATACGAACTGGTATGAGAGTGACGGCACAACCTCACCTGTGCTTTCAACATATTCATATATATCGGCCGCGGCTGCGACAGTTGTAGTGAACCACTCTTCATATGTTCCGCACATCACCTCCTTCTTGTACTTCTTCGATGTCCTGTCAAGCTGGTCGCACCACTCGGTGTAGCTCCACTTGCGGGCTGCATCGATCATCTTGCTGTCCCACACTGAGTGCAGATTGGTCTCCTGACGGAACCACATCACCTTTGTACGGTTGCCGCCAAGATCTGTGAATCTGCCGGCGTGCATAGGGCAATGAAGGTCACCGACCATATGAACTATCATCTTCAGGTAGTCGACTCTCATGCTGTCGGTAAGATTTTCATAGTTGTTCATCATCTGGTCAGTCAGCATTGTGAGGCCTGCAACCACATCTCCGTTCTCGTTCTTCTTCATGGTCTCATATGTCAGGCCCTTGTCTACATTGGCATAATGCCATGTCTTGGTCTTGTAATATCCGTCCTCCCAATAAGGAGAATTCTGGATGTTGTCCATCCATGAAGAATAATATACTATAGATTTGCCATCAAGAAGCTCCGAGATGCGCTTTTTGGCCTTCTTTGTCAGATTCTGTTCTGCGATTGCAGCAACCACATCATGTCCTTTCGGTCCCCAGGCAAAGGCAGAAATGCCGTTCAGAAGCATCAGAATGCTTAAAATGTAAGTGATCTTGCGTTTCATAAAATCATTCAGTTTGCAGAATGCAAATATAGTAATTTTAGTAATAATTTGTAAATTAAATATTTTGCTTATCTTTGCGACCGCAAAATAAAGTTAGTTATTTATAGTGTCAGGCGGATTTGCCGCCATAGTTAGTTACAATTTAAAACCGGATTAATTATTATGGAAATCAACAACATCGGTAACAACGCAGGCGTTGTATGGAATGTACTCAATGCAAATGGCAAGATGACTGAGACAAAGCTCAAGAAGGAGACTGGTCTCGGCAGCGCAGAGTTCTACACTGCACTCGGATGGCTCGCTCGCGAGGGCAAGCTCAACGTAGTGGTTGAGACTCGTTGCGGCAAGGAGTGCGAGTACTACACCCTCAACGCGTAATCATAATCGCGTAACATACACAAGGGCGTGACCATGACGGTCACGCCCTTGTTTTATATCTCAACGAGCTCTTCCGACACTTCCGAGCCCTTCACTGTGATCACTCTGATCGAAGGTTTTGACTCGCCAAGCTGATAAGCTGCTGATGTCGTTGTCAGCATCGGTATTCCCTGGTATTCCGCCACCCTGCTGTCATGAAGGTGTCCGGCAAACACCGCATCGACCCCCATTTCAACGAACATGTCGAAATATTCATGTCTCTTGGCTTTCTGTACCTGGAAATATCCGTCTTCCTCATCTATGTCTTCTCCGAAGAAAGGATGATGTCCGAAGACCAGAGTCACATCGGAAGCGTCTCCCTCGCCCAGCACCGCACGAAGCCAATCAAACTGCTCCTCTTCAGCAGGATCATTGTACTTTATAAGATTGGTATTTATACCGACTATGTTGACCCCGTCATTCCGGCAGACAAACCTGTCCTCACCGAAACGTTGCGAGAACGGAGTCACGTCAACCTTTCCTTCGCTGACGATGATGTCATGATTGCCAGGCACATGTAATCTGCATACAGACTGCTCTATATCCGCAATGATACCTTCAAAAGTATCCCACTGCTCCGCATCTCCCGACAGATGCACCTGATCTCCAGTGAAGATCACAGCATCGGGACCTATTTCATTGATCTTCGCCACAGCCTTGCGGAGATATTCCACTTCGTATGTCAGATCATTGACATACTCCGCACCCGGCTCCTGCGCCTTTACAGCAGCATCAAAGCCAAGCTGCGAATCGGCAATCTGCACGATCACATAAGATTTTTCCGCACACGAAACCAGTGCGGCCAGGGCAAACGCCAGAATTATAAGCTTCTTCATATTTTAATAATGTTATCAGATTCCTTTCCATGTCGAAGGCACCGGGGCTTCGATTGTCATTTCTTCCTTCTTTACAGGATGGACGAATGTGATACGGCGAGCGTGAAGAGAGATGCCTCCGTCAGGATTTGAGCGAGGCGAGCCGTACTTCAGGTCGCCCTTTATCGGGCAGCCGAGGTTGGAGAGCTGGCAGCGGATCTGGTGGTGACGGCCGGTCAGAAGTTCCACCTCCACAAGCCAGTAACGGTCAGTCTTGCCGATCTGCCTGTAGTTGAGCTTTGCCAGCTTGGCATCCTTGCGCACCGAGCCGGGACGGCATATATATGACTTGTTCTGCTTCTCGTTGCGCCACATCATATCTTCCAGACGTCCTTCCGCCGGCTTTGGTTCGGCACACACAAGAGCCCAATAGTACTTATGCACGTCGGAGTCGCGGAACATGGCATTGAGACGTTCCAATGCCTTGGATGTCTTTGCAAGGACCACTATTCCGCTGACCGGACGGTCCAGACGGTGCGGCAGGCCCATAAACACCTGACCGGGCTTGGCGTCACGCTGCGCGATGAACGCCTTGTAAGTCTCGGTCAGCGGTTCATCGGAAGTCTTGTCGCCCTGCACTATCTCCCCCACCTTCTTGTTCACCACAAGAAGATGATTGTCTTCATAAAGTATTCTTGATGCGAGGTCATGGAACTCCTCGGCTGATAATTGACGATATATCATAACATTCATACAGATCCTCACGTCGCTGCGCTCCTCAGGATGACAATGAAGACACTGCGCTCCTCAGGATGACAATGGAGACACTGCGTTCCTCAGGATGACAGCAACGGACACAAAAATAGTAATTCTGTCATTAATTTCAGCACGATGTCACGTCAAAACTGCCATTTTGGCATATATTTTTTCTTCGGACGCATTGGCACAGGATTCGTTATTATGTCGGGCGACACCGAAACGGATGTCATCCCGAGCGAAGCCGAGGATCGTCCACCGGATGTCATCCCGAGCGAAGTCGAGGATAGTCCACCGGATGTCATCCCGAGCGAAGCCGAGGATCGTCCACCGGATGTCATCCCGAGCTAAGCCGAGGGATCTGTATGAATAATAAATTTTAAAATTATAGTAATTATGGGAAAAATCATTGGTATTGACCTTGGAACCACCAACTCTTGCGTGGCAGTGATGGAAGGCAACGAGCCTGCAGTCATCATCAACAACGAAGGACAGAGAACCACTCCTTCAGTAGTTGCATTCACCGACGGCGGTGAGAGAAAGATCGGTAACCCTGCAAAGCGTCAGGCTATCACCAATCCTCACAAGACCGTATTCTCTATCAAAAGATTCATGGGAGAGAAGTTCAGCCAGGTTGGCGGAGACATCGCACGCGTTCCTTATAAGGTTGTAAAGGGAGATAACGACACTCCACGTGTCGACATCGACGGCCGTCTCTATTCACCACAGGAGATTTCAGCTATGATTCTCCAGAAGATGAAGAAGACTGCTGAGGAATATCTCGGACAGGAGGTTACAGAGGCTGTCATCACAGTTCCTGCATACTTCTCAGACTCACAGCGTCAGGCCACCAAGGAGGCAGGCCAGATCGCAGGCCTCGAGGTAAAGCGTATCATCAACGAGCCTACAGCTGCAGCTCTTGCATACGGACTTGACAAGATGCACAAGGACATGAAGATCGCAGTATACGACCTCGGTGGCGGTACATTCGATATCTCTATCATGGACCTCGGCGACGGTGTGTTCGAAGTACTTTCAACCAACGGTGACACTCACCTCGGCGGTGACGACTTCGACCAGGTGATCATCGACTGGCTCGCAGCAGAGTTCGCATCTGAGAACGGAGGCATCGACCTCAAGAAGGACCCTATGGCTCTCCAGAGACTCAAGGAAGCTGCAGAGAAGGCGAAGATCGAGCTCTCAAGCCAGACTTCTACTGAGATCAACCTCCCATACATCATGCCTGTTGACGGAGTTCCAAAGCACCTTGTGAAGACTCTCACAAGAGCAAAGTTCGAGCAGCTTGCCGACAGCCTCATCCAGAGGACAATCGAGCCTTGCCGCAAGGCCCTTCAGGACGCAGGTCTCAGCGCATCAGACATCAGCGAGGTTCTCCTCGTAGGTGGTTCGACACGTATCCCTGCAATCCAGGCAGTAGTTGAGAAGTTCTTCGGAAAGGCTCCTAACAAGAGCGTGAACCCTGATGAGGTCGTAGCGATGGGTGCAGCAATCCAGGGTGGTGTCCTCGCAGGTGACGTGAAGGACGTGCTTCTCCTCGACGTGACTCCGCTTTCTCTCGGTATCGAGACTCTCGGAGGCGTGATGACAAAGCTCATCGAGGCCAACACAACAATCCCTACAAGGAAGTCGCAGGTATTCTCTACAGCCGCTGACAACCAGCCTGCAGTAGACGTACACGTTCTCCAGGGAGAGCGTCCTATGGCAAAGGACAACAAGCTCATCGGAAACTTCATCCTTGACGGCATCGCACCGGCACCAAGAGGTGTACCTCAGATCGAGGTGACTTTCGACATCGACGCCAACGGTATCCTCAACGTGTCTGCAAAGGACAAGGCTACTGGCAAGGAGCAGAACATCCGCATCGAGGCATCTTCAGGACTTTCTGATGCAGAAATCCAGAGAATGAGGGACGAGGCAAAGGCAAACGAAGCCGCTGACAAGGCTGAGAAGGAGCGCATCGACAAGATCAACAACGCTGATGCAATGTGCTTCCAGACAGAGAAGAATCTCAAGGAGTATGGCGACAAGATTCCTGCAGAGAAGAAGACAGCAATCGAGACTGCAATGAACTCCCTCAAGGAGGCTGTCAAGGCACAGAACATCGCAGACATCGACAAGTATAACGCAGAGCTCGAGGCCGCATGGCACGCAGCATCTGAGGACATGGCAAAGGCCGCTCAGGCAGGCCCGCAGCCAGGTGCCCAGGGCCCGTTCGGCGGAGGCCAGGCAGGTCCTCAGCCAGAAGCTGACGACCAGGGCGTCGACGAGCAATAATAAGGAAGAAGTCCGAGTGACATCTTGACCAAAACCCCCGAAAGTCAGACAAAAGACTTTCGGGGGTTTGTTATGTATAGAAAGAGGAAGGACATATAGGAGTTACCCTTGTTGCAACGCGGGCCACCGGTTTCACCGAGCCTTGCCAGTGAACGGGAGGTCATTAAGTTCGAATGTCCCGTATCCATGATCTTTATCATGTCCTCCGCCAGAAGGCACTCTCCCAACCCAGTCTGCCAGTCCTTCTGATCTTCACGAAAGTCGTCTGGTCCCTGTCAAGGAAGTCTGTCGTGAGCATCTGTATCTTCTGCTCCATGGACAGGTTCTGATGAATTCTTTTCATAATGACATCCGTCATTGGGTCCAACATCATTTGTGAAGCACCCACAGGGCCGATGACGGCAACATAACTTTACGCAACAAATGCAAGGGGAACCGAGAGGACACACAGATATCTATATCTCTACCTGCTCACCCGCAAATACTACTTTTAAGAGATAACCGGCCCAATTTTAGATATTTCATCTTTCATAATCGATAAATTTATTATATTTGTCATTATTATCAAATATACACGATATGGAGATACTGGTCAGACAGAATTATTTAGACAAAATAGAAAAGTACCTTGGAAAGGACACTATCATTGTGCTAACAGGACAAAGGCGTGTAGGAAAGAGCTATACGCTTAGAATGATTCGTGACATTAAAGCAAAAGATGAAAACAACAATATCATCTATATTGATAAAGAGAAGAAAGCCTTTGACCACATCAAAACCTATCAAGACCTAAATACCTACATTGACGCTCACTATCAAACCGGAAAGATGAATTACATCCTCATTGATGAAATTCAAGAGATCGACGAGTTTGAGCGTACTGTCAGAAGTTATATAACAGAACCGGACGCCGAGGTCATCGTAACCGGCAGCAATGCCAAAATGTTAAGCAAAGAGCTCAGCACTATCATTGGCGGACGATACAAGGAGATCCATGTACAATCATTGAGTTATAAAGAGTTTCTGCAGTTCCATAATTTGCAGGATTCTGATGACGCTCTGGCCAAATACATACAGTTTGGCGGCTTACCAGGACTGGTCAAGATCGGATTGGATGAAGATGATGCATCTGAATACCAAAAGGATGTATTAAACACCGTACTTCTAAAGGATGTGATTTCCAGAAACAACATTCGTAATGTTCCATTCCTGGAAAGGCTGACCAGCTTCATTGCAGACAATATAGGTAAGATCATATCAGCTTCAAGCATTTCCAAATTCATGAAGTCTCAGGGAACTAACGTTTCTGCCGATACGATTATCTACTATGCTCAATACCTTGAGGATGCTTACATAATACACAAAGTGAACAGATATGACATTCATGGCAAGCGCCTGTTTGAAAGCAATGATAAGTTTTATTTTGAAGACCATGGTCTGAGAAACGCACAAGCTGGGGGCACTCGCGAAGGCGACATAGAAAAGGTTATCGAAAATATAATCTATCAGCACCTGGTCAGCCTCGGATATAAGGTTAATGTCGGCCAGTTACAGGCCGGAGAAATAGATTTCGTCTGCACAAAGAAAGCAGGTGCCAAGCGAATTTATATTCAAGCATCATACATCATAGCCGATGACGCAACCAGAGAAAGAGAATTCGGAAACCTACACAACATCAAAGACAACTACCCCAAGTACGTAGTATCAATGACCCCGCTGGTAACCAGTAATGACGACAACGGCATCACTCATCTCCACCTAAGAAATTTCCTGATGTTGGAAAACTTGGCATAAAAGCAGATTTCAAGCAAAAACATAAAGTTCAATCACATAACCCCGGTGGCAAAACAAGAAAAACCCCACCGGGGTTTTCTTTTAAAACCGCGGCGGGGTTATCATCATCAAGTCCGTCTGGACATTGAGCTGCTCGGACTTCTTTTTATTTCTTGATATATTTCAGAAGAAGCAGGTGGGCCGGTTCGGCCATGTCGCCGTGGTCGAAGCCGTCGACTTCGTAGAAGGTCACGTTCTTGTGACCATTGAGGCGGAGCATCCTTACGAAGTAGGCGTTCTCCTCATAGCGGCCGAAGAGTTCCTGCTCCCTGTCTCCTGAGATCACCAGCATCGGCGCCGCATCTCCACGTACATAGTATAGCGGAGCGAGATGGTCAATGGTAGGAGTCAAATCTCCAAGTCCCTGCTTGCGCCTTTGTGCAAAATGAGTGATCACCTGGCCGCTGTATGGGACAAGCGCCTTGATCTGAGTATCAGGATCTATGTCATATTTTGCCAGATATTCCTTATTAAGACCGAGCATGTTTACTATATATCCTCCTGCAGAATGTCCAGCAAGATATATTTTTGACAGATCACCGCCATATGCCTCGATATTCTCCAGCACCCACGCAACTGAGGCCGCAGCATCATCAAGAGTCTCAGGTATAGTGACCTCAGTCACGAAACGATATCCGACGCCTACGACCACCGCCCCATCACGGAGAAGGGTTTCAGGAATATGCCTCCATCCGCTGGTGAGTCCCCCACCATGGAACCAGACTATCACAGGACGTCCTTCCGCTCCCTTTTCGTATGCGACATCAAGCCTGCACATCTTTTCAGTATATGCATCAGGTTTTCCTTTATAAAGGATTTCCTTGTCATATTCATAGTTGCGGGCAAAGGCCGAAAGGGAAATCAAGACTGCCGCAAAAAGTAAAGCGATTCTTTTCATGACTACTTGATCTTAGATACCTTTGATGGCTTCTTCACTGCCTTATGTGCTGCCTTCTGAGCAGTCTTGCACTCCTTTGCAGTCATTCCTTCCGGACAATATGTGTTACCGACAGGATTGACACCCAGCACAGCCTCAAGCCATGTGCAAGCTGCGACATATCGTCCTGCAGGACGGCTCAGGTGGAAGCCGTCTCTCGTCATATCCGTTCCGAGGATAGAAGTCCTGGCATTCTGGATGGCTGTTCCACATGGAATTATAAGTTCGATTCCCACTTTCTCAGTCTCTTGATTCACAGTAGAAATTATGGCATTGTACATCTTCATCTGATCTCTGCCATAATTTGCATAGCCTCCGTGAGAAGAATCAGGAGAGTATGCCCAGGTCTGGTGGAACATGATCACAGCATCTTCCGGCACCCTTTCACGAATAAAGTTCACCAGCTCCGGAAGCAGCACATATGTTTCAGGAAGACCGGAATAGTGGCTTGCCTGCTGAACACTGACATAATCCCAGTCCTCCTCTGCAAGGACCTTCTCCAGTGTATATCCATATGCTTCAGTCATCTTGCCGGACGGATCGATCTTGCGATATCTGTAATCGGCAATATTTCCTCTGAGATTATTGACATGTCTCTCTATAGAGCATCCTCCAATATACATGTTGCATATCACCGCATCAAGGCCTTCTGCCCTTACGAGGCCGGAGAAGTGCTCCTCCAGTGCATCTTCCGAGAAGCTGTTTCCAATTGCAAGGATCTTTACAGGCTCTGCAGCCCAAGAGCAGATTGCCGAAACGAGCAATATGCTGAGAATCATTAAAGTGCGTTTCATAATTCAGTGTTTATCCGGTTATTTCTTTGATGGCATGAGATAAAGGTCACCAAGCGGGATGAGGACCATGAAGTCAAGGAATACAAGCATCATCACAGCTCCGAGCGCACCTATGGTGAGAGCCATAGCAAGCGCGAAGAAGAATGAGAATGCGTGGAGGAGTATCAGCGCTATCGCCACAGGAAGCCATAGCCTGAGTGATGTGAGATGATACAGTATCATGGCAATTGTTGTGAATGCCAACGGAATGAGGAACATGAGATTCTCACCCAGAGCAAGCACCAGCGCAAGGCTGAGAACAAACATCAGTGCAAGGGCTCCATAAAGATACTGGTATGCGTAATGCGAAGCTGCATTCACTGAAGCGCTTGCGCGCATCGAGCCAGAAGCGGCGCGTACAGCCTTCTTTCTGCCAGCAAGATAAACAAGGACGCAGCAGATGAAGAGAAGGGCTACTGATGCTATCATGGCCGCATTGTCAAACTGAACGCCCTGCACTATGCCGAAAAGTTTGAACTTCGCTCCGGCAATGGCTGCGCATACATATGCAATGCCCTCACCGAGGAGAAGCACGCCAAGTGCGACGCCAAGAATCACCGCAGACACCTTGAAGACACCCTTTGCTGATTTGACCCTGCCGCGTACGCTCTCAAGTCCGAAGACCATGAGGGACAGGAGGAAGATGATGACATTGAGCACCAGATATACCGTCTTGCTGACATTCAGAAGTCCGAGAGCCGGAACAGTAAAGTTGACCGTATCCTTCTCAGCCCTGAAGTAATCCTTGTCAGAATATTCTGCATTGGTGAGATATTCCATTGCCACAGGAAGGACCTGGGCACCATAATGCTGAATTGACTTCGCGCTGACATTTGCGAAACAGTCCTTGTCTGTATGATAGTGATTTACATCAGTGATTGTCGAGAAATTCAGGCCTGGAACCGCATCCTTCACGATTGTGAAGTCTGTGAAGTTCGGCATGAATGTATAGACTACCGTGGTAAGAGAGTATGTATACTTATAATCTGCCGCTTTCGCATACAGATCCATTACCTTCTCATTTCCAGGACATGTCTCGAACAGAAGGGCCGGGCCCCAAGGGCCGCGCGCCTCGATATTGATCATAAGACCGACATTGTCAAACACTTCCCTGTTATTCTCCCAGATGGCTGTCATGCCCATCATTCCGACCTCTTCCGCGTCGGTGAAGAGCACCTTCACGCCCTGTTTCCAGTCCGAGCGCTGCTTCAAAGCCTGGGCAACTGTCTCGAGAATGACTCCCACGCCGTAGCCGTCATCTGCCGCTCCATATGACCATACGGTATCCTGCTTCGGCATCGGCTGCGAATACCTTGAGTCATAATGAGCTACAAGCATCAGATATGAAGCATCTTCAGCATCCTGCTCCGGAGCGAACTCCGCCAGCACATTGACTGCATCAAATGTATATACGACATGCTTATTCTTAGGTCCCACGAGAGAATCATACTGATAAAGCTTCACAGTATCGGCACCGAGTTCCTGAAGTCTGCCGACAAGGTATTCACGCACCTTGGCGCGCTCCTGCGGATGCGCCACAGAATGATGTTCTTTCGATATCACTTCGATATCCTCAACGACACGCGCCGCAGAGAAGCCTTCGGCATCCGCCGGCTGAGCCTTCGGAAGTGTGAACATTCCATAGGCAAGAAGCGCTGCTGCTACAACGGCAACAGCCAGAATGATAGGTCTTATCTTATTCATATTACTGAGTATAATTTGTCAAAAGTAAGCATTTTTAACGAGAATACTGACTATCTTTGCTCCAGATATGGAAGAAAACGAAAAATATATGAGGGAAGCCCTGCGCGAAGCGGGGTTCGCCGCAGCAGAGGACGAAGTGCCTATCGGGGCTGTGATCGTATGCAGAGGAAGGATCATCGGCAAGGGACACAACATGACCGAAAAGCTATGTGACCCGACGGCGCATGCTGAAATGATAGCTATTACGGCAGCTACCGAGGCCATGGGAGGCAAATACCTGAATGACTGCGCATTATATGTGACTGTAGAGCCATGTCCTATGTGTGCCGGAGCTCTTGCATGGTCACAGATCGGCAAGGTGGTATATGGAGCATCAGACCCGAAGAGAGGTTTCTCCATGTTCTCCCCATCTCTCATGCATCCAAAGACAGAAGTCGTTTCCGGAGTCCTCGCTGACGAGTGCGGAAACATGGTCACTGAATTCTTCAGAAACAAGAGGCAATAATGGAGTGGCTTGAAGGACTGGGGCTCATAGGGCTCTTCATAGGCACATTTCTGGCCGCGACAATCTTCCCGTTCAGTTCGGACGCACTGTATCTTGCCATACTTGCAGCTACTGCCAACCCAGTTGGCTGTCTTTTGATCGGCACGTTGGGCAACTGGCTCGGCAGCGTAGTGACCTACTGGATAGGCTGGATCGGCAAATGGGAATGGATAGAGAAATGGTTCAAGGTAAAACCGGAAACCCTCCAGAAGCAGAAAGAAAGAATCGACAAGTGGGGCGTATGGCTCGCCCTGACAGCATGGATTCCGTTCATCGGCGACGTCATAGCCATAGCATTAGGATTCTACAAGACCCGTCCGGGATGGACAATGGTCCTGCTGCTCATAGGCAAATTCGCCCGCTTCCTCGTATGGAACCTGATATATGGACTGTTTTGACATACCGGAAAAAGAAAATTGTCTCATATGTCCAAAAAATTACATATCTTTGCACCTCGGAATTGAGGTATGGTGTAATGGTAGCACTAGGGATTTTGGTTCCCTCTGTCCAGGTTCGAATCCTGGTATCTCAACCTGAACAATAGAGCCGGTCAATGACCGGCTTTTTTATTTTCTGCAAATCATTGCTACTTACCCTCATACCACCTCTTCATCACATAGAAGGCCTTCTTCCTGCCGCCCTGATCTGAGATCAGGCCCTTCCTGTTGAAATCATCCTGGATGCCCACGATCTGACGGCGAGGCGAGCGAAAGTCCTTCAATATCCATGGAGTGGTTCCTGCCAGTCCCTCTATCCTGTCAAGCATGTCAACGCTCCTCTGATAGAGGTCCTCCTGATATTCTTCTGTGAATCTTTCAGTGACATCGCCATGCCTGCCATACACTGCTCCACCGCCGAACTCTGATATGAACACTGGTTTCTTGATGTCGAAAACCCAGTTCATCCTGTCGCATTTCTCTGACGAACCGTCATACCATCCGACATATTGGTTAAAACTGATAAGATCCACATAATCAACGAGTTCATCCTTAACCGTGACAGTTACGGAATCAATATTATCCTTCTCCATAGCCGCACTCACCAGCCTGGTCGGATCCATCTCGTGTGTCTTGTCTATAAGCCTCTTGAGGAAATCCAGACGCGCAGCTCCATGAGGAGTCTCATTGGCAACGGACCAGATGATCACATTCGCCCTGTTCCTGTCCCTGGTGATCATATCCACCAGCTGCGCCTCAGCATTTGCATATGTCTGCGGATTCTCAAACTGGATGGTCCAATAGACTGGAATCTCTGACCATACCATGAGGCCCATCTCCTCTGCGACACGGACCATATGCTCATTGTGCGGATAATGCGCAAGCCTTACGAAGTTACAGCCCATCTCCTTCGCCCAGCCCAGCAGGATGCGGGCATGGTCTTCCGAATAGGCTCTTCCGCTTCCGGAATACGGCATCTCTTCATGAATGCTGACTCCCTTGCAGAAAACCGGCTCGCCGTTAAGCAGGATCTCCGTTCCACGCGTCTTGACGGTCCTGAAACCTATGCGGTCTGCGACCGAGTCAGTCTCTGACTCTATGTTCACTGCATACAGCTTCGGATTCTCCGGGCACCACAATTCAGGATGAGCCTTGATTTCAAAACGAGCAAATCCCTCAGCATCAGTCCGGACCGACTTCGTTACCTTCAACTCAGGTATCGAGATCACGACCTCCTGCTCAGCCTGGTCTCCGTCAAGCTGCACCCAGCCTTCGATCTTTCTGACATCATCAGAATCAAGCTGCACGCTATAATCACGTATGAATGTCATAGGCGTCTCCACAATCATCACGCTCCTTGTAAGGCCTCCATAATTCCACCAGTCGGAATTCAACGTCGGCACACCATCCGCATGCCTCTTGTTATCAACCTTGACAATCAGAGAGTTAGCGGTCTCTTTCAACATTCCTGTCACCTCGACATTGAAAGGAGTATAGCCTCCGACATGCCTGGCAATCTTCTTTCCGTTAAGGCCGACTATCGCCTCGTAATTGGCTGCACCGAAATAAATGAAAGTGCGCCGGCCAGGCTTCGGCTGATAGTCAAAGATGTTCCTATACCATACGGTTCCTTCATAATAATAGAGTTCATCGCGCTGGGTATTCCAGTCACCCGGCACCATCAACGTCCTGTCAGTATTGAAGTTATATTCATACAATATGGTACGGTCGGCATCGAAGTCCCTGTCAGCAAAATATGAAGACGCATCGCTGTGAGGATCCATCCTGTAATTATAGTATCCATTCTCATACGGATCCACAATACTCTTCCATAAACCGTCCAGCGAAACGGTCTCCCTGCCATACACATTCACGATCTGTGGAGCAGGAGCATCCTCGCCCGCATAGGCAAAAGCCAAGGCTGACAGAAGCACAGCCGCTGAGAGGAGAAATCTTTTCATAAGCAACAGGTCAAAAAGAAATGATGTGCCAAGTTATTGATTTTTCTTGACACATCATTGTATATTACGAGATTATTTTAAAATCTCCTCCGATATTACAAGCCGAGCTTCTTGAAGAAATCGTTGCCCTTGTCGTCCACGAGGATGAAGGCAGGGAAGTCCTCGACGTGGATCTTCCAGATAGCCTCCATACCGAGCTCAGGGTATTCTACACACTCGATGCTCTTGATGTTGTTCTGTGCAAGGATTGCAGCAGGACCTCCGATAGAACCGAGGTAGAATCCGCCATACTTCTGGCAGGCATCGGTCACCTGCTGGCTTCTGTTGCCCTTTGCAAGCATGATCATGCTTCCGCCGTGACTCTGGAACAGGTCTACATACGAGTCCATACGGCCTGCTGTTGTAGGTCCCATAGAGCCGCAAGGCATTCCTGCTGGAGTCTTTGCCGGGCCGGCATAATAGATAGGATGATCCTTAAGGTACTGAGGCATCTCCTCTCCCCTGTCAAGACGCTCCTTGATCTTCGCGTGAGCGATGTCGCGGCCTACGATGATTGTTCCGTTGAGGCTCAGGCGTGTCGATACAGGATACTTGGTGAGCTCCTTGAGGATGTCTGCCATCGGCTGGTCAAGGTTGATCTTCACAGCCTCGCCCTCGCCTGCCTGACGTAACTCCTCAGGGATGAGGCGTGCAGGATTGTCGTCGAGCTTCTCGATCCAGATACCGTCCTTGTTGATCTTCGCCTTGATGTTGCGGTCAGCAGAGCAGCTTACTCCAAGACCTACAGGGCAGCTTGCGCCGTGGCGTGGAAGACGGATGATGCGCACGTCGTGCGCGAAGTACTTTCCGCCGAACTGAGCGCCGAGGCCGATCTTGTAAGCCTCCTCGAGAACGAGCTTCTCGAGCTCTACATCGCGGAATGCGCGTCCGGTCTCGTCACCTGTCGTAGGGAGCTCATCGTAGAACTTGGTTGAAGCGAGCTTCACTGTGAGGAGGTTCTTCTCTGCAGAAGTACCGCCGATCACAAAGGCAACATGATATGGAGGGCACGCCGCTGTTCCGAGGGTCTTCATCTTTGCAACGAGGAACGGAACGAGAGTCTGCGGATTGAGGATCGCCTTTGTCTCCTGATAGAGATATGTCTTGTTTGCCGATCCGCCGCCCTTTGTCACGCAAAGGAAGTGATATTCTGCGCCATGAGTAGCCTCAATGTCGATCTGTGCTGGAAGATTGCACTTTGTGTTGACCTCTTCATACATTGTGAGAGGAGCATTCTGTGAATAACGGAGATTCTCCTCAGTGTAAGTCTTATAGACTCCGAGAGAAAGAGCCTCTTCGTCGCAATAGCCTGTCCACACCTGCTGGCCCTTCTCACCATGGATGATGGCAGTACCGGTATCCTGGCAGAACGGAAGCTTGCCCTTGCAGGCAACCTCTGCATTGCGGAGGAATGTCAGCGCAACATACTTGTCATTCTCGGAAGCCTCAGGATCATGAAGAATCTTGGCAACCATCTCGTTATGTTCAGGACGAAGCATGAATGAAACATCACGGAAAGCCGTATTAGCCATCACAGTGAGACCTTCCTTCTCGATCTTAAGGATCTCATGACCCTCGAAATCGCCTGTGCTCACATACTGCTCCGAACCCGGAATCTTGTAGTATTCAGTCTTGTCCTCGCCAAGCTGAAACATAGGTGCATACTTAAATTCAGCCATTTTGTATTGTGTTAGTTTTTATTTCCAACTTCATTTCTATCGACAAGCCTAACTGTCATTTCGAGCGAATCTCACACTGTCATTTCGAGCGAGTTTCACACTGTCATTTCGAGCGAGCGAAGCGAGTCGAGAAATCTAAATCATGCAAAGATAACAAATATCCCGAACCCCCGTCCATAAAAACAGCCCTTTTCATGGATGACAAGTTCATTTTTCCATTCCCGTCCACGAAAACAGCCATTTTTATGGACGGGAAAAGAAAATCCAAAGTGACTTATCAGGGGGGCAGCTAAACTGGGTCAAGGCTGTTAGATAAATTATCTGTTGCTCCATTCATAGTATCGGGCATCCGTGCTTGATTTCCAGAAATACGGAGACCTGAGATCCCATCCAAGAGCCAGCGCGTAGTCAAGAATCATCTCGTTTGTCAGCCGTTTCTTTATGAATCTTTCTGAATATTTATCAACTTGTTCAAAAGGCAACCTTTCACCTTTCTCCCAGAAGTCCCATTTCGGATCCTGCATGACGCGAACATATCTTTCGTTGCCGTCAATATCAATATGATGAAACACCCTCATGGCATAGTTGAACTCACAATCAATGTCGAACTCCAAACTGACTCGCGTGATTTCAAATGGACGTATTTTCATCAGTCTATAAACCAAGAAAGGCATCCCTTCTTCCAAATTGCCAAAACATGCAACGCCTTCTGAATTATCTGGAGTCCATAGTTGGCACTTTAGGACAACCGGGTTATGGTGGACATCTGTCAAATCCAGATTCAGAGGGGCTTTATATGATATCAGCTTTTTTCCGTACGAGATGAGTGCCTCATGAACAGCGCTAAGGATTTCCTCTCTGTCTCCCTTTATTAAAGTAAAATACCTGTTATCTATCATGGTGTCTATGATTTAAATTCAGATAAATTGGAATTTAGCATATAGGACAAAGGAATATCTGAGGAGAATGTCCGTCATTCATTTCCCTTTCATTAACGGCCTCTACCACATCAATAAATATTGGAATATCAAACTTCGCTTTGGGAAGATTCTTGCAGTAGATGATTAGTGTTTCATCCTCCTCTAAGGTCAGTTCTGTCATTTGCTCGTGAGGATAACGCATATAACTGAGGCAGTCTATCATTGCATCCCAATTCATTCCGTAGAAATCAGGGAAACCAAGGAGTTCTTTCATTGTTTTGTTTAACTCCTTTTCGCTCATATTATTGCAGTCGATCTGAATTGTCTTATATTTCATAAATTGAAATTCAGTTTTTAACCATCTCGCTATAAGTTCCAATCATCCAACCGATGACAGGAGTAAGTGCATAAGTTTCCATATCCTCTTCATAGCCTACAAATCCGGCAATCATCTCCATCGGATATTCGCTCAAAACCTCTCCTTTTGCATTTACGATCTTATATAAGAACTCTACTCGGACTACCTCCGGAAGCATCTGATGATACATGTTTACCTTAGATGGGGTTCGTCCGTTTTTGTCAAATGGGAAGAAGCCAAGGAACCATCCGTCAAATTCTGTAGGCTTCTTTGCATGTCTTGCGCAACTTGCACCTCTGACTTCTCCCGGCTTCTTCGTCCTGACTATATCCTGCCAGAACTTCTGATCCGGAGTACCTTCCGCTGCTTTGATAAACTGTTCCAGTATGGGCGTCAGTTTTCTGACCCACCAGTCAAGCCCAAAATCATTCAGTTTTTGAGTCTTGACGAGAACCTTTTTCCAGTCCTCTGGTGTTCCAGTCAAAGTTACTGAAGGTATTCCACACACTGCCCATATCGCCTCGTACTCGAAATAAGACTCCATTGCGTTCATCAAGGTAATCTGCGAAACCATACGTTCAGTTTCTCCGGTGGTGGAGAAATCGGCAATGAGAGTTTCTGCAATATCACCTTTCGTATGTGATGCAATTTCCGCCGAGAACGTGTTCAGAATGGCATCCCAATCCGCACCTTCGCTCAGTAGGTTTTTGCTTGACCGTATGGTCAATTTGCTTTTGCCTTCGTGGTCCACAAACTTTGATCGAAGTTCTTCTGAATTCGTGTTTATATGATACGAAAACGACTGGCTTATGAGCAACCAGATTGCATCCGGCGAAAGTACAATAGGGCGATGTTTTGCATACGCTTCAATGAACATGGAGAACATGACCTGGTGTGAAACCCCATATATATTCTCTCCCGTAAAGCGGCTTTGAAGTAATCGGTGATCCTTTGATGAAAAACCTTCATCTAAAGAAATTTCGCCTTTATAATCGACTCCACAATAGTCTAACGAGGAAGTGTATATGTGATTCACATCATAAGAATGTGTGAAATGCTTTTGGGGCAATGAGAGATTCTCATCGACAATAAATGTTATGGACAATGAATCTTTCGATATGATTCCACTATCATTTTGAGCATTGGCAGCACAGACGCCAAGAATCCCAAGCAGGGTTATTATTGTTCTTAATCTACTCATATGATTCTTTGTTAAACGTGTAAATATAATACACATTTTTGACACTTGGGAAAAGGTGTATCAAAATGGGTATTTAATCTTAAACATTGTTCAAAATATTTGTATTGTTAATCTTCTTGTGAACTATATTTTAAGATTATTGATTTCATTTTGTTGGTCTTGGCCACGAAAACGCCCCTTTTTATGGACAGGAAAAGAAAAAGCATCTCAAAACGAGATGCTTGACTTTTGCCCCTTATGCGTGGCGGAGGTTTACGCCTTGCGGTGTGATGCGATAAGGGTTGTCATCCCTTCTACGAATTCCCCTATGACTCTGCAAAGATATGCAGTTTTTCTCTAGAGTAATGCCCTGTTTGCCGACTGAAATGATTGCAGAACCGTCCGACAGAAAAAACGCATATTTGATGTCGGACGCTGCCCAAAACCGACGAAATGACAGGAAAAGAGGTACCGTCCGACATTTTTTCCGTCATTTTGATGATGGACGGTCATCTGTAATCAGCAAAAATCAGTCTTTCCACCAGTTCCTGCGGTAGTGGAAGATGGCGCTTTGGCCTGCTTTGCGGTTCTGCTTCTTGAGGAACGGGATCTGGTAGCCGATGCCGAACTCAATGTATTCTGCTATGTGCAGGTGGGTCTTGGCGCTTGCCTGGAGGTAGATGTTGTCCCAGACACGGCACTTCATTCCGAAGCGGATGTAGTGGAACGCTTCATCGCTGCCTGCTCCGTCGTTCTTGTAGAAGAGAGGGCGCTTACCATAGCCATAGATCGGATGGTCGCAATCGTAATAATGACGTGAAGGATTGAACAGGTATACTCCCCAGTCCACAATGGCCGTGACTGCTCCGAACTTGAACTCATTGTTCAAAGATACGCCAACACGGATCTTGTCTATGGTACTGTATCCTTCTGGCCTTTTGACGTAGAGTGAGCGGTCTGTGTTATTGTCAATGGCCCCGTTGTAGAACGCATCCAGCCCGAGACCTACTCCATACCAGTTGTTCGCATGATACACTGCTCCGGCGTGGAATGACGATATCAGGAACCTGTGCTTATCAGCAATGGCAGCCTTGTGAGCGCCGGCCGCTCCTGTGATGTTAATGCTCCATACATATGGAAGATCAGGGAACTTTACAGGCTCCTTCTCGACATCCGAATTCAGCGTCGCGGTCAGTCCGACCGAACCATACAGGGCATTGACTCCGATATTAGGCATGCACACACGTCCGTTGCTCATATGGAAGTAACCGAACTCGCCGCCTACCGCAAGATATCTTGTGATCGGAATGTTCAGGTTGATGCCGGCATTAAGATATGCATTGAGCGTACATCCGAAGATGGTGTTCACAGTTGTGTGGTAATAATGATCCGGATCTGTGTCATCCTGAGTATACCAATGCTCAGTCACCGCTCCCAGACCTCCAGCCACTTTAAACCTCATCTGGAAATGGTCTGTATCAATGGCATCCAGCAATATATACGGATATACAGCCACTCCCATTCCCAACTTCGCCATAGACGGATCCTGCGGCTGTCCGAAATCAAGCCAGGATATTCCCACACCTATGGTAGAATTGCCGAGATACTGCTGCCATGGACGCTGCTGAAGCGACGGAAACTCGACACCCATATGCACACCGGCAGGATTGATGGGACCGAATTTTTCATAATGGGTATTCTTGTCGAGATACATTCCCCTGAAAGGATAAGCCTTGATTGCTATAGGGAATCTTTTGTCTTCGTTTTCATGTGTCTGCGCGGACAGTGTACCGGCAAACAGAGTCACTAACAATAATAACAGGGTTATTCGTTTCATACAATTGTCACTTACTACTAAAATCATCTAACCGCACACATAGATGCACAGATGGCTGCAAATGTTGCAGCCATCTCCATAATATTTCGGTATGTTTCGAATTTTAATTGTTCTCCATCAGGAAGACTTTCATGAAGTCGTTCAGATCGCCGTCCAGGACTCCCTGAGTGTCAGATGTCTCATGTCCGGTGCGAAGATCCTTGACCATTTTATATGGATGCAGGACGTAGCTCCTGATCTGCGATCCCCACTCTATCTTTTTTTTCTGGCCTTCAAGCTCCGCCTGCTTTTCCTGGCGCTTCTTGAGTTCTATGTCATAGAGGCGAGATTTCAGGATGCGGAGGGCATTCTGCCTGTTGTCCAGTTGAGAACGGGTCTCTGTATTCTCCACGACAATGCCGCTCGGAATATGCCTGACGCGCACTCCGGTCTCAACCTTGTTGACATTCTGTCCGCCGGCTCCGCTTGAGCGATATGTATCCCACTCCAGGTCTCCCGGATTTATTTCAATCTCTATGGAATCGTCAACCAATGGATATACGAAGACTGACGAGAATGTGGTCTGACGCTTTCCCTGAGCGTTGAATGGCGAAATTCTCACCAGACGGTGCACTCCGCTCTCCGCCTTGAGATAACCAAATGCGTAGTCTCCCTCCACCTGCATGGTCACCGACTTGATGCCGGCATCCTCACCTTCAAGTTCGTCTGTGACAGTGACTTTATAACCATTGCGCTCCGCCCAGCGGATATACATGCGCATGAGCATCGCCGACCAGTCGTTCGCCTCTGTTCCGCCTGCTCCAGAATTGATTGTAAGCACTGCACCAAGGTTGTCACCCTCCTCACCGAGCATATTGCGAAGCTCCAGAGCCTCAAGTGCTTCCACAGCTTGTGCATAAGCCGCATCAATGTCATCATCCTCCAGTTCCAGCAGCACATTCAGGTCCTCTACAGAGGTCATCACACCGTCAAAGCCGGTCACCCAGAACTTCACACCAGAGAGCTCCTTAAGGAACTTCTCGGCCTCTTTAGGGTCGTCCCAGAAGTCCGGAGCAAGCGTACGCTCCTGCTTACGGGCAACCTCCTCGCGCTTTGCCTCAATGTCTATGCACCTGCCAAGCGTCTCCACACGCTGCTGCAATTCCTTTATCTGTTCTGTACTTATCATCTTATACCCTTCTGAATATCCTCACAAAATTAGTCATTTTCCATCATAAGCAAAAGAGAAATAGTTATATTTGTGTCTTATTAACTGACAGAACTATGATAAGACAGGTATACACAGCTTCGGAAAAGAGATACACTGATGGAATGCAATATCGCAGATGCGGCAAGAGCGGCATCGTCCTCCCAGAGATATCTTTGGGACTATGGCAGAACTTCGGAGACACCGCCCCGCTGGAGCGCAGTCGCGAAATGCTCCTGCATGCCTTTGACAAGGGCATATGCCATTTCGACCTGGCCAACAACTACGGTCCCTCGTACGGCAGCGCGGAGAGCACTTTCGGCACCGTGATGCAGAGCGACCTGAGGCCATACCGAGACGAACTCTTCATATCTACAAAGGCCGGATATGACATGTGGCCGGGTCCATACGGCGACCTTGGTTCACGTAAATATCTGATCAGCAGCCTCGACCAGAGTCTCAAAAGGATGAAGCTCGACTATGTGGACGTGTTCTATTCACATAGGTTCGACCCTGACACTCCTCTGCAGGAGACAATGCAGGCCCTCGTAGACATAGTCAGAAGCGGTAAGGCTTTGTATGCAGGAATATCTAACTATCCTCACGAAGCAGCGGAATACGCATATAAATATCTGGCAGAGCACGACGTCCCGTGCCTGCTGCATCAGGTCAAGTACAACATGATGCACAGGATTCCGGAGACTGACAACCTGCTTGAACAGGCAAAGGCTGCAGGCTCCGGTCTGATAGCCTTCTCGCCATTGGCACAGGGCGTGCTGACTGACAGATACCTCAACGGCATACCGAAGGACTCAAGAGCGGCAAGAGATTTCTCTCTAAAGTCTGCATCCATCACGCCTGACCTCGTGGACAGATTGCAGAAACTCAATGCGCTTGCAGCAGAAAGAGGACAGAGCCTGGCCCAGATGGCGCTGGCATGGAACCTCAAGGACGACCTGGTCACTTCCGTCATCATCGGAGCCAGCAGCGTAGCCCAGATCGACGACAATCTGAAAGCCATTGAGAACAGAGCTTTTTCAAACGAAGAATTGAAATTAATTGATTCATTGACAATATGATAGGCATATTCGACTCAGGTGTAGGAGGATTATCGGTGTTCAAGGAGATACGAAAGATTCTCCCTGATCAGAGCTATGTCTATTACTCAGACAACGCACACTGTCCATACGGCGAAAAGAGCCGTGAATACATCATCGGCAGGGCCCGCAAGATTACGGAATTCCTCCTGAGCAAAGGATGCGAAATAATAGTTGTAGCCTGCAACACAGCCACAGCCGCAGCCATCTCCACCCTGAGGGAAGAATACCCTGTGAAGTTCATTGGAATGGAGCCTGCCATAAAGCCGGCGGCAAAGGCCACTCAGACAGGAGTCGTAGGAGTGCTTGCAACGGCAGGCACACTCAAGGCGACAAAATATATAGACACAAGGGCAAAATGGGCCCAGGGCGTCACCATCGTGGAACACATAGGTCAGGGATTCGTAGAACTGGTAGAGAAAGGCATCCTCAAGGGTCCGGACGCCGAGTCCACGGTCTGCGCCAGCCTCAAGCCCCTGCTTGATGCAGGCGCCGACACCATAGTCCTCGGCTGCACCCACTACCCTTTCCTGTCGGAAACCATCAGCAAAGTAGCATCGGAACTATATCCGGAGAGACAGATTACAGTCATAGACCCGGCCCCTGCGGTTGCAAGGCATCTCGTGGAAGTCATGCAGGAAGAAGGCATACAGGATGCATCAGAGCAAGGATTCAGCATAGAACTCCATGCTTCCGGCAATCCAGAAACATTCCAGAACACATACAGCAACGCACTATGACAAAACAGGCCGGGAAATCCCGGCCTGAATTGCGTTCTGATGTAATTGCTTAACTGTATAACTGTCCAAGAACCTCGAAGTAAGGCTTGCCGTCCACTATTGAAATCCTGTAGACCGTATTGTCAACCTTGTAGTATTCGTTTCCGTCTGCCAGTGTCACGAGGTCGTAGTCCTCTGGAAGTGTCTCTACGAGAGCTCCTGCTGGAGGTACGATCACCTTGTATTCACCGTTTGCATCCTTCATGTAGAATACTCCGTCCTGATAGTAGTAGTCGCTTCCTGCAGCTGCATAGCTCTGTATGAGTCCGAGCTGTGTCGCGAGGCTGTAAGCCGCCTGCGCCTGCTGCTGGCCGGCTGCGATCTGAGCGTTCTGAGCTGCGATAGTCGCGTTGTTCTGAGCTATGATCGCGTTCTGCTCGGCGATATACTGATTGTTCTCGTTGATCTGGCTGTATGTGTTCACCACTGTGTTGTAGTATGAGAGGCGAACCGCCGCCCAGGTCATGTCTGCTATGAGGTTTGCTGCGAGAACTGTTCCGAAAGGAGGTCTGCAGACGATGTAGTATCCACCGTATGGACGATACCATATATCGTTGTAGCAGTAGTAAGTCACTCCGTGATAATAGTGTCTGTGAACATGAGTAGGGAGAACTCTTACCCTGTGTCCGTAACAGTGGTTGTGTCCTGTCCAATAATATGAAGGAGCGCTGTAGTGCATGAAGTCACGGTCACGTGGGTGAACTCTGTGTACATCCGGCTTGCGGTCCGGACGGACCTGAACCGGCTTGTCTGGACGCACGTCCGGTCTCATCGCCTCTCCGCCTGGTTTCCTGTCACCTGGACGATTTCCAGGACGCGCCGGACGAGTCACCGCTGCCGGTCTGTCCTGTCCGCCAGGCTTAGCCGCCGGCTGACGGCCCTGATCTGTCGAAGGGCGGGTCGCAGGGCGTGTGACTGTGCCTGAAGGTCTTGTAGCAGAACCTGATGCCGGTCTTGTCACTGAAGGTCTTGTTGCAGGTCTTGTCACAGTGGTGCTAGGCTTCTTGTCCTGAACCGCTCCTGAAGACGGTCTGACAGACGTTCCGGTAGTCGGACGAGCTGTCGCAGCCGGCTTTGTGGAAGTCGATGGACGTGTTACGGAAACAGAAGGGCGTGTCGTTGTCGCAGGTCTGGTCTGAGATGAAGGTCTGCTGACCGAAGTCGATGGACGTGAAGCCGAAGACGACGAACCCGACGCCGAGACTGCCGGTCTTGAAGACTGTCTTGTTCCAGAAACTGCAGGAGACTTCTTTGCAGAAGAGGATGATGCGGAAGACGAGCGCGATACCGAAGACGAACGCGAGGTCGAAGTCGAGGTCGAGCGCGACGAACTTCCGGAGCCTGTACTTCTTCTGGTCTGGGCCTCAGACTGAAATGCTGTCAATGCCAATCCTAAGAGCATTACAGCAACTGTTGTTCTGACCGTTCTCATTGTAAAGAAGTTTTAAGGTTAATAGATGTGGTACTTTTGCGATAATTCACGGAAAGATGCTTCATCCTTCCGCCAGTAATCAACGATGTCTTTGACTTTGTACCCTTTGCTGAATACTGTCCTAACATAATCCGTGCCACAAACCTTATCGAAGATTCCTCCGACATTCGCCACCTCAAATGCCTTCTTATCCGGATAAAGTTCCGCAACTGCCTGCATCACATAGAATTGCACCTCTGTAATACGGGCCTTCTCATACTCTGTGAAAAAATATTGCAGGCCACCCACGAGCTGACCTTTCTGACTTCCCGAAAACGGTTTGAACCATATTGTCCGGAATGAAACACCCTCCAGTCCGTATGATTCCAGCCTCTCCTTCAGCTTCTGCGGATCGAGCCATGTCGCTCCGAACACCTGGAAAGGAAGAGTATATCCTATGCCTATATTCATGAATCCATACAGTTCGCCGCATACTCCGGCAGCGGCATAGTACATCGGAGTGTCCTTGAACGGTATGTTTGGGGAAGGCAGCACCCATGGCAGACCAGTGTCCTCATATACCATGTCCCTTGTCCATCCTTCCATCGGCACGACTGTGAGCTTGCACTTGGCCGGAGCCTGGTTACCTTTCTGACCACAGTTCAGGCCTTCTTCATTGACAAGCTCGGCAAACTCACCGACGGTCAGACCATATACATATGGGATCTTATACTGGCTTACAAAAGAATAGTACGGCTGCTCCACATAGCATCCTTCTATCTTATTGCCGCCGAGAGGGTTCGGACGGTCAAGGACCATCACCTCTATGCCTTTTGCTGCACAGGCCTCCATGACAAGGCCAAGCGTACTGATGAATGTGTAAGAACGCACGCCGACATCCTGGATGTCATAGACCATCACATCGATGCCCTCCAGCATCTCAGGAGTCGGTTTTCTGGTCGCCCCATAAAGGGAATACACAGGGAGACCGGTCACCTCGTCAACAGTGTCTGTCACTTTGCCGCCTGCGTACACGTCTCCTCTCACACCATGTTCAGGACCATATAATGCGACAAGATTGACATCCGGGGCATTATATAATATGTCAATTGTAGAGCGGAGCTTGCTGTCAACACCGCTTGGATTGGTAACCAGACCTACACGCTTTCCTACAAGGCCCTCAAATCCTCTGTCGCGAAGCACCTCGATTCCGGTCTTCACCCTGACTTCTGCCGCCTGAGACTCGCCGGTACATGAGATGGCAGCCAGCAGGATTATTGCTATAACGAACAGTCTTTTCATATATTCGATATTTAAAGATCAACGATTTTTCCTGCAAAGAGAATGTTGTCCTTCTCTGTGTCAGCGATAAAGAACAGGAAAGGTCTGTCTACTGTCACCCTACGAACCCTTGTTGGAGCAACAGACGTCAGGCGCACTTGTGCGCTCGTCACGGCGGCAGCCTCTGTTCCCTTCTCCGACACGTCTATATAGCACTTCTGCTTCACCTGGCTGAGGGCAAGCGGCCCCATCGCCGAAATGCCGCTGAAGTCAGCTGCACCACCAAATGCTGTCCGGATGCCCATCTTCTCCAGAGCGTCATTCAAAAGAAGAGATGCCTCCAGCTTGAACTTCGGCAACTCTACGATGACTTCACCAGCTGAAAGCATTCCCATCGCCGATTCATATGCAGACTCACTGATATATGGTATGACTGAGTTCACATCCATGCCTGCAGGAGGAAGCACTATGTACATTGCATATCTTTCACCGGAATATGGAAGTCTTACCATCTGGCACCCCTGATACTCGGCGTACATGAATCTGGCCTTTCTGGTCATCATCGGCACTTCCCTGTCGCCTGATATTGCATGGAACACCTTGTCTGCCGTCTGTGCAGGATCGAAGGCATATTCCCATGGAGCATTGAAGTAGAGGGCATTCATGAGCACCATGACTGTTCCTCTGCCAAGTTCATCTATGATTTCGGTGATCTTGCCTTCCGTGTTCTCAGCACACCAGTTGTTGATTGCCTTTACAGTGGCTGGATCTGCGAAGTTCTGTGTAGTGATGAATGCATCAAAATCCTTCTCCAGGAGGCCTACATAACGGTTTCTCAAACTGAAGTTGTCATCCACCCATATTGAATTTGCGGACTTCACGGTCAGGCTGTCACCACCTCCAAGGTCCTCAGCCTTGAAAAGGCATCCGTTCAGGGCGTCTGCAAACTCCGCCTTTGTCTGACCTTCCGCACCTTCTGCAAGCATGGACAATGCCACTCCTGCGCTGTATGGGGAAACTATGAGGTTCTCATCATATTTCACTGTCTGGTTCACCTTCTGGAAGTATGAGAGTGCAAACCCGATATCCGAACCTTCGGTCGGTTTCTGATATTGAGGTCCGCATGCGTACATTGCGGTCAAAGCAGCCATGATCATCAACAGTCTTGAATTCGTTTTCATATTCATGCATATTTATTGTTTCTTTCCATATCCCGGATCCACCTTCAGAAGGAATGTGACACCTACCGTCACCAGACAGCATATCATGACAAATATGAAGAAAGAAGTATATCCCAGCCACTCCTGCACATATCCGGCCACAAGGCCCGGCAGCATCATGCTGAGGGCCATGAAGGCAGTGCACAGCGAGTAGTGCGCTGTCTTGAATTCTCCTTCCGAGAAATAGATCAGGTACAACATGTATGCCGTAAAACCGAATCCATATCCGAACTGGTCAAGAGCGACACATGAGCCGATGATCCAGAGGTTGTCAGGCTGGTATGCTGCAAGGAAGACGAATGACAGGCAAGGAAGGGTAAGACTGAGAGCCATAGGCCACAGGGACTTCTTCAGTCCCCATCTTGAAGCTGCAATTCCCCCGATAATGCCTCCGGCAGTCAAGGCCGCTACTCCTATAGTACCGTATACCAGACCCACGTCCTGTGTCGACATGCCGAGACCTCCTTCTGCCGCAGAGTCGAGAAGGAAAGGATTCATCATCTTGACCAGGAAGGCCTCAGGCAGTCGGTACAGAAGCATGAAAAGCACTGCAATCAGAACACCCTGCTTCTTGAAGAAGGTTACGAATGTGCGACCGGATTCCTTCAATATTCCAGAGGCCGTTGTCGCATTGGATGTTGTGTCTGACGCCGGAACCGGGAGCGCCCTGGTATGATACAAAGTCACACAGGCGAATATGGCAGCAGACAATATGAGGGTTATCTTCCAGGCCATATGGACATCTGAAGTCCTGGACTCGAGATAGCCGGCGAGGGCGACAAGGACGCCTTGTCCGAAAATTGAGGACAGGCGGTAGAATGTGCTCCTGATGCCTACGAATTCGGCCTGCTTGTTGGGATTGAGCCCCAGCATATAGAATCCGTCTGCGGCAATATCGTGCGTGGCAGAAGCGAATGCCGTAATCCAGAATATGACCAGGGTCACGAAGAACAGCGGCGACGAGCTTATGGCTTCGCCGTTCTCCTGCGGAAGCAGGAAAGGCAGAAGCAGCATGGCGGCCGACATCAGGATCTGCATGGCAAGTATCCACCATCTCTTTGTCTTAATGATGTCCACGAACGGGCTCCACAGAGGCTTGATCACCCACGGGAGGTAAAGCAGGCTCGTGTAGAAGGCAAGCATACCGTTTGGCATGCCCATGTTCTTGAACATCACGAGGGATATGTTGTTGACTATGAAATAAGGTATGCCTTCCGCGAAATAAAGCGTCGGCACCCATAGCCATGGATTTTCTTTCTTCATGTTCTATGATTTGAGTGATGAACCCGGATAATAGTGCTGGAGAATCTCTTCGTAAGCATAGCCTCGCGATGCCATCACGGCTGCGCCTATCTGGCAGAGGCCCACCCCATGGCCCCAGCCGGAACCTTCGAGGATGATCCTGTCATCCTCCATCTTCACTTCGAACGCCGAACTCTTGAGGTGGCTTTCCGACAATATTCTCCTTATTTCCAGTTCCTTGCCAATGATCATGGTTCTCTGCGAGCCCACAATCTTCAATCTATATATTCTTCCGGACAATCCCCTTTCAAGAGGAATGATCTCCAGGATTTCACCTATGTCGATGCCGCTTCTGCTGGAGACGAGTTCCGAAAGGGTCTTCCTGTCGCAGATGGTTTTCCATCTATAGAAGTCCACTGTCTCCTGATCATATGAATTCAGGACCTGACCGAGGATTTCCTTGTCGGCCATGCTGCAGAACGGTTCCGCATAAGGATTGTGGGCTGGAGTGTCCGGGAGCGGCTGCAGATATGGATGTTCCTCATCCTCCCAGCAGGTCTCGAACTTCTCCATGACTCCGCCGCAACACTTTGAGAAACGGGCGTCGCAAAGCAGTCCTTCATACTCCAGGACCTGACCCCATGTGGCATCGATCACCCTGCGGACTGTGCTTCCTGCAGCCCTTGTCAGTCCCTGATATCTCTGGCAATGGTCATCGGCGCACACATCGAACGAATTGTGGTCCTCATGGTCATACCACTTCACATACTCCTGTACATCATTCATTATCTGACTGCCGTCACTGTTAAACCTCGCATCAAGGTCACACATAAGTGTCGGAACATTGCAGACACCCTCCGGCACTCCGCCTCCGGAGTTCTTTCGTGCGGCAGTCATCCGGGCCATTACCCACGAACGGGAAATTACCGCATGGGCCTTGAGAAACTCTTCCGACGCCGTCGCGCTCATCTCCGAAGAGATGACGCTCAGCAGATAGTCCTCAACTCCGATCACATTGACTGCCGTAAGCTTGCCCTTGTCTACGATTATCTTCAAGGCTCCTGCAAACTTCTGATCTTCCTTGCGCTCCCAATGGAAATTGACCCCTATGGTCACGTCACGCAGGATGAAAGACGGGCCTGCAAACATTGTAGACAGGGTCTCTGCATCGAAGAACAGCTCGTCATAAAGCGCTCCACCATACTCTATCTTGCCTTCCCTCAGGCTCGCGGTCCTCATGCCCGCCCCGTCAGAAAGTATCTCGAACACAATATCCTGACCTGACATTATGCCGACTTCAAGAAGCGGCTGCGTGCGCGTCAGACGCCATTTCATACGTTCTTCCTCTCCTGCAGGAACTGTCACTTCATCCAGCATTTCTCCGAGAAGCTCCGGTGTTATCCGGCCGAACTCCTCCTCAACGGGAACTATGAAGACTCCGGCCATGTCGGCACAGCCCGGGCTCATGGTCAGATGGTCGGGACCGTCGCTGAAATAGTGATGTGAACGATGCCGGCTGCGGAATATGATTATCGAGCGGAACTCTCCGTGACGGTAATATGTGAACAGATTTATAAGCGGCTCGTTCTCACCCTCAGGTATGTCTGCACAGTCAAGAAGGCGATACAGCATCTTTGCTGCCGACTTGGCGGTCTGAGCTCTCAGGACGAATATTCCTCTTGTAAACTTCCTGTAGTGATACAGGTCAGCATCCTGGACTGATGTCAGGTATTCCAGAGCATGTGAACCTGCAGCAATCATGGCATCCACATCATTTTCCAGAGGCATCAGCCCCTCCGGAGCACCCTGGAAATGATGGTGATCCGGTGCGGAGGCGCCGCTGTGCGGGCCGTTGTAGAAGAATGTGAAATCAGGATATTTCCTGGCGAGGTCGAGCATGTCGACATATCTATGCCAGATGGACTGATCCGTGTGACGGTTCATCGCTATGACCAGATGGTCGGGAAATATCGGGTATGGGTTTACCAGAATATGGTATTTCTTGCCCTTGCGACCTTCAAACTTGATCATCATCTGCTCAGCCGGACGGTTTTCGCGGCAGAGGAAGCACCTCCTCTTTGCGATGTCCTCCTTGTTGAGCTTCGCTGCGGAAGACACCATCCTTGCCGGATTGAACTGAAGCTGCACCTTAAGTCCTCCGACCTCGACCTCCCTCACCTGCACATTCTTGAGCGCCCTGAAGTTGTCGCAGGCAAGAGGCCAGCGGGAAAGCTGGTCTCCGACAAATTTATGAATTCTGTTTTCTTTCATATTCCTGAAGGTTCTCCCGACTACGCTCGAGATGCCAGCCTCATGCGGGCTTCGAGTTCCCATGTGCGGATGCGGTCCTTATAAAGATTGTTCGCGTTGATCTTCTCTATGTCAAGAGTCGCGTCAGAGTTTCCCTCCCACCGGCGGCAACAGTAGAGAACGTCATATATGCGTCCGATCCTGTATTCTCTGCTGATCCTGAGGCCGAGCGCATAGTCCTCGCCATAGCTTGTATTAGGAAGGTTTATCGTACGGAGCAGCGGAGTCCAGAAGGCCCTTGGAGCACCAAGTCCATTGACTCTCAACGCATTATTTCTACCGTTATCTTCCGTCCACTCTCTATGGTCTATGATTCCCGGAGGGATCGGATTCATGTCAAAGTCCGTCATCTGATATGTACCTACGACCATTGCGCACTTCTGCTGACGAAACGCGTCCACGATCTTCTGCAGAGTATCCGGACCGCTATAGACGTCATCGCTGTCAAGCTGAACGGCATATTCTCCGCAAAGTTCGTGATGGACAGCCAGGTTCCAGCAGCCGCCGATGCCCAGGTCGTGTTTCACAGGGATCACGTGAACCAGCCTGTCATCTTCGATTGCATCCAGCAGTTCCCTGGTACCGTCTGAAGAATGGTTGTCGACTACAATCACATTGAACGGGAAATCGCATTCCTGGCTCAGGGCACTCATGACGGCATCTTTCACAGTCCTCACTCTGTTGAACACCGGAATCACCACGGTCGCTGTAACAGGGAATTGATGATCACCGAATTCCTTCGGGTCCGGATTCCTGAAACATGGATGCAGGTATGCTCCGATCCTCTTGAGGTGTTCTGTGCATATGGCCTCCATCTCTATCTGGACAGTCCTGTTCTTGGGGTCGACATAATCAAAAAGCTTCTCGCCCGACTTGCGGGCGTCGGTCTCGATCTCAGCATACAGGTATTCATTGATGTGGACAATCTTCTTCATCCTGAGACGCAGGTCATACAGCGCTCCCCACTCATAGTCTTGAGACATCGTCCTGACGGCACGCTTGAAAGATCTCGTTCTGAAGACAAGAACACTTCCGAAATCGAAATCATCTCTCAACGCACCCTTCTGACAGTCGATGAGCGGATGCTTATGCTTTCTTTCAACGCCATCCTCTCCCTCAGTGACCGTATAGTGGTCAGCATACAACATGTCCGCTCCGGTATCCTCCGCAACGCTTATGATGCGGTCCAGAGCCAACATTCCCATTTCGAGAGGCTTATCCTTGGTGTAAAGAAGAACAAACTTCTCGTGTACGGCATCTGCAATGCTCCTCAAGGTTTCGGTCGAGCGAAGAGAAACACCCGACAAGATTGTAACCCCTGTGAATGCCACACTGCGGCTCAATGATTCCACGGTAACAGAAATGTCCTCTCCTGACTGAGAGGGCATATAGCACTCGATTCCTGTCATAGCTCTACCTGTTTTACTATATCAAAGACAAATATAATAAAATTACAGCAGAGCGAGAAGGGATTTACGGATCATCTGAAATTCTGTTTCGAAATTTGGTGTGAAGACTCCTTTGCCGATACTGGCATCTATTTCTTCAATAGGCCACCAGCGGCCGTCTGCGACCTCCTCCGGATCCGGATGGAGGTCGTATGACCCTACGACTGCGAAGACGCTGACCATTTCCCTTTCCACCGAGGATTCGAATTCATATGTCTCCAGGTGTATCGGATTGAACTCGTGGAAGCGGAGTTCCTCATATGCTTCCCTGTATACAGCCTCGACTATGCTCTCGCCGTATGACACATGGCCGCCTACAGCCGTGTCCCATTTTCCTGGCTGAATATCCTTGTGCATAGGTCTTTTCTGCAGGTAGATCCTGCTGAAGCGGTCTATTATATGGATATGGATCACCGGATGCAGCGGTTTGGCTCCGCTGTGGCAATAGGCTCTCGACGACCTTCCGACGACAAGGCCCGTCGGTTCCACTACCGGAAAATACTCGATCATCCCCGGTTCTGCAGGAACGGAGTCGGCAGTCGGAGCTGGCACCAGAGGGGCCAGGTCATATGGATATACCAGGTCTATCATTTAGAATAAAATGTCTACAGTGAACGCAGAAGCGTCGTTTACCTTACCCTCCACATATACGTGAAGACCGTCTTCCTTCTCTATGGAAGCCTTATATATGCTTACAAGATCTCCAGCCTTGGTCTCGTGATTGAAGTTTATGGTCACCTCTTTCACCGGCTTCTGCGAGGCCGTTTCATAGTCAACCGCATCCATCGCCCACTGCATGTACATCGCATTGTTGGTATGGGCGTTCATGTCCACATCCGAATATGCGACAGTATGCTGAAGGGCAAGTGTCGGTTCAATATCCTTCGGCATCACGACCTTGTCGGCAGGGGTCTCAATTGCGTTTTCGGTGCAGACTGTGCCCTCCTCCATGAGTTGAGGGTCACGCACAAGTCTGCGGGTCTCGAGGTTGAGGACGAGCCACGATGTTGTCGCCTTCACGCGCTCCTTGCCTTCTGAATCCGTAATGATGAAGTCTCTCAGATAGAAGAGCCTCTCAAGGCCTTTATGCCATGTGGTCAAGGTTATGTTGTCACGCCATTGAGGTGTGTCTATGAAGCATATCCTTACTCGTGAAAGAATCCATGCGGTGTTCTTCACGATGAGATCATCGTATCCGAATCCAAGGTGCACGGCATGAAGGCCTGCAGCCTCTTGGGCAAGGTTCATGAACGATGCCGGCTTCAGGCGCCATGAGGCATCGGTATCATAACATGGTATGTTAAAGTTCTGGACAAACTTCTTCATCTGTCTTATTCTGGTTTGTAGTTAAGAATCTCCAGTTCCTCAGGAGTATATAGTATCTTGTCGAGCATCTCCGGCGCCAAATGGCCTACTGCCACATATGCTGCCAATATCAATGCCAGCACCATAACTGTTATAATGATGGCGATGACAGCCTTGTTGACAGGTTTTCTGACAGGGACCGGATCGGGCAGCGGGTCAGGTTCAGGCTCCGGGACTGGCTCAGGATCAGGAATTGGTTCTGGATCGGGGTCCGTACGCAGAACTATAACCGGGTCCGGCTCTGGAACCGGAACAGGGTCTGGTTCAGGAGCAGATTCAGGCACAGGGACCGGGTCGGGAACCGGTTCTGGTTCTGGAGTTGGTTCTGGAACCGGTGCAGGGGCTGGGGCTGGGGCTGGGACTTGTTCTGGAACCGACTGAGGTTCATGGACTGTTTCGTCAAGAATGGACTTCAGACCTTCTACGGCTGCCGAGACCTCCTCCGCCGACTCCTGATGTGTCTTCAGGGAGATAGGTTCAAGTCCGAACCCTGCAGGATATATATCAAGCTCTTCATCAGAGATGAAGAAGACGTTGTTCTCCTTTGTCGCCCTCATTCTTCCCAAGCCTGGAAATATCACTGTCTTCTTTGTAAAAAGAACAGATTTAAGTTCCGCCACAAAATCTATGATTATCTTGTCCGCCACTTCCATCTCGACCTTGTTTGTCTTTGCATAGAACTTCGTCAATGCATCGCCTTCATCGGGCTTCGCTCTGAAATACAGCTTTCTATACGGCGGATTTATGGTATAGCCCTTATCGGAGAAGGTAGAAGGGACCATCTCAGCCACGAAGCAGCCGAGACCGGGAAGAACCACCCTGTCGTTGTCAAGAATCAGTTCCTTGACCATTTTAGACAAAAGATCTATATCCATAAACAGTGTTTTTGAGACTCACAAGGTCAGTGGTTAGACTTAAATCGACACAAAGATATGAATTTTTTAAATTTTTTTGTGAAAAAGTTTGGAGGTAACAAAAAAATGTCTACCTTTGCAATCCCAAACGAAAACAAAACGTTTGAAACAACATTCCCGAATAGCTCAGTTGGTTAGAGCATCTGACTGTTAATCAGAGGGTCCTTGGTTCAAGTCCAAGTTCGGGAGCACAAAGGACAAATCTTCAGAAATGAGGGTTTGTCCTTTTTCTTTTCTGCGGCTCAACCTAAAATTTTCAGTTGGTGAGATTGCAGGTTGTTATGCATAGAGCTGTCTCCAAAGCACAAAATATAGGCTATATGTGCTTTTAACATCATGCGATGGTGAGCCAAATCCGCATTCAGGCCGTCCGACATCAAAAGCGGTAAAAAGCTGTCGGACGGTGTCCAAAACAGGTGTTCAAAGCCGGAAATCTGCAGCGTCCGACATGTTTTGGGGCTTTCTGATGTCGGACGCTGCCGGCCAGGCATAGTATCAGCTAAACCTTGGAGATGTGCAGCTGTTGACCAGATATACTATCGAGCGGTATGGATCCTCTCCCAGTTCTTTCCAGCCACAACGAGCACCGAGTCACTGACAGCCTGGCCTGAGAGGCTCGTTCCGGCTGCGCGGAATGTGATAGGCACATTCAACTCTGATGCAGCTTTCAATATAGATGAAACCTCCTCCTCGGAAGCAGACCTGATGACTATCCCGGGAGTCATCCTATAGAAACCGGCATCTGTTCCCCAGGCGAGACGTCTGAGTTCGTCTGTATAAATACGGTCCTTGGCAATGTCACTGACGATCCTGTTCAGAAATGCGTTGTATCTGTCGGTCATGATAGTGTGGTCTACTGTGGTGCAAAGATGCAATATTATTAATAATGCACGAAAAATCTGAAATATATTGTAACACTTCTTCCATTCAGATTGTATTTCTCTTGAAGAAGGGAAACACACCCGGAATCATAAATGTGTCTTATTAAATCCAATGAGTAATATTTCAGTGAACATCACGGAGCTCAAGCAGCTCCTTGAGGCTACTCCTGCCTCACACAACATCATGCTCGTGGGTAACCACGGCATAGGTAAGTCAGAAATCCTCACAGAGCATTTCAAGGAACTCGGGATGCCCGTAATCGCATTGTTCCTCGGACAGATGGCCGACCCTGGTGACCTTATCGGTCTTCCTTGCAAGGACGAAAAGACAGGCAAGACCGACTTCATGCCGCCATACTGGTTCCCCACAGACGGAAAACCGGTCGTTCTCTTCCTGGACGAGCTCAACCGAGCACGCCCGGAGATCCTTCAGACAGTGATGGACCTTGCGCTCAACCGCAAGCTTGCAGGAAAGATGCTTCCGGAGGGAAGCCGCATCATCAGCGCAGTCAATGCCGGCGACCAGTACCAGCTCACCGACCTTGATCCTGCCCTCGTATCCAGATTCAACATCGTCAATTTCAAGCCGTCAGCTGAGGAATGGCTGCTTTGGGCAAGGAAAGAAGGTCTGGACCAGAGAGTAGTAGCTTTCATTGACGAGAACCGCATATGGCTTGACAAGGATCCTGACGCGAAAGAAGGAGCTGACACCGGTCTGGACAAGACCCCGGACCGTCGTGCATGGAAAAGAGTGTCTGACATAATATCCGGGAAAAGAGAGCTGAAAGAGATAGACGCAAAGATCATTTCAAGCATTGTCGGTCCAAAGGCTGCCTCTGCATTCATGCAGAACGCTGCAAAGAGACAGCTCATCACCGGACGCGAGGTTCTCGCAGGTTTCAGCAAGGTAAAAGACACGTTGGCCGAATACGGCATCCACCAGCTCTCTGTAGTAAACGAGGGCATCTACAGACATCTTGAGGTGGAGAAGGTCTCCGAAAAGGACGTCAAGACATATTCTGAAAACCTGATGTCATATTTCGAATTCCTAACGAAAAAACGCAAGGAAGCTGCCGCGCATTTCGCCAACATAAACCACCAGAAGACATATATGCATGCCAATGCCTTCATTGCCACCAAATGCCCTATGCTGGTGATGATGATCCTATCATACGTAAGGAGCATTAAATAAATGGAGAAAAGATATGCACATATCATGGAGCAGTGGTTTCTAATGGAACCACCGCTCTTTCAGGTCCTCTGCCTGCATGAGCTGACAGCCAACACAAATATGGCATGCCCGCTCAGGTGCGGCAGGAAAAGGCTCGAGTACAACCCCCTCATTGTAGATGAGATGTCTGATAGCGCCCTCGAGGAGGCCATGCGCGCCGAAGCTGTGAGAATCCTGATGAAACATCCGTACGAGAGGCGTCCGGAAGGCTGCAGCCAGAGGGCGATGGGACTCGGAAGCAACCTGGTGATCGGAGACAACTACAGTCATCCCCAATTCAGGATCGAGACACCGGAGGAGATGGGTCTTAAAAAGGGCATGAACTATGAGTGGTACGCCCGAGAAGTCGAAAGCATGTCAGATAATGGTGGCGGAGGTGAAGATGAAACAGATGAAAGGGAGGCCGGTGGAGGAGATCAGGGGAAAGGCGACAAGGGCGAGGGCCAGGGAGACAGGCACCGTGATCTTGCGGAACTGTGGGATGAAGACGATCTCACGGCCATCCAGATCAATGAAATAATCGCCTCAACCAAATCCTGGGGATCGCTTGGAGGAGACATTGCTGAGATTCTGCAGAACTCCCTCAAGGCCAAGATCGACTGGAGGCATATTTTTGCAGGATTCCGTGCCAGCGTGATCTCATCAAGAAGGAAGCTGACCAGGATGAAGCCAAACAGGAGAACCGGATTCCAGAACATGGGAAGCGTAAGACAGTTCGACACAAAGATGCTCGTCGCTGTCGATGTGTCTGGTTCGATACCGACAAAAAGCCTTCAATACTTCTATGGCGTCATCAACAGCGCTTTCAGATATGGTTTCCAAAAGATTGATGTCATACAGTTCGACTGTGGAATCACCGCCGTACAGAGCCTGAAGAAGGTCATCAAGACGACTCCGGTCATAGGTCGAGGCGGCACATCGTTTCAAGAACCTGTCGACTATGCACATGAACACGGGTATGACGGTCTTGTTATTCTGACAGACGGTTATGCACCCGAACCAATGATACCGGACGGTTTCAAGACAGGCATACTGTGGGTATGCGAAAATGAGATGTGTCTCAAGACACATAAAGAATGGATGGAGAAATCAGGAAGAACCTGTGTAATGCAATTGGGATAGACATATGAAACAGGAAGTCTTAGATATTATGATAGCCGCCGTCAAGGCGGAGATCAAGCACAACATCACATATCTGGTGGCAACCGGAATGGACGTGGCGGAATCCGACCAGCTCCGCAAGGCGTACAGTTCTTTTCAACGCAAATACACTGCAAAGATCGACAGAAGACGCTTCAGTTCATGGACAAGTGAATACCAGAAAGAGATGGACCGCATCTGGCGTGACGTAGAGCCGGAGATGGCTGCTCTGATTTCCGAATGCCTGCGCAAGTCCAGAATAAAGAAGATAACCAGGGACATCAGATCATCTGCAGCCGAAGCGGCAATCACTATTGCAATGGAGGAAGCAGGCCTGCATTATCAGATCGAACTGCAGACCTACCGGGCGAAAGTGTCAGTACTGGTAAACGAAAAAAGCAAAGTCATCTTCTATATCAACTACAAGAAGATGACCGAGGAGATTTCACAAACCGTAATTGCCGTCAAAGAAATCATATCCCAAGTAAACTGCCTCGGGAAAGGTGCTGTACTTTCAAGGGCAGCAAGATACGAAACATGGAAGTAGGCATGGGGCAAAGGCCTGCGTCATTTTCTGATGGAATGCTTCTGCAGATACTGCATGAAGGTATCCTTGTTGCTTTCGCTGACAGACACACGCGCTCCATTACCCATCAGAATGATGGAGCGCTCCACCTCCTTGACATGTTTCATATTCACGACATATGACCTGTGTACCTGCAGGAAGTGTTCCGGAAGAGATTCACCAAGATTCTTGAATGTAGTATGAGTAAGAAGTGAATCTCCTGAAGAGAGATAAAACTTCAGATACTCGTTCATTCCTTCGACATACACGACATCATCAAGGGCCACCCTGACATAACGGTAATCCACCTTCAGGAAAAGAGAATCCTTTGCCTCTGCCGGCCTGGCTACGCTGCTGACCGGCATGGCCTTCTGAAGGTTATATGCCGCCCTCTGGAAATCCTCAAACCCGAACGGTTTCAACAGATAGTCGACTGCACGGACCTTATAGCTGTCTACTGCAAACTCCGAATATGCAGTAGTGAACACGACAAGAGGAGGTTCCGTCAAGGCCCTTACGAACTCCATTCCATTGACATCCGGCATATTGATGTCTACAAACATCGCATCCACCTCAGTTTCTGCCATGACTTGCATGGCTTCCATAGTGCTTGAGCACATGGCGACGAGTTCCAGGAAAGGAATCCTTTCTATATAATTCTTCAGCTTGTCAAGAGCAATAGGCTCATCATCGATTGCAAGACATTTTATCTTCATAGGCCCGGTATTATCAGATTTACACTATATCTTTCCTCAGTTTCGTCTATATCAAGAACATAACGGTCTTCATACAGAAGGTCAAGTCTTCTGCGGACATTTACCAGTCCGACTCCACCTTCATTCTCATCATCAGAGTCTGATGGGATCCTGGTATTCGTGCACTTGAAGCACACCTTTGCAGAGTCCTCCGACAATGACACATAAATCTCCGACCGATGCAGGTAACTTACCCCATGCTTGAATGCATTTTCCACAAATGAAATGAAGAGCAGAGGCGGAAGCATGACAGAGGCAGACGGGTTGTCTGGAACGTCAAGAGCGATGACAACCTTGTCTGACGGATATCTCTGGCGCATAAGTTCCACATATTTGGATATGAAGAGCACTTCATTCTCAAAAGTCGTATATGAATTACTTCCTTCATACAGGACATATCTCATCAGCTTAGACAGGTCCAGAATCATCTGCTGCGCAAGTTCAGGATTGACCTCAACCATCGAATGAATGTTATTCAGCATATTCATGAAGAAGTGAGGATCAATCTGAGACTTGAGATATCTGAGTTCATCCTGTAAATGCATGCTCTCCAGCTGTCGCCTCTCCACCTCCGCCTTCCTGTATTTCATAATCAGCGACATAGCCATGTCAAAGCTCAGCAGTATCGTCAGCAGAAATGAATCAATCAATACCGGACTAGGCCCTCTACGTGGCTGACGGACCATATCCCTTTCCGCATACTGTCTGTCAGGAAATGGGGCCCTGTTCTTATGTATGAAATATTGTCCGACAGCAAAAAAGGATACCAACAGAAGCATCAGAGATGCATATCTGAACCATCTTTCCTTTTTGATATATATAGGGATCAAAAGCTTATGATGGAGCAGAAAGGCCACCAGAAACGGCAGCAATGACATCCAGAACCTAATGATACGTTTCCATAAAAAATCCATATCGTCCTGGTCATAGACCAGGCCCTGTATGATCGGAATAAGGAAAAGCACCACCCAGAGAACACCGAAAATCAGTCTCCCCAGTATTTTATCCTTCTCTATGTTCCCTCTGCCGACCATCATTTGCAGATATTTTCAGCCATGATGTCAACCAGTCTTCTGCGGGCCTCAATGCTCGCCCATGCAACATGCGGAGCAAGTCTCATCCTTTCAGGATGCTTCATCTTAAGATATGGGTGATCCTCCGGAACAGGCTCAGTGACAAAGACATCCATACCCGCACCTGCAATTACACCGGCATCTACAGCTGCTGCAAGATCCGCCTCGACTACGATAGCTCCACGTCCCATATTTATAAGATATGCTGTAGGTTTCATCATCGCAAGCTCCTTTGCCCCTATGAGGTTGAGCGTCCTCTCGTTAAGCGGTGCATGGATTGATACGATATCCGACTCAGCCAGAAGTTCCTCCAGCGGAAGACAAGGATAATCCTTGCAATGTCCGGTACCAGAAGTCGAATAATAGCAGACCTTCATTCCGAAGGCCTCAGCTATTGTTGCGACCTTGCGGCCTATATTGCCAAGCCCTATGATACCGATGGTCTTTCCAGCCAGTTCCCACCAGTTCCAGTTCGGGTCAGTGAACATCCCGCTGCGGGAATACCTGCCGGACTTGACACTGTCATCAAAATATGGCGCACCGCCCACAAGGGACAGAATGTGCATGAATGTAGACTGGACTACGGAATCGGTGGAATACCCGACCGCATTGCGGACAGGTATTCCCTTTGAAGCCGCATATTCCACATCAATGTTATTAACGCCGGTAGCAGCAATGCATATAAGCTTAAGATTCGGAGCTGCATCAATCAAGTCCTTGTTTACCAGCACCTTATTAACCAGCAGTACATCAACATCCTGCACTCTTTCAAGGGCCTCCTCAGGAGTCGAGCTCTCATAGCACACAAAATCGCCAAGGCGCTCAAAAGGCTCAAAAGACACATTGCCCATAGTGGCCGCATCAAGAAAAGCAATCTTCATATATTTCAGAAATTTCCGTAAATGTAAGCAAAAAAGAGGAAGAATTTCAAGAATTCTTCCTCTTTTGATGTGCCCGAGATAGGAGTCGAACCTACACGCCGTGAAGCACTCGCACCTGAAACGAGCGTGTCTACCATTTCACCACTCGGGCTTGGAAAAGTCCGACAAAGATATAAAATGTTTTTTAATTACGAACTATTTTTTCACTTTTACTTTATATCACGACATCAAAGTGGTATTCTTCCTCCCAATCCTCAATACTGAATCCGATTGAACTCAAAGCATAATCAAGCATCATCGTAATATTCTCAAGGTTGTCACTTCCCCAGTCATAACCGGAAGATTCGATATATTCGCCCAAAGAGAACACACGGACCGTCTTGTCACTATCAAGAATCTCAAGTCTGAGCGATGCATCTTCCTGACGAGGCAATATGGCTCTGGCGACAGAATCTCCTTCAAACGACAGTTCATATCTGAAATCGCCCTTGGACGGATTGCCCTCGCTGTCATACCCATCCACCTCACCTGTAATGGCCACATCGAAGTCCAAGTCAATTTCCGCATGAAGGTAGATGGTCAGGACGCAATGGTTCTTTCTTAAAAGGACCTTTTCATAATACTGTTCACCTGATGCATCAAAAGAATCCATATGCATGAATATTTCGGGGCAGTCTTCTCCATACGGGATTTTCAGTCCTTCCGGACCCGGATCATATCCGTCCGCCCCTCCATATACCCAGACCCCGGTCTTGCCTTTAGGGATAGAAAGTTCATACTCCTTTTCCAGATTCAGGATGTCCAAAGTATCATTGAGGATGAAGCCACGGGAGGTGGACACATATAGATCAGCCTCCTCCACCATGGCTGTATCAACCCCGCTCAGGTCCAGAACCAGACGGCATGGACACTCCATCCTGTCTTCCTTGACAGAACATCCGGCACCACACATCAGGCAGTATCCGATCAAAAGTATTCCCTTCAGCTTCATCCTCACGTCCTCCCGACTAGATCTGCTTCGAACCCTGGCTTAAAGTCCAGGACTCCAATGAAACAGTATATGTCACTGCAGCCTCCTCCACAGGCACATCAGGTGAATCAGACCCCAGACGTGTTATCGTCACATCATATGAATACATGTTATTGGACTGCAACTTATCCAATGTTATAGGATAGTAATACTTGTTACCGCCAATAAGGGCTTCTATGACAAGGCGCGTCTTGGTCGCAGTATCATTAGGGTAGCAATAGAAATAGTGGTTGGTTTCGTACTTGAGTCCCTGGGAGATCAAGGTTCCATCCTCAACAGAGTCATAAAGATGCGCCAGAGTAGTTCCTGGGTCACACAGACCTTTGTTATACCATATTGACGGTTCATTATCCTTCATATAAGCCTTATCACCAGCAACATTGATCATGTAGACCGATGATATCTCAAAACTCAGCTGCCTGTGCTGGGCCAGAGCAAAATCAAGATAGACAGACTTCAGGACCACCATCGAAGCCAGTCTGGCCACCTTTATGCTGACTGGAGATGACTCAGGAAGGTCCGCTTCAGTACTGCCCACCATGACAAGCTCACCTTTGCCCACATTGGCAAGATCGGAAGTCCTGCCCTTCAGGTCATCAATGTTCTTCACATCGGTCTCCGGCTCTGCATTGACAAGAGCGACAATCTGCTTGTGTCCCCGGGTACACGAAAATGTCACACTGCGTCCTTCCCCGGTAGCTGAGGTTTCATATACTCCATAACGGTTGAAGACGAAGATCTGCACATCATTCACGATGTTGTCCAGGTACTCCTGCCCTGTAGTCTTGGTCAGGTCATCGGTGATATTGACCGTAAGTTCAACAATCTCATCAGATTCTTCATTCTGAGAAAGTACATCAATCTGGCCTTCCGCACATCCTGCGAAGGCAAATGCTGCAGCAACGGCTGCGAAATGAATTTTTTTAATCATAACTGTTTGGTTTTAAAGTGTTATTGCGAGTCTTTATCAAATCATACATTTCAGGATCAAGGTTTGCCCTATATTCAAGGGACGGGTCATAAGCCAGACACAGGTCAAAGTATTTCAAGGCTTCCCCCATCTGTCCCATTCTGGCAAGGACCATTGCTTTCAGGTAGCACACCTTGGCACTTCTGTCGTCCAGCCTGTCGAGCACATCCAGCGCAGAGTGATTATAATCTGCAGACATGAACGCCAACGCCGCATTATAGTCATCATACGGGCGGAGAATGCGTACGGCGGTCTTGTAGTCAAGGTCCTTCAAAGCCTGGAGGCCCTTCATATAAAGAGTATCAATCTCAGTTGTATGGACCGTATCCTTCTGCAAGCCGACTCTATGCATATAGAAGTCAAATCTCACACTTCGCAACTGCGGGTATATCTTCTCACGCATATATCTGTATTCAGGCAGCTGGGACAAGCTCCGTTCAGTCTCATCCGGATTCTTCATCTTTTCTATCATCTTCAGAACAGTCTTTCGGGATTGAGTGGGCAGAATGGTATCATGCTCAATGATCAAAGCCATCTGCTTCCAGTTCTCCGGAAGCTCAGAAGCCCTCATGCTGTCTCTCCATTCCACGGGAACATACTCAGACATATACTCCAGAACTGCCTCCGACCTGGCCTTTGAAAGTCTTCTGTTTATTTCATACGGACCTTCGGGCGAACAGGAAGCCACGATGACAAGGGAATCCAAGGCAAATTCCTCCCGCTGCAGCACATCATCCACACATTTCCTGACCCGGCGCAATTCAGAAGCGTTATTCCCCATAAGCGTGTCTACATCTGACTTTCCCTGTGCAAAATCGATCAAAGCCTTCGTATTGTCATAAACAACTCTCTCATATATCACGGTTCTATACCTTACCCGGTCATCGGCAAGCGTGGAGAGCGAACTGATATAGAAGGTAAGTTCTTCAGGGAAAGGCAATTCTGCCTTACATTCTCCTCTCTCATAAAGACTTCCTTGCAGGAAGACCACCACCTTGCGAAGCCCGGGTCTGCTTCGGAACGTATGTTCATACCGATAGATGAAATCACCGGAAGCATCAGTCAGCACCGTATCCAACCTTATGCCCTCCATCCGTATGGGATCCTTTACATATCGTTCATAGATACTGCCGGCCTTGAGCTTGCGACGCTCGTTCCTGCTCCATTTCAGATGCCTTGTGTAATGTTTCAGGGCATCTCTCTGGGTGACTCCGAAAAGGTTCTCCGCCATAGGTTCTGATATAAATGAAGAATCATTCTTCATGGCATATGTTTCGGGGAAATGCCTCTCGAGGAACACTTCCAGCTGATGTATCCTGATGAAGTCTGCAGTATCGGTAATTATGGTTGAAAGAAATGCCTTGTAGCGCTCATAGCCTCTCAGCTGCGCCTCCCTATAACGGGAACCGGTGATATATACAGGATCAAGCGCTACCGTATCATTGACTATCCTCATGAAAGGATTTATCTTGAGCTGCCATTGCGAATCAGACATTCCGGCAGGAACCGTGATGTCGAAACTTATGGACACATATCCTGCCCTTTCGGCCACATTGCGAAAACGTGCAGTCACTTTGGAAGCCCGGATGACATCAGTTGCAACCATCTCTCCTGTTTCCGAGTCCCTGATGGCATTCATTATCAACGGACCGTCCGACAAGGTCCCTCTGATACTGTCTATCTCAACATCATCCTCTAGGTCTTCGGCCGGTTTCTCTTCTGGAATGGAGAGTCCCATCTCCACTTCCCTGTTCATGATCTTCTGCATCTTCCTGTAAGGGGAACATGACAATGCCAGAAGCAAAAGGAAGAACACCAGATATCTGCTGTCAGAACACATAGGCAATAGAAATCATCAGATCATCAGGGAGCAGGAAGTATTTTCTCCCGTGCGCCGTTGTCACTCCACATTTCTGGCAGGAATACTCCCTATACACGGACATGCCGGTCCATAATCCAAGGCCGAATTCCAGATTGAAATGACCGGAAAGCATATAAGTATACCCCGCATATGCACCAGCTCCAAATCTGTCACCCTCCTCTGCCTTGCTGGATATTATTCCCGCATGATTATATTCCTGGTAACGGAGTTTACCGGCAAACCACCAGCCCGACATGGTATGCCACGGCCACAATCTGGCACCGACCGCATAAGACTGCTGACGCATCTGGAACTGACGTGAGGAATCACCCTCGTTGAATGTAAACGGATTGTACCTCGCACCCGCTATAATGCTCCATCTCCTTGACACCGAACATGATGCATCAATATTCAATGTTCCCAGGCATGCATAATCAAGAAGATTTGTCGATACGCTGAACTTTTGAGCGAAGGACGGCAGCGCCGATATCAGCATTGCTGCCGACAGAACTATCAGATATTTTCTCATAAAAATCAGTACCTGCTGAATACCTGTTCGATTATTGTCCTCTTCTCCGGACAGGCCAGAATAAGAGCAGACTTAAGATCCGACTTTGAGGTCACCTCCGGTTTCAGCACGGCCAGCATGTCTGCCGGAGTGAGTCCCCTCTCATCCAGAGACCTGAAGATCTGTGGGTAGAACCAGTACGAGGTTCCGAAAGTCGGAAAGTTCCCGCCATAGCGGTCTTTGTAGAACCGGCTCTCAAGATAGTATGCCCACATTTCTCCTATCTCGCAATAGCCTGCACCCGAAGCTGTCCCGTCACCATAGGTCATGCCACCGGTCCTGATGAATGATTCTATGATATATAATATATACCTGTTCCAGTATTCTGTCCCCACCTTTGAGAAATGGCTGGCATGGGCAAGTTCATGGCAGGTAGTGGAATAAATATCCCTATACTCATCCTTGCCTTTTGCTCCTATGGTTATGTCAGGAAGAAAAAACTCTATCAGAGATGAGAAGCTTCCGAGATACTTTTCGAGATAATCGGAGCGGACAATCGCACCATGATGCAGCATGACCGCACTGCTGGCCTCCATGCCATGCATTATCCAGAACCGAAGATCTGCCGGAGGATCCGAGAGTCCCAGATCGGAAGATGCACATCGGCCGATGTAATCATAAGCGGCATTGTTCACCACGCAACGCCTGAACAGCTTATCCTCCGAATCCCTGGTCACAGTCATATTGACCCCTTCAGGACCAGATTTGCCGAGGGTTGAGACAGAGGCCGGAAGCAGGACAAGATTGAAACCGATTGAAAAGTTCCTTTCATTCTTGAATACCAGCCTGTAGCGCAGATCCGAAGAGAATTCCTTCGACATGGAATAATATCCGTCACGGTCAGTGTAGCTTGTGGCGAATTTCACAAAAGAATTGCATGAAACCATCACTCCTGCCACCCCGAACGGCTTCCCTCCATTAGCATGTCCATCGACTATGGTAATCCTTCCCGACGGCTTGACCTTGGCTGCGGCCTTTGTCGAGGGTTCATGAATCCTGTCTGCATTTCCTGTAAGAAAGTATGCTTCACGTTCAACAGCCTGCCAGTCTATGTCTTGATCCAGGCTGCGCGTCTGCGGATCATTCTCCGCCAGATAGCACTCATGGATAACCTCGTGACGGATATCGTCAGGGAAATCAAATCCTGCAGGAACCACAGCATACTGCCACGTGACATCAGTCTCAGGTATTTCCGGATCATGATACCAGTCACCGTCAACACTTATGGAATAGTCCATAGGATGGTCAAGCATCTCGACTCCCATCTCCTGCAGGCGTTCATATTGCTGTTCATCTGCAGGCAGGAACCGGACGTAAAGATTGGTAGTCTTTATATCCACCCTATCCGCCTTGGTAGGATATAAGGAAGCGAATGCCTTAGACATGTTTTCTGTCTTATATGGATTCTCAAGGCGCTCTCCCAAGACGATCTTCTCGTGTCTGAGATCGCTTCCATAATAATAGTCGATGCCTGATGGCCGGCCGGAATGCCGGAGTCCTTCTTTGCTGCAAGACATCAGCACCAATGCCAGCAGCAGGACAATCTGTCTACCTCTCATAATCATTGCATTTAATTACGGAGGCAAAGTTCCTCAGGATTATCCGTGTAAAAAAAAGAATTACGGTTAAATTACAAAAGCGCCCACAGAGGCAACTCCACGGGCGCTTTTGCAAATTCAGCTTATCAGATTTTTGAGAAAAATCAGCTAAACTCCTGTATAGATTTTTTAGAAGAATGACACGGTCTTCAGCTCAACTGCCGCAAGCAGGCTGTTTGCAACACGGCTTACGCCGAAACGGAAGAGCTCCTTGTTGAGCCACTCCTTGCCTAGAATAGACGAGACGATAGAGTAGTAGCACAGAGCGTCGGCAGCTGATGAAATGCCGCCGGCCGGCTTGAAGCCGATCTTCTTTCCTGTCACCTGATAATACTTCGCGATGCACTCGCACATCACATATGCAGCCATCGGTGTAGCATTGACGTCCACCTTTCCGGTCGAGGTCTTTATGAAGTCCGCTCCTGCCTCCATCGCAAGGAACGAAGCCTCGGCGATAGACTCCGGAGTGCGAAGAAGTCCTGTCTCGAGGATGACCTTGAGATGAACATGTCTTCCCTGTCTTGCCGCAACTGCATCGATACATGCACGAATCTGACGGATCTCCTCAGCCGCCGCCTCATAGTCTCCTGCAAGGAACGCATTGAGTGCAAGCACTATATCAACTTCATCAGCACCCTGCTCCACAGCAAGCTCGCACTCGCGAAGCTTTACCTCGAGAAAGCTCTGTGACGAAGGGAAACATGCAGAGACTACAGTAATGTTGAAATCACATGCCCTTGCCTCCTTGACAGTTGCTGCGAAGTTTGAATAAACGCACACTGATGCCGGAAGAGGCCATTCCGGATATGCCTGTCTGAAGTTATTGACCTTGTCTACAAGCTTCTTGACAGAAGCCGGAGTATCATTGGTCTTCAATGTAGTAAGGTCCATCATTGAGAAGCAGTCCTTGTATACCTGCTCCGAGCCCATGCCCTCCAGATTGGCTGCTATCAGTTCAAGCGCCCTGCCTATAGCTTCCTGATCAGGAGCATAACCATACTTTGTAAGAAAATCTGCCATATAGATTAGAATTTTAATTTTGAATCAACTATTATTGTCACAGGGCCGTCGTTGACCAGCGACACTTTCATATCTGCGCCGAAGATGCCTCTTCCGACAGGTTTACCGACCTGTTCCTCAACCATTCCAATGAACTTTTCATATAAAGGGACTGCGACTTCAGGCCTAGCCGCCTTCATATATGAAGGCCGGTTACCCTTCACTGTAGACGCATACAGCGTAAACTGGCTGACTATCAGCACATCACCATCCACATCCTTCACGGAAAGGTTCATTACGCCTTCCTCATCATCGAATATGCGCATTGCCGCAAGCTTGCGAGCGCACCATTCCAAGTCCTCCTGCGTATCCTCGTCTATAAATGCGGCCAGGACCATCAGTCCTTTGCCGACCGATGACTCATATCCTTCCGCAGCAACAGTCACACTTGCCTGTGTGACCCTTTGTATCACCAGTCTCATACTACCCTCTTATCTGTATATCAAACCCTTCATCAATGAGAGGCTGGACAAACGCCGTCATCTCTTCCACAGTATATTTGCCGAGAGACTTGTCCGGCGTCTCCCTGTCTATTGTATAAACCATCACCTGGCGTGGTCTTAGCTCTCTGACTATGTTCCGCCATGCCTCAAGCGGCTCCGGTGCTGCAGTGTCGAAGTCAGGAGACTTCAGGAACATGGTCTGAAGGATGAACTTTCCTTCGAACTGACGAAGATTCTCAATCACATCTGCCAGCTGGTATGAGCCGACAGGCTTGTTTATCCGCTTCACCAGCGTATCCTCCGACGCATCGATCTTCAGGATCGGATTGTCAACCTTCATCAAGGCCTGCGCTACCGCCTTACGGCCTATTAAAGTAGCATTTGACAAGACCGAAACCTTCGCTTTCGGAAAATATCTGTCTCTGAGCCTCAAAGTCACATCGATAATCTCCGGAAAGTCAGGATTCATGGTCGGTTCGCCGTTACCTGAAAAGGTTATGGAATCAACCGGAACCCCTTCCTCAGCAGCCTTTGACATCTTCTGCTCCATGGCCGCCTCCACATCGTCCAATCTCGGGAAGATCCTTTCAGCGATTCCGTCCTTGTTCCATCCGCACTCGCAATATACGCAGTCGAAGTTGCACAGCTTCCCTTTGGACGGAAGCAGATTGACTCCGAGCGAAGAACCGAGTCTGCGGCTGAATATCGGGCCGAAAACTATGTCGTCAAAATGCAGCATCACACCAATCTTACAGACCTGCTGGCAGAAGTTACAAATCCTTCGCCATCAATGTCGCTTATCCTTACCACACCTGGCTTCTTTCCAGCCGAGATGCTTCCCAAAGTATCTTCCTTCGAGAGGAATGCAGCACCGTTGAGTGAAGCCCAGGTCAAGATTTCCGACATCGGAACTTCAGGGAAGTTCGCATGAAGGCAATACATCTCCTTCACCATGTCCAGGTCATCATTACTTGAGAGCGAGTCCGTTCCAAGAGTAATCGCCAGCCCGTTCCTCCTCATAAGAGGAATAGGAGGCAATGCATTGTGTATAAATATATTGGAAAGAGGACATACCGCCCAATACACATTATTCATAACCTTTCTGGCAGCGTCGATGTCATCCTGTGCGAGGCAGACATTATGCACCAGAAGCACATGTTCGTCATAAGGAGCCGGCTTCGCATCTGCCAGACGGTCAAGGAAATACTTCAGAGAAGACTCTCCTGTCACCGGCGGCGTGCTCATGCCGGACCTCTTGCGGTTTTCATACATGGAGCCGGAACCGCTGCGGAGAAGATCTTCCTCCTCCTGGCTCTCCTGCGAATGATAAGACAGAAAACCCTTGGCAAGTCCTGCCGCAGCGGATGCGCTCAGAAGCTGCGGACTCATCGTATAGCATGAATGCGGGGTCGGAGCGGCATCAATGCCTGCCTTGTCAGCCACACGGCCAAGTTCCGTCACCTCCGCCATAACGCCTTCACACATATGCGGCTCGCTTCCGAATACTTCAAGGAATGTCCTTGTATACATCTTATGGCCGCTCTTGACATCAAAAGACGAATCATCATTGCTGATGTCAGCCATTGCTGAAACACCGTCTGCCCACATCTTGTCCATCCACTCCTGCACGAGCTGCGCCTTCGCCTCCCGGCCGGCCCAGTCACGAAGTTCGTTGATCTGGTCTATGAAACCAGCCATTCCTGTTCCCTTGCGGAACTTCTTATGCAGATGAGACAGCTCCACATGACAGTGTGCATTGACAAAGCCAGGAACAAGCGCACCCGGCTCCACCACCTCACCTTCTGCACAAACGCCGACGGAAATTATTGTCCCATCAGCTTCTTCATACTCTACATATCCTTTCCTGATCGGTTGCGGAGATTCCAATGTATATACGAACTCCGCTGTCACTCTCTTAGTGCTCATCTTTCGTGTTCTTTTTGATACGGGAGAAGACCGGAGACCTCCGCGTGACAGGCTTCTTCGCAAGCGTATCCATCTGGTCCAGCTCCAATGTCGGTTTCAGGTCAGAAGCACCCTTCAGAGGCTTTGCCTTTACATTGTCCGGAATAGTGACAGGTTCCGTCCCTGCCACTGAATCCACTGCCGCAAGCGAATCTGTAACCGCCAGGCTGTCGGCAACTGTCAATGTATCGGCAGGGATGATCATGCGTACCCCTTCATATATGGTATCCGTCCTCGGCATATACCTGAACTTGAACATGAGCGAGGCGGTATCCCATCCTACGCTGATCGTATCCGAGTAGTTTCTCTCATTCCTTGGCGGAAGCTCCGTATACCAAAGCTCATATTCAGGATACTTGCGCTTCGATTCGGCCAGCTTCCTCGCCTCCAGTTCCTGAAGTTCCTTCTGCTTCCGCTTCAGGTCCTTGATCTGATCATCAAGAATCTCACCCGTCGTCCTCAGTATCCTGGAGAATCTCTCAGGATCATCCATATAATGCTGGACGCTATGCTGATAGTCTTCAGAACTATAACCATACTTCTCAAGTATCGGTTCATATACGAGCGAGGTGTCAGCAATGCTCCTGAGCTTCGGAGTATTCTGGATCCACTGGTCTGTCACAAACATCTCGGCATATATCTTTGCCAGCTTGCCACGCGGAATGACTCTCGGGCCGTTCCTTCGACAGGACGGCACGAGAACCATGGCTGCAAGCAGCATCAATATGACGAAACGCCTCTTCATGACTATCTCAATGTTGCTCCGAACTCGTTCTGGAATGTAGAGAGAAGTTTGCTCATAACTCTCTCCACATCATTGTCTGTCAATGTCTTGTCCAGATCCTGAAGTACAAAGCTGAGTGCATACTGTTTCTTGCCCTCGGCAATCTTGTCTCCTCTGTAGACGTCAAAAAGTCCGACCTGCTTGAGGAGCTTCTTTCCTACGCGGAAAGCGCTCTTGCGGAGATCTGCATAGCTTACTGACTCGTCAAGGAGGATGGCAAGGTCACGTCTTACCTCAGGGAACTTAGGAAGCTCCTTATACTTGATCTTGTTTCTCTTCACAAGTTCGAAGAGTGCTGGCCAGTTGATCTCGGCAGCGAATACCGGCTGCTTGATGCCGAACTGCTTGAGTCTTGCCGGAGCTATTGTTCCCATCACTGCGAGAGGCTGGTGTGAACCTGGAAGGCTGTATGCAAGTCCCTCTGAGAACATGTCTGCAGGAGCAGCCTCAGCCTCGAGCGAATAGATATCGCAACCGAAACGCTTGAGCAGGAGCTCAAGATAGCCCTTGAGCTGGAAGTAGCTTCCCTTGCCAGGATCCACTCTCCACGACTTGTCCGGCTGTCCGCTCATGAAGAGAGCATAGCATGTATGCTCCTCATATGACTCGAGGGTCCTGCCGTCTGTCTCTGGTCTGAATGAATATACAGAACCGTACTCGAAGATCTTTACATTTGTGATCTGACGGTTGATGTTATATGCGATGACCTCAAGACCGTTGAGAAGAAGTGTCTGCCTCATGACGTTGAGATCAGAGCTGAGAGGATTCATGATCCTTACACATTTCTCCTCAGGGAATGTCTTGAGCTTTGAATAATACTCAGACTTTGTGAGCGAGTTGTTCATGGTCTCCACGAATCCGTTTGCCGCAAGGAAGTCCGCGATTGCGGTCCTTACCTGCTCAGGCTCCGGCTTCTGAGGCGCATTCACAGACATTCTCATGGCCTGTGGAAGCTCAATGTTGTTATATCCGTAGATTCGGAGTATTTCCTCCACCACGTCGCACTCACGATATACGTCGATCATATATGAAGGCACAGCCACCTTTGCACCGGTTCCGGTCTTCTCGAGGAACTCATAAGCAAGCCCCTCGAGGATGCCCTCGATCACCTCATGACCGATCTTCTTTCCGACAAATGCTTCAATGCGGTCATAGTCAAGATCCACAACCTTCTTCTCTATCTTCTCTGGATAGAACTCCTGCATCCTGCCTACTATCCGGCCGCCTGCAAGTTCCTGGATGAGGAGAGCGGCACGTTTTGCAGCATACTCCACAATGAGAGGGTCTGCACCGCGCTCATAGCGGAAAGACGCATCTGTCTTGAGGCCATGTCTCTTAGAGCTCTTTCTGATAGACACAGGGTTGAAATATGCGCTCTCGAGGAATACGTCTACTGTATTTTCAGTGACACCAGACTCCTCTCCGCCGAATACACCTGCGAGACACATAGGCTTCTCTGCGTTGGCGATCATGAGGTCGGCCGCGCTCAAAGTGCGCTCCACTCCGTCGAGTGTCACGAACTTCTCGCCTTCCTCAGCCCTGCGCACTACAACCTTTCCACCTGCAATCTTAGCTGCGTCGAATGCATGAAGAGGCTGTCCGATCTCATGAAGAACGAAGTTGGTGATGTCGACGATGTTGTTGATAGGTCTCAGGCCGATTGCAAGAAGCTTCTTCTGAAGCCACTCAGGCGATGCCGCCACCTTGACACCCTTGATTGTAGTTCCTGTATATCTCGGAGCACCGTCCGCTGCTGTAACCTCGACAGGAATAGCCTCTCCTTCTGCGCTGTCAGCCCATGCCGACACGTCAGGGATATTGAGAGCGCATGGCACACCATTGTGCCTGAGATATGCGTAAAGGTCTCTTGCCACACCGATGTGAGATGCTGCATCCACACGGTTTGCAGTAAGTCCGATCTCTATGAGGGCGTCTGTTGCGAGACCAAGATATTCCTTTGCTGGTGTTCCAGGCACCGTCTCTGGATCAAGAACCATGATACCGTCGTGAGACTCGCCGATTCCGAGCTCATCCTCTGCGCAGATCATACCGAACGACTCCACGCCGCGGATCTTTGACTTCTTGATCTTGAAATCCTCGCCGAGGACTGTTCCCACTGTCGCAAGGAGGACTTTCTGCCCGGCCGCCACATTAGGGGCGCCGCAGACAACCTGAAGAAGGTCGCCTTCGCCTGTGTTGAGCTTTGTTATATGGAGGTGGTCGGAATCCGGATGGTCAACGCACTCTACAACCTCAGCCACGATCACTCCTGCCAGACCGCCAGGAATCTCCTCAATCTGTTCAAGCGAATCAACTTCAAGTCCTATTGAAGTCAGCGCTTCTGCTACGGCCTCTGGAGCGAGGTCACACTCAAGGTAATCCTTGAGCCAATTGTACGAAATCTTCATATATTGTTTTCTTTAATTATTCATATAAGATCCTTCACTTCGTTCAGGATGACAATCAGACGAGGTCGTCTTTAGAAAAGAGAGAGCCGACGAATTCTCTCTTGTTGAAAACCTTGAGGTCATCAATTCCCTCACCTATGCCGATGAACTTGATAGGGATGCGGAACTGGTCTACTATGCCGACTACAACGCCTCCCTTGGCTGTTCCATCGAGTTTTGTGACGGCGAGGGCTGTAATGTCAGTCGCCCTCATGAACTCCTTTGCCTGCTGGAAAGCGTTCTGACCGGTGCTTCCGTCAAGAACGAGAAGAACTTCGTGCGGCGCATCCGGAACGACCTTTCTCATCACATTGCGGATCTTGGTAAGTTCGTTCATCAGGTCTATCCTGTTGTGGAGACGACCCGCAGTGTCTATGATCACGACATCTGCATCCTTTGCTACAGCAGACTTTACGGTATCGAATGCAACAGAAGCCGGATCTGAACCCATAGCCTGTTTCACTATGTCCACACCTGCACGCTCGGACCATATTGTCAGCTGGTCGACCGCAGCGGCCCTGAATGTATCTGCAGCACCGAGAACAACCTTCTTACCCTGTTCCTTGAGGCTGCTGGCAAGCTTGCCTATGGTTGTCGTCTTGCCGACGCCATTAACACCTACTACCATGATCACATACGGCTTCTTGCTGAAGTCAAACGGCACGACAGCATCGTCAGATGTCTCGCCTTCGCGCACATTGAGAAGACCGGCAATCTCGTCACGGAGGATATCCACGAGCTCGTCGAGAGAAACATACTTGTCCCTGCGGACCCTCTCCTCAAGATTCTCAATGATCTTCATGGTGGTATCCACACCCATATCTGTTGCGAGCAGAGCCTCCTCGATTGCATCAAGCAGATCGTCGTCAACTTCAGTCTTGCCGACAATCGCCCGTGAAAGCCTGTCAAAGAAGCTTCTGTTCGTCTTTTTTACGCCTTTATCGAATATTCCCATATGTCCAAATACGCAAAACGCGCACATTTATAGTAATCTACAAATATACGCGTTTTTATGATAATAAAAAAGAAGCAGGTCCTTTCAAACCTGCTTCTTTTTATATTTAAATTATTTCTTTGCGAAGAAATCCTTTGCCTGACTCTCCTCAACGAGCTGCTCTGTGAAAACATAAGCGCCAGTCTTTGGAGACTTGTCCATACGGATACACTTAACCATCTTCTTGAGTGTACCGGCCTTGAAGGTTGCGACTGCTTTCTTTGCCATTTCTTAATCCTCCTTAATTATTTGATCTCGCGATGAAGGGTTACCTTCTTAAGGAACGGATTGTACTTCATACGCTCCAGACGCTGAGTTGTGTTCTTCTTGTTCTTGGTAGTGATGTATCTTGAGATACCTGGTACACCGCTCTCTCTCTGCTCAGTGCACTCAAGGATGACCTGCACCCTGTTACCTTTTGCTTTCTTTGCCATAATTCGTAAAATTAAACAAGGTTAATAAATCCTTTCTGCTGAGCGTCCTTGATGGTAGCGTCGAGACCATTCTTCTCGATAGTTCTCATACCCTTGCAAGACACCTTAAGTGTGATGAATCTCTGCTCTGCCTCTGACCAGAACTTCTTGGTCTTGAGGTTCAGGGCGAAGACGCGCTTTGTGCGTCTCTTAGAATGCGAAACGTTGTTTCCGACCATTCTCTTTCTTCCTGTAACTTGACAAACCTTTGCCATTGTATATAACTTTTTTAATTAATTCATAATTAGCGGGCTGCAAATATCGCATAAAAAAATTGCAATTGCAAAAAATCTATACAAATTTGAAGAACCTGCGCCATCTTATATTTTTCGGGAACTTCTTGTTCCCATCGATTGAGAGCCAGATCAATGCGGGTTTTCCGACTATGTGATCTTCAGGTACAAATCCCCAATATCTTGAGTCAAGCGAATTGTGCCTGTTGTCTCCCATCATGAAGTAGTAATCCTGTGCAAAAGTATAGCTTTGAGCTTTCTCTCCGTTGATGAAGATTTCGCCAGCCTTGACTTCGAGAACATTTCCTTCATATGCTGTGATTATCCTTTCGTAAAGCGGAAGGTTATCCAGCGTAAGCTCCACTGTCGCTCCCTTTGCAGGGATCCAGAGCGGACCGAAATTGTCCCTTGTCCATTTGTAATCCGGTGAGAACGGGAAGATTGTAAGCCACGAGTCCGGATAGTCGGCCGGGTATACATCTATGTTCTGAGTCACCGAAACCACGTTTGGCAGTTTCTTCACGGACTCCAGCATTTCCGCTGTCAACGGCATGTACGGATATCCCGGCAATGCCTGAGTGAATCCGAGTTCTCTCACATTGATTCCGAGGTCATCAAGTACCACCTGATTGATCCTCTGACCATTGGTAACCACTTTATAAGTGTTCTGAACTCCCGGCCACACCTCCTGAGCTGTTCCGTTGACATATACCTGTCCGTTTACAATCTCCAGGGAGTCTCCTGCAACTGCGACACATCTCTTGACGTAATGGTCCTTCTTGTCAGACGGTCTGACCTTGACAGGGCCGTAAGCCTTGATGATCTCGTCCTTTCCTATAGTCCTGCACAGCATGTAATAGTCATCTGCAGGGGCCTTGGTCAGCACGGTGTCGCCGTGTGGGAATCCGAATACCACATAGTCGCCAGTCTCCACTTCACCGAAGCCCTTGAGCCTCCTGTAGTCATTCTGGATGAGGGTAGAGTACGACTCCTTTCCTCCTATGACATTGTGCGTGAACGGAATTGTAAGCGGCGTCTGCGGCAGTTTTGGTCCGTATGCGAGCTTGCTTACAAACAGGTGGTCACCTGTGTAAAGCGAACTCTCCATCGATGAGGAAGGAATCTTGAAAGCCTGGAAAAAGAAAGTATTGATGAATGTAACCACAACGACTGCAAATATGATGGCATCGAGCCAGTCAAGCAGTACGTTATGCTTTTCTCCTTCCTTGTATTCCTTCTTCCAGAACAACCACTTCACCTTGCGGGTTATGTGGTGATCAAAGATCGGGACAAGTCCGAAGAGCCACCAATAGTTTCCGAGCCAGATCACCCACAGTATATATAGGAGAGACCAAAAACCGAATCTCACCCACTTATTGTGGCAGATGTCCTTCAAGCTCATCAGCAATTACTATTTTACAGAATTGATGATAGCCTCAAATGCCTGAGGATTGTTCATAGCAAGGTCTGCAAGCACCTTACGGTTCAAACCGATGTTCTGCTTTGCGATGCGACCCATAAACTGAGAATAAGTCATACCGTACTGACGTGCGGCTGCGTTGATTCTCTGGATCCAAAGTGCGCGGAATGAGCGCTTCTTGTTCTTACGATCACGGTAAGCATAAGTGAGACCCTTCTCATAGGTGTTCTTTGCTACCGTCCAAACATTCTTTCTTGAAAGAAAATAACCGCGGGTCTTCTTAAGAATCTTCTTGCGGCGTGCCCTTGAGGCAACTGAATTTACCGATCTTGGCATAAATTTAACTGTTTTATGGAGGCAGTGTCCTTTCTTTCAGGAGCTTTTCGACTGCGTTCCAAGTTTAACTTAAAATAACTGTGTAATTTTAAAATTACATTCCCAATAAAGCTTTGACTCTCTTCTCGTCTACATTGGCAACGAGTGCGATGTGAGTCAAATTTCTCTTCTGCTTCTTGGTCTTCTTTGTGAGAATGTGGCTCTTGTAAGCATGCTTTCTCTTAACTTTTCCCGTTCCGGTAAGCGTGAAACGCTTTTTTGAACCGGAGTTGGTCTTCATCTTTGGCATAGTTAAATTTGATTTAGTTAATAATTATTTTCATTTGAAACCTCACGGTTTCCAAACTTTATTTCTTCTTGAGAGGGGCGATCATCATGATCATCCTCTTTCCTTCAAGCTTAGGCATCTGTTCTGCCCTGCCGTACTCCTCGAGTTCTACTGCAAAACGGAGAAGAAGCTTCTCTCCCTGGTCTGCGTAGATGATCGAGCGTCCTTTGAAGAAGACTGAGGCCTTGACCTTCGAACCTTCCTGGAGGAACTCCTGCGCATGCTTGAGCTTGAACTGGAAATCGTGCTCGTCCGTGTTAGGACCGAACCTGATCTCCTTGATGACTATCTTGGCAGCGTTTGCCTTCATCTCCTTAGCTTTCTTCTTCTGCTGATAGAGATATTTCTGATAGTCCATTATCCTACATACAGGAGGGTCAGCTTTCGCGCTTATCTCCACCAGATCGAGTTCCTGTTCCTCAGCCATTCTCAATGCATCCCTGAGCGAGTAAACTCCCTGTTCGGGAATGTTATCTCCCACAAGTCTTACCTGAGATGCTGTAATCTCCTCATTGATTCTCAATCCGTCTTCGTCCTTCTTTGCGTTAGGCCTCTGGCCTGGACGAGCGCTAGGTCTAGGGCCGCTAGGGCGTGGACCTGGTTTAAATGGTGCTGCGATAAATAAATCCTCCTATAAGTTAAGTTAATAATATGGTCAAAACTACGACAGCTGATCCTTTATCTCATTGCTTACCAATGCGACAAAATCATCAACCGGCATAGATCCTGCGTCTACTCCACCCTGTCTTCTGACAGAGACCGTACCTTCGTTCATCTCCTTCTCACCTACAATCACAAGGAAAGGAATCCTCTTGAGTTCACTCTCACGGATTCTCTTGCCCAATGTCTCGTTTCGATCATCTACGGCGGCGCGAATATCGGAATTATTCAGCAAACTGCAAACTTTTTTTGCATATTCCTCATATTTTTCGCTGACTGGCACGATGTTAACCTGATCCGGAGTGAGCCAGAGAGGGAGCTTTCCGCCTGTATGCTCGAGGAGCACGGCCACGAATCTCTCAAGAGATCCGAAAGGCGCACGGTGAATCATCACCGGACGATGCTTCTGGTTGTCACTTCCGATATACTCAAGTTCGAATCTTTCAGGAAGATTATAGTCTACCTGGATAGTACCGAGCTGCCACTTTCTTCCGATCGCGTCCTTGACCATGAAGTCGAGCTTAGGGCCGTAGAATGCAGCTTCGCCATACTCCACTACAGTATTGAGGCCCTTCTCCTGAGCTGCCTCGATGATTGCAGACTCAGCCTTTGCCCAATTCTCGTCTGATCCGATGTACTTGGTCTTGTTCTCAGGGTCACGAAGTGATACCTGTGCCACATACTCGCTGAAGTTCAATGTCTTGAACACATAGAGAATGATGTCGATCACCTTGCAGAACTCCTCCTTGATCTGATCCGGACGGCAGAACAGGTGAGCATCGTCCTGAGTGAAGCTGCGTACACGGGTAAGACCGTGGAGCTCGCCGCTCTGCTCATAACGGTATACTGTTCCGAACTCTGCAAGTCTCAATGGCAGGTCCTTGTATGAACGTGGCTTAGACCTGTAGATCTCACAATGGTGAGGGCAGTTCATAGGCTTGAGGAGATATTCCTCGCCTTCCTGAGGAGTGTGGATCGGCTGGAACGAGTCCTTACCGTATTTTGCATAGTGGCCTGATGTCACATAAAGATCCTTGTTTCCGATGTGAGGAGTGATGACAGGAAGATAACCGTATGACTTCTGGAGCTTCTTGAGGAAGTTCTCGAGGCGCTCGCGGAGAGCCGCACCCTTTGGAAGCCACAATGGAAGACCCTGGCCCACTCTCTGAGAGAATGTGAAGAGTTCCATCTCCTTTCCGATCTTTCTGTGGTCACGCTTCTTTGCCTCCTCCATCATCTGGAGATACTCGTCGAGCATTGACTTCTTAGGGAATGTGACACCGTATACACGGGTGAGCATCTGACGCTCCTGGTCACCTCTCCAATATGCTCCTGCAATCGCAGTAAGCTTCACAGCCTTGATCACCGATGTGTCCTTGAGGTGAGGTCCGCGGCAAAGATCTGTGAAATCACCGTTTGTATAGAATGTGATCGTTCCGTCCTCAAGCTCGCTGATAAGCTCGCACTTGTACTCGTCACCCTTCTCAGTGAAAGCCTTGAGAGCATCCGCCTTTGAGACCTCTGTCCTTACGAATGGATTCTTCTGGCGCGCGAGTTCAATCATCTTGTCCTCGATCGCCTTGAGATCTGCCTCCACGAGGGTCTTTCCGCCGAAGTCTACATCATAGTAGAAACCTGTCTCGATTGCAGGTCCGATACCGAACTTCACTCCAGGATAAAGAGCCTCGAGAGCTGCAGCGAGAAGGTGTGATGACGAATGCCAGAAGACATGCTTTGCCTCCGGATCCTCCCACTTGTGGAGACGGATGGCAGCATCCTCGGTAATAGGGCGTGTTACATCATATACCGTACCTTTTCCTGTCGCATCTGCAGAGGTTACTACTGTTGCAGCCAACACGTCAGCTGCAAGTCTCGGACTTATGCTCTGTGCAATGTCAAAAGCGGAAACACCACTCTCGTACTGTCTCACGCTGCCGTCAGGAAATGTAATGTTTATCATATCTTAATCGTTTAATGCTAACTAATTGCATGCCATATGCAGACAAGCGTACAAAGGTAGGAATTTTTTTCTATCTTTGTATGTCTAAACGCAATATATTATGGATAGCAACGCTAAAAAGATGCTTTGGAATCTTGCTGGAACAGCAGGTCTTCTCATGGGATTAATCTCTACAGCCAACATGTTCATCGGCCAGGCCATGTCGACAACACAGATGCCGAATTTCGCTGCAATGGCAATAGGACTGATCCTCTGGGCAGCCGAAACCGGAGGATGCATATATCTCATGCAGTCATATATGAAGAAATTCGCTGCGGTGTGTCCGGAAGCAGACAACAAGGCAACATTCAGAATGGGAATGGCCACAGCTTTCCTTTCGGCTCTGGTATATTCGGCCGCATCTTTTGCAAACATGGCATTCATCTCAGCAGACTACTACGCAGAGCAGTTCGATATAATGATGCAGCAGATGGCTCCCATGATGGATTCAAACACTGCAACAGTCATGGACAACATTCTGTCGAGCATGCCACAGATAACATTCATTTCAAATCTGATATATTGCTTCCTGTTCGGAACAGTAGTTTCTGCCATTCTCTCCCGCAACATCCCGAGCAGGGATCCTTTTGCAGATTACAAACCAGATCAGCAGTAAGTCATCATGGAATACAGCAAGGATCTTTCAATCGTCATATCACTCTTCAATGAGGAGGAGTCGCTTCCGGAGCTCATCAGATGGATCGAGCAGGTGATGAACCGGGAAGGATATAAGTATGAAATAATAATGGTTGATGACGGCAGCCGTGACGGTTCCTGGGACCTCATAAAGGGAATGTCAGCGGCAAATCCTGCCATCAGAGGCATATCCTTCAGACGAAACTATGGAAAGTCTGCAGCTCTGTTCCACGGATTCAAGGCAGCGGAAGGACGCGTAGTCGTAACCATGGACGCCGATCTCCAGGACTCGCCGGAAGAGATTCCTGAAATGTACAGGATGATCATAGAGGATGGATATGACATAGTATCAGGATGGAAGAAACAAAGGTTTGACAACAAACTCACTAAGAATCTGCCATCAAAACTCTATAACTGGACTGCCCGCAAGATAACCGGCATAAAGCTCCACGACATGAACTGCGGCCTCAAGGCATATCGCAATGAAGTGGTAAAGCACATTGAGGTCTATGGTGAGATGCACAGGTACATCCCATATCTGGCAAAGAATGCCGGATTTGAGAAGATCACAGAAAAGCCTGTACAGCACCAGAAGAGGAAATATGGCAAGAGCAAATTCGGTCTTGAAAGATTCGTCAACGGATTCCTTGACCTGATATCCCTCTGGTTCCTCAGCACATTCGGCAAGAAGCCTATGCACTTCTTCGGTTTCACTGGTATCCTCATGTTCCTGACCGGAGGCATCATGGCAATATGGATCATAGCTGAGAAACTCATCCAGCAGGGCAACGGAATGGCATTCAGGCCAGTCACGGAGCAGCCGCTCTTCTACCTCGCCCTCCTGGCAGTGGTCCTCGGCTTCCAGCTCTTCCTTGCAGGCTTCATCTGCGAAATGATATCCCGCAACAGCCAGGACCGCAACCACTACAACATCCGAGAAGAAATATAGAAATAACCTGGCGCTGATCTCCCTGCAGCCCAGCGACTTACGCAAAGCTCGTGCTCCCCGTCGGCGGCACGAGCTTTCTGCAACGCGCTGACCGTCAGCGCGTTAGCCGCCAGCCGCCGGGAAGGGTGCCCCTCGCGGATGTACCGACCTGGTGAGGAACGCTGCCGGACACGCTGCCAGACACGCTGCCAGACACGATGCCTGACGCACAAAAAAAAGACCTCCGGAGTCGAATGACTTCGAAGGTCTATAGAAGAAAGTGGCAGCTACCTACTCTCCCACCTGGTGGGGCAGTACCATCGGCGATGGCGAGCTTAACTTCTCTGTTCGGAATGGGAAGAGGT
>JAFUJQ010000043.1 GCA_017473705.1 Bacteroidales bacterium | reverse complement strand
TGAAGTTCGTCGTCTCAAGACACTTCGTCTGCCACCTTATTGGAATGATCAAGATGGGCAAGACCAAGTATGAGACCGATCTCGGAACCAAGACTGCACCTGAACTTATCAAGGCTCTTCAGAAGTCAAAGAGTGTAAAGTCGATTGGTGTGCTCTTTGGAATTGAGATTCTATCTCTTCTTTATGGTGTTCGCAGAAGGATATTAGTTCTTTATATAACTCTATATCAGGCATCATAATTCGCGTTTTATTTGTGGTAGTATTTCGCTGAATATATCAGAGTTTTTGATGATAAAGTCTTCAGTATTAGCAGATTCTCCTTCTAGGATTTGCTCTTTTATGAGATTGCTTTCGATAACTTTATACGTTTCTGTTTCGTCCTTATAAATAAAGAAAAGGGGCCTGTCTAATTGTGAAGTTTGTACTTGTAGGACTCTTACTAGACCTTTAAGCATATCTCCTTTGCTCCAATGAATGCTATATAAATGTCCAGACTCTAGAATGCAAAATTCTATGTATGAATGAATGTTACGTGTTGAGTCAAGAAGTATGTAGTTGGGTATGTAATTTTGAGCAAAACAGGCCTTTTCGATATTAAGACGGTATTTTGATTTTAGTTCAGAGCAGAGTTCTGCCTCGATTTCTAAATTAACTTTCATGGCCACTGAGAAGATCTATTATTGATACATTTAGTGCTTTTGAAATCTTTTCTATGTTACAAAGCGTGATATTTTTTTCTGCTCGCTCAATCATTCCGATGTAAGTTCTGTGTAATCCGGCTAAATGTGCAAGCTCTTCTTGTGATAAATTTTGCACTTTTCTGTGCTTCTGGACGTTATATCCAAAGAGCAGGAGTATTGGCTCTTTCATCATGCGTTAATATGCTTTTGGGGTTTTTGCTTGCAAATGTAAAAATGAATACTAAAGTTATCAACATACTATAGTTAGCATGATGCAGGGGCTTGTTAATGGCAAATTCAAATCCTCGAACAATCCGAGAATTGCCACAGAAGAAAGCCCAAAGGTTTGAACGCCTCTGGGCTTTCGACGTTCCTAGAAGATTATCATACCCAAATCCTCGATTAGTGCCAAAACTTCTTCGTGGTATTCATCGCTAACGAACGCCTTGACTTTCTCAAAGGTGATGTTTCGTTTCTCGGTCTCGAAGTTTTCCGGCTGGAGTTTCCATCTGATGAGCCAGTCGGCTATGTCGCTGTGGTTCTCCATGTCTTCGGGTGTGGCGTTGGATTGCAAGAGGTTGCTCACGCTGATGTTGAGGTCAGGGAAGTCCTTGACTTTTTCGCACCAGGTTGTGTAACCGTCCACGTCCGGAAAAGCTACCACATTACGGCCGTACAAGACTTTCAGTCGCTCGTTGAACTGGCTCTTTCCTCCGGTGGCCAGCCACAGATAGTTCGGCATCAGTCCGCTGCAGATGATCGCAGTTTTTCCGATTCCACCAAGGCGACGGGCATGTCAGGGAATTGCTTCAGCAAATGCTCTCCGAAAAGACATTGTGTCAGTTCCCATTCCTCGGGCAGATGACCGGTGCGCTTCAGGATGCTGTGAACCCAGTTGATTTTGCCTTTCGTGTTCTCGTCCTTGACACGTTTGCCAGTCTCGGGATTGTATTTCATGAGCTTTCCGGTCCGGCATCTGCCGTCAGAATCAATCTGAAAATATATCACATCGTTCATCTTAGTAACTCCTATCTGATAACGGCCTATGAGCATAGCCACAGTATCGCAGTCGAGTAGGGAGGTGAGCCAATTCGTGAAGTCGCTCAGCACATCCTTCCTCACAGACCTTTTCACGAACTCGTATGAAATCGTGCAGAGAGGCTTCTCCTTTTCCTTCTTCCTCCGCTCAAGAGCAGGTGCAAGCCAATCCGGCTCATCATCCCGCCAATCCTTGCCGCACAGTTCGGGATGAATCTTATAGAAGTCCGACGGCGTGAAGTGGTATCCGCAGCTTGATTCGTGGTCGCAACGTCCCACTGTCTCATCGAGTGGGACACCGCTTTCATCCACGTAAAGCGTGAAACTTCTCTTACTTCCGCACTGAGGATAAAAGTGCCTAGAATGCGTTCCCTTGTACTTTTAAAGTCTAAAAGAGCGTTTCATCTTCTGGAAAAATCACGCGCGCGATACCCTCTATAGCGGTTGCCTGCTGATCCTTCTCGTCGCAAAAAAGATAACCACAAAAGTCGCTATAAAACTGACCCCTGCCAGAGTCATTCTGACAGTTTTTTCGTAGTTTTGGTTTCCGTCCTAGCCGACGAGGAAACTGAAACAATAAATTATGGCAACAGTAAAAAATATTCCTATCGCATCTCGCGGAATGCCGTGCGGGAGTACGTTCGCTGGTATCGGGACAGCGGCCTGACAATGCCCCGGTGATGCAACTGTCCGATGCTCATCTTCAAGACCTCCTTTTTGAAGGTTGCACACTTGAACGCATACCGTCACCACGTCAGGTTGATCTAGAGGCTATCCTTCCGGGTTACGCCAGACGTCTCAATCGCAAAAGAGTGGGAATAAAGTTCTATATGACGAAAATGCCGAGGCGTATCCGGAGGAAATTGACTTAACGATCTATTGGGGACGATATTGCGTGGGAGCGTACTTGATGCGGCCAAAATGAAAGGTATCGAGGACGATTTTAGACCATATCGTCCCCGACACCCTCGTTCGGTCATCAGCCTTCAACCCTACACCGCCTCCACTAGCAGGTGGACTTTGAGTTTTTCTGCTATTACGTTCAGGGATTTTATCTTGTCCTTTGTGATTCCCGGGATGGTTACCCATGCGTGGCTTTCGACTTCGATCTGGTTCTGGTATTTGTTGAAGCGGGTCACGCATTCCTTGCCGAATACTTCGATGCCTTTCTGGCGTATCTTTTCCAGTCCCAGTTTCTTTACGGTTTCGACGTATGTGTCCTTGGCGCTCTGGCAGCAGACGCAGTCTCCGTCAGGGAAGGTTACGAATATTGTGTCGCGGCGCATGCGGCTCTTGCCGGGGCCCTTAGAGCTGCAAGGCTCGAGGTCTGTTCCGATCTCTACGATGTAGTCCAGGCCGAGGGTGTTCCTGATGGATGTCAGCTGGATGTATTTCTGCGAGCTGTCGCTCTGGGTGTTGACATACCAGCCGTCCTCAAGCGGCTTCATATAGTCCTTGAATTTCTCATGGCACTCTCTTGAGATCATCGGCAGGTGGCCGATTTCAAGGTCTATGTCCTTGAGTCTGTCTATTCCGATCTTCTTCAGAGCTTCGATGAATGTCGTCGTTGCGTTGCTGTAGCAGATTACCGTGCCGTCGGTAAAAGTAACTTTGATAAGTTTCTTTTGAGCTCTTGTTCTAGGTGCGTTCATGAGAGGAATACAATATTTAGAATGATTATGTTACGGATAATATTAGATTTCTGCATTGCGTACATTTGCGGGCTAGATTGTCCTAGATACCTTTTGAGCAGCGGGTATCTGGGACGATAATCCGCGATATCGTCCTTGATGCCTCCACGTTTAGAGGGTATAGCGTACGATATTGCCGGAAATTGTACGCGATACCACCATTCAGCAGGATATGACGGACTATATGGTCAAAATCTTCAAGAGTATCGTAACACTCCGCCATGTCCTGTTGTATTACTATAAAATGGTTGGAGGTATGACAGATTTTACGGGTGGTGGTCTTTTCGGGATGCGGGATGTTGTGATTCCGGAGTGGAGGAAGAAGACGGTGAGCTTTGAGGAGTTGCAGGAGGCGGGGATCGAGCGGCTGGTTGCCGAGTGTGGGGAGGAATTGCGTAAGAAATATGTGGAGCAGGCCTTGCGAAGCATGTCGAAGCCTATGTTCCTGGAAGACAGGCTGAAAAGGGAATACATGTCCATGGTCATCGACAAGGCTGTAAAGATGCATAGCCGTCCGCAGCCTGAGACGTTATGCTACGCCGAGATCGTGGACTATCTGTCTCAGTATGAGAAACATGGAGTGATTGAGTGCACTCGTTGCAGTGTGTCGACAGCGGTCATGATGAATATGCTCGAAGTAAATGTGTATGAGGAAGACCTTGTTTTGAATGTGAGGCTCAATGATACTTCTCCACCTGAAAGGGATTATGAAAATCTGAACATGGGGCTGCTGAAGGCCATAGTCTATGCGGACGCCTCCTTGAAGCTGATCGAAGCAGAGTTGGCGCCCATAATGCTGGAGCTGGAGTCGATATATATGTCTCAGGAGATATATCATGATTTTGCTCCTCAAGCGATCGAGCCGTTCGTGTCGAAATACAATGGACGAAAAAGCGTCAGGTACAAGGGTAACAGGTGCACTATACACTTCTATCTTTCGGATGAGGAGAAAGCGGTCATTTCATTCTTCCGGGACCGTATGCCTTGGGACATGCCCGAGCCCCCGACCGACCCGGAGAGCCTCAGAGCGGCCTGCGCACAGGAGGGCTCGCCATACTTCATAGTCAAGCTGAGCAGGAAGGACCGCAGGCTGCTGAAATTCCCGAAACCCTCGACAGCCCCGGAACCCTAGTCATAAGACGAACGTCTGTGCATCACCGTGGTGAAGTCCTGGTCCTCGGTCCTCCAGAGGAGGTCGAGGGTGTCGCCGTTGCGGCGGGCTTCCATGAAGGTGATCTCACGACCTTGCAGCGAGATTGTCAGTCCTTCCAGGACGGCGGTCTCGCCGTCGTTTTCATATGTTCCGTATCTTACTGTCTTGACGGGAGTGCCTGAGGTGGTGTCTTCCGCCTCGATGCTGATGCTCTGGCCGCAGAGGAATTCGAGTGTGAGCTTGTCGACTGAAAATGGTCCGAGGGGGAATTCGGAAGATCTCCAGAGGGTTCTGTAGAAGCGGTCACCGGGCGCATCGAAAATGCACGATGTGAAAACAAAAGCTGCCACAGCGCAGACGGCCATGGCAGTAGGAAGTTTTGCTAAGTGTCTCATAATGCCATCTGTTAAGTCCGTTAACAGCAGCATTTCAAGCATTATGCCTCTTTCTTCTTTCCGATGAACTTTCCGGCTATTTCTATGCCGGTGACAAGGCAGAAGCCTATGAGGGCGAAGAGGATGGCCCAGCCGATCTGGAGGCCGCCGGTCCTTTCGGCCTGTGCAAGCGCTTCGGCGTTGCTCCAAGGCCATACCTTGACGAGCGATCCTATGATGAATCCCGCCAGTACGATCAGCGTCTCCTTGTTCCAGCGGGCCAGGAGCCAGTGCAGGAATTTCGAGAATCCGAGGATGCCGACTACTGCTCCGATGAGGAACACGCAGAGTATGAGGAGGTTCTGGCCGAAGTTTTCTCCTGCTACAAGGCCAGAGATCGCTCCCATGATATATTGATATTTTCCGAGGATCAGCAGTATGAAACTGCCGGATATGCCCGGGAGTATCATGGCGCATATCGCTATGGCTCCGCTGAGGAATATGAACCAGAGGGCCTCCGGGGTCTGGGTGGGCGAGAGCGTGCATACTGTCACGCCGAGCATGCCGCCGAGGATGAGGAACAATATCTCACGCAGTTTCCATCCTGATATCCCGCGAAGGATGAAGATGGATGACGCCACGATGAGGCCGAAGAAGAATGCCCATGTCTGGATAGGGTAGACGGTAAGCAAGGTCTGCATGAGACCTGCGAGAAGAACGACGCTGATGCCGATACCGAGTACGAGTGAGACCAGAAATGTGCCGTTGATGTGCTTCCAGAAGTCTTTGAACCGGCCATTGAAAAGCAACCTCATGGCTTCTGCATTGATCGATGCTATGGAACCGACGAACTCGTCGTATATGCCCATGATGAATGCTATGGTGCCTCCTGACACGCCCGGGATGACATCAGCCGCTCCCATGCAGGCGCCCTTGAGGGTCACCATGAGATATTTCTTGAGATTGTTCATTATCCGATCTTCTTTATGAATTCAGTCATTGCTTCGAATATCTTCCTGGAGTCTGAGCGCAGGTCTTCAGTCTGACTGCCTGTGATCACAAGGTCATAGACATGACCCGGGAAGCTGCGGCGGCCTATCTTGAATCGGGCCTTTGCGCATTTGCTGACAAACTCGATAGGGAAGTCTCCGTTATCGATGAGTGATATGAAGAGGTCGCTCTTCTCTCCGACGAGGCCCATGACCTTGCTGAGGTCAGGCGTGCCGATCCAGTCCAGTTCCTTCTTGAGGATGGTGGTCTGGATGCTGGTGATCAGGATCTCTTCCTTGTCAAGCCTTCTGAAATCGAAGAAATAAATGTTGACTTTTATTCCGGTCTTGCGTGCCCATGCAAGTATGTCGGCTCTGAGCTGGTCAAATCCAGGCTCTTCCACGTCCATTACCACATTGGCTGTGGTGATTTCGCGCATAGGCAGAAGCCCTGTGGTTTCACTGCTGGCGAATTTGGAGAGCTTCCTTTTGCGGAATATGCTTTTGATCTGGTCGAACATGATTATCTGACTGTTGGGGTGTTGGCGGCTATGAGTTCGCGGATTTCTTGCTTTGCAGCCTTCCAGCGAGGGATGTCGATCTTGGTTCCGACAACTTCCACCACTTTTGCCGCAATTATCGATCCGACTTCTCCGCAGACCTTTAGAGGCATACCGAGCGAGTGGGCATAGAGGAAGCCTGCGGCATATGTGTCGCCGGCTCCGGTCGCATCGACAGGTGTTGCAGGCCATGCCTTGATGAAGTGGCTCTCGTCACCGCTCTTGACCATGGAGCCTTCCTTGCCGACCTTGACGACTGCGATCTTGCAGTGTCTTGCGATCTCGTCAAGCGCCTCCTTCGGATCAAGTTTGGTGTATGCCTTAGCCTCTGTCTCGTTGGCGAATACGATGTCTACATAGTTCTCGACGATATCATGCAGGAATGCATCGTTTGACTCCACTACATTGTATGATGCCATGTCTATGGATATGATGCATCCGGCTTCCTTTGCGAGTTCTACGGCTCTGCGGATAGTCGCCTGGTTCTGAACGAGATAGCCCTCTATGTGGAAATAGTCATATCCCTGGAAATACTCCAGCTTGAGATCCTCCGGAACAAGCTCCAGAGCTGCTCCGAGGTATACTGCGAATGTCCTTTCTGCATTAGGGGCTGTGATGAACACCATCGCTCTTCCCGACGAGTTCACTCCCTTCAGGAGCATCGACTTGATGCCGTACTGTGCCTGGTCGCTCTTGAAGAGATGTCCAAGGTCGTCGTCTCCGACCTTGCCGATGAATCCTGACTCCATGCCGAAGATTGCTGTGCCGGTGATGGTGTTGGCGGCTGAGCCGCCGGCCACGAGCTGCACGCCCATCGGCTTGAGTGTTCTCCATATCTTGTCGCCAGTCTCCATGTCGACGTGTTGCATGCTTCCTTTCGGAAGATGGAATTCCTTGAGAAACCTGTCATCTGGAAGAACGGCCAGAATGTCCGTCAGAGCATTGCCTATACCTAAAATGGACGCCATAACTTTCAATTATTACATATGAACTTACAAAGTTATAAAACTTTTGGATAAATTTGCAGTCTTGCAATGACACAGGACATGAATCCTACGATAAAGAAAACATTGAAATATATAGCGTCGGCTGCGGTTGCCGTACTGCTTCTGTGGTTCTCCTTCCGAGATGTGGAATGGTCTTCATTCGCTGCTGTGCTGAAGGAGTGCCATTGGGGCTATGTGGCCCTGTCCATGGCGGCCGGCTCGTTCGCATTCCTGCTCCGCGCCCTGCGCTGGCGCAGGCTCCTGATGCCGATCGACAGCAGCATATCCACACTTACTACATTCAACGGAGTGAACATCGGAATGATCTCCAACTTCGTCTTTCCCCGCATCGGAGAATTCGTCCGCTGCGGCGTGATCACACGCCGCTCGGCACCGGTCGACCCGGAGCATCCTGACAGGAAGAAGGCTTCATATGACAAGGTGCTCGGAACTGTCGTTCTGGAGAGGGGCTGGGAACTTCTGGTGATGCTCCTTCTGCTTGCTGTCGTGGTGATTGCCGGGTTCAAGAGGTTCGGCGGATTCTTTGTCGATCAGATATGGAACCCTATGGCTCAGAGACTGGATTTCAGCATCTGGTGGATAGTTGCCTTGCTAGTTGCCGTGTGCTCGGCCGGACTGTGGTTTTTATGGCGCTATAGAGAGTCAAATGCCTTCTGCAGCAAGGTTTGGGGCATATTCAGGGGCATACTCCAGGGCTTCGCGAGCTGCCTGCAGATGGAGAAGAAATGGCTGTTCTTTGCATATACGGCATGCATCTGGCTCACATACTGGCTGATGGCAGCAAGCACTGTCTGGGCTGCGCCTTTCCTGGAACATCTCGACATCATTGACGCGCTCTTCCTGTCGTTGGTCGGAGGCATCGGCTTCGCCGTGCCCGTCCCTGGCGGCATCGGCGCTTTCCATTTCGTGATCAGCCTGACGCTCTCCATGGTGTATGGCATACCTATGGAAATGGGCATAGTATACGCCACTCTCTCCCACACATCACAGGCCATCACGCAGATCTTCTTCGGAGCTGTGTCATATGTAGTGGAAACCATCAGAAAATAAACTTCCAGCTGCCTCGCCCGGCTTCCCGCTCTTTGTCCGTCTTCCCAGTAACGTGTCCGTCTTCTTGCTGACGTGTTTGCGTTCCGTGTGTCGTGTTCGGATTCGTGCTGACGTGTCTGCGTTCCGTGTGTCGTGTTCGGATTCGTGCTGACGTGTCTGGATTATTGCTTACCTGTCCGGATTATTGCTGACTGTCCGGGTTGCGTGTGACGTGTTTGGATCATTGCTGACTGTCCGGGTTGCGTGTGACGTGTTTGGATCATTGCTTACTGTCCGGGTTTCCGGTGACGTACTCCAGAGAGTGGCTTCGCGCTCTTATGTGTTCCAGGGGCACAGATGTTTGAAGGCCCTTGGAACACTGCATGTCTGTAAAACGCTGCGACTCAACGTTTTGCCCTTCACGACTGTTCCAAGGGCCCTATCCCCCAGCTAGTCCCTGGAACGGACACGTACTGTTCATATGCTGCGATGCTGCCGCTTATGATAGATGCTGCTCTCCCTGTTAGTCGGGATGCTGGGCGAGCCACGCTAATGCATATGAGCATGTGGCCTTGCAGCGAAGCCCGTTCAGATCAGCGAATCTGTAAGCCTCCCTGACCAGGTCTGATGCAATGCCTCTTCCCTTGATTGGCTTCGGTACGAATGTATGTGTGACTACTAACGCTCCTTCACTGATGACATAATCCACATGGGCCTCGTGGCCTTCCACTACTGTTGAGAAACGGCGTTCCTTCTCAAGATGCTTGATGTTCTCTTTCATTGTATACTCCTTTTCTCTCACGCCTCTCAAAACAAATGCCACTTCCGCCCGTTTTCTAGCGGGACAGAGTGAGCTCCACAGGGCAGTGGTCCGAGCCGAAGATCTCCGTGTGGATCTTTGCTCCGGCCAGGCGCGGGCGCAGCGACTCGCTGACTACAAAGTAGTCGATGCGCCACCCTGCGTTCTTCTGGCGTGCCTGGAACCTGTATGACCACCAGGAATATATGTCAGTCATGTCTGGGTAGAAATACCTGAATGTGTCTATGAAACCTGCATCCAGCAGGGTAGTGAACTTGTCTCTCTCCTCGTCAGTGAATCCTGCATTCTTCCTGTTTGTCTTTGGATTCTTAAGGTCGATTTCCTTGTGGGCGACGTTGAGGTCGCCGCAGACTATGACTCCCTTGTGGAATGTCTGCTCGTCATCTCCGGTGAACTCTCTGGCCTCCAGAGCGCACAGATATGCTCTGAAGTCATCTTCCCACTTCATCCTGTAGTCCAACCTTCTGAGCTCGTCCTGAGAGTTAGGAGTGTATACGCATACCAGGAAGAAATCCTCCATCTCCATAGTGATGACCCTTCCCTCATGGTCATGCTCGTCTATGCCAATGCCGTATGTCACTGATAATGGCTCGTGCCTGGTGTAGATCGCTGTTCCCGAGTATCCCTTCTTGTCGGCATAGTTCCAATATGACTTGTATCCGGGGAACTCCAGGTCCAGCTGTCCCTCCTGCATCTTGGTCTCCTGCAGACAGAAGAAATCAGCATCCAGCTCAGTAAAGATATCGGCAAACCCCTTGCCGCACACAGCCCTCAGGCCATTCACATTCCAAGAAATGAACTTATACATACTAAATCATAATTACCAACCGCTAATATAACTCTTTTCCTCGACAGCTTGTAGAGACCAAGTGCAAAAACACACATAAAATGCTCTCGGTCTATAGTTTTTTGAGGGGATCAAGAGCAAAAACATACCCTAAATGCACTCGGTCTACCTATTAAGAAATTTTATAATTGTAAAAAAGAGAAAAATCTGCAGAATCTTTTTTACAATTTGTCGATACATCCCGTCATACTCCTTAACTTGATCAAAAAAATGAAAGGCTATTATCATGTAAGCAGTCATGGACTGGAGAGGAATGACATCTTCAAGAGCAGGGAGGACTTTATCGCCGGAATGAACGATGTCGCGATCACCTTGCTGGGATTTGATGTGGTAATCTTGTGTTTTTGCCTTATGAGCAATCACTTTCACTTTGTCCTATACGGGACTTTAGAGGGGTGCCGACGGTTCGCTGAAGAGTATAAACGCAGGTGTGCGATGAGGATGAGGATGTCCGTTGGCGAGGTGCAGGCATTACGTGGCTTGGATGTTCGTATAGACAGGGTTGATAGTCAGGAATACCTGGAGAATGTGATAGCATATGTGCTTAGAAATCCTCTTGCGGCGGGAGTGTTTCTGATGCCGTATCATTATCCATGGTCATCAGCTGCCCTGTATTTCAATGGTGGGATGAAGCTGGTTGGAGAAAGGGTAAATGACATGAGTGAGAGGAAGCGCTTCCGTATCCTGAAATCAAGAATATCCGTTCCAGACCATTACTTGGTGGATGCAAACGGAATGGTTCTTCCGTCATGCTATGTGGATGTGGAAGCGGTTGAAAGAATCTTCCGTCATCCAGCCAGATTGATGGCCCTGATGTCCAGAAAGGTAGAGAATGATGTCGAGGTGGCTCTTGGCATTGCCGGAAGTGTCTCCATGACTGACCAGGAGATGCTGACACAGATGAATGAACTTGTCAGAAGGGAGTTTCACAAGGACTCTGTCGTTCAACTTACTATGGAACAGCGCATCAGGCTTTGCCTCTTGCTTAAACGCAATTTCATGGCAGGAGCCAAGCAGATAGCCCGTCTAACGCGTCTTGATCCGGAAATAGTCGCGAAAGTCATATAGACCAAGTGCAAAAACATACATAAAATGCTCTCGGTCCCCTTCATTTTTGGGATACCGAGAGCATTTCTATAGCAAAACTGCGCGTGGTCTACATCAGTGTCCACTCTGTGCCGTCTTTGGTGTCTTTGATCTGGATGCCGAGTGCCTTGAGCTCATCGCGGATGCGGTCGCTGGTCGCCCAGTCCTTGGCGGCCTTGGCGGCCTTCCTTTGCTCGAGCACCATCTGCACGAGTCCGTCGATGGTCTCTGTGGCCTTTCCGCCTTCGTTGTCCTCGTCGCGAAGTCCGAGAACTCCGAACACAACATTGTCAAAGAGATCCACAAGTGCCTTGTAGTCAGCAGCGTCGAGGGTCATCTTCTTGTCCTTGGCAGTGTTGATGATGCGCACGGCGTCGAAGATGTGAGACAGCGCGATAGGCGTGTTGAGGTCGTCGCAGAGAGCTTCATATACCTTTTCCACAAGCTCACGGACCTCATCGTTGGATGCAGTCACAGTGTCAGGAGCGACAGCTGAGACGAACTCTCCATACGCAAGCGCAGGAGCAGCCTGCACGCCGGCAGCTGCGGCCAGTGCGCGAAGGTCCTTCGCTGCCTGCTGGATCCTCTTCAGGCCCTTCTCAGCAGCCTGCAGAGCCTCGTTGCTGAAGTCGAGTGTTCCGCGATAGTGTGCCTGGAGAATGAAGAAGCGCACGGTCATCGGGGTGTATGCCTGGTCAAGCTTCGGATGATTTCCGGCAAACAGTTCCGGAAGGGTTATGAAGTTGCCCAGCGACTTGCCCATCTTCTTGCCCTCGATGGTGATCATGTTGTTGTGCATCCAGTAGCGGACACCGCTGCAGCCGCGTGAAGCGGTGTTCTGCGCGATCTCGCACTCGTGATGCGGGAAGAGCAGGTCCATTCCGCCTCCATGCACGTCGAACTCCTTGCCGAGATACTTTTCACTCATGGCAGAGCACTCGAGATGCCAGCCTGGGAATCCGTCGCTCCAAGGTGACGGCCAGCGCATGATGTGCTCCGGCGACGCCTTCTTCCAGAGGGCGAAGTCGTACGAAGCACGCTTGTCCTGCTGTCCGTCCAGGTCGCGTGTACCTTCCTTCACCTCGTCCAGAGTTCGGCCCGAAAGGATGCCGTACTTGTGGTCCTTGTCATACTTGAGGACGTCGAAATATATGGATCCGTTGCTCTCATAAGCATATCCGGCATCGAGAATCTTCTTCACAAGGTCGATCTGCTCGATGATGTGTCCGGAAGCGCGAGGCTCGATCGAAGGCGGGGCCACGTTGAGCATCCTCATGGCCTCATGGTAGGCGAGTGTGCATCTCTGCACCACTTCCATAGGTTCGAGCTGCTCAAGGCGAGCCTTCTTTGCTATCTTGTCCTCTCCTTCGTCAGCATCATGCTCAAGATGTCCCACATCAGTGATGTTGCGGACATAGCGCACCTTGTAGCCGAGGTGGCGTAGGAGTTTCACGAAAACGTCATATGTCACGCCAGGTCTTGCGTGTCCGAGGTGAGCGTCGCCGTATACTGTAGGTCCGCAGACATAAAGTCCCACATGCCCTTCGTTTATAGGCTTGAATATCTCCTTCTTTCTCGAAAGCGAATTGGTTATATATAAATCTCTCATATCCTTTTGTTTTACCCAATCTGCAAATATAGTGAAATTATTGTCAAATCCTTGCCTAGACAGTCAGCAAGAATATTCCGGGCATAAAAAACGGCGGTCAGTTGCCTGATCGCCGTATGAATCTGAGACTGGAATCCTAGAATCTGTAGCGGATGCCGAATGCTGGCATTACGCCCCAGTGGAATCCATGACCGAATCCGAATCCGAGTGTAGGCTTGAGGTCGAGTGAAAGCTGGAGAGGGAACCAGAATGTGTACTCGAGACCAACCATACCTGCAGCTGCAACGTGGAAGTATCCGTCATTGTTGCCTGTACCGAGTGACATGCCGATTGCCGCACCGGGACCTGCGTAGAAACCCCACTCACCTCTTGAAGTCCATGCGGGCTGAGCAATCATGAAGTTGTAGACTGCTGAACCATGTACAGAGTTGAATGTGTTGAGTCCGAGGTCAGCCTGCAGGAAGTTTGCTCCAAAGCTGTGCTGGTATGAGAGTTCTGCTCCCCATCCGCCTCTAAGACCGAGTGCTCTTGGCTGAGCTGATGCTGCTACTGCGAAACCGAGCACGAGTGCTGCTACGAGAATGATTTTTTTCATAATTAATTGTATTAGGGTTAATGTTTCTTACCTGTAACATATGCAAAGATAATAAAAACTTTCATAGTTGCACTATAAAAAAGAGACGGTAACGCGAAAACGTCACCGTCTCAGGATATTAGAACATCTCTGGTTCGTTGTTCTGTTCGTTGTTTTCTACCGGAGCGTCACGACGGTCGCGGCGAGGGCCTCTTGGACCTCTGTCGTCGCGACGTGGACCCCTGTCGTCACGACGTGGCCCGCGTCCGTTGTCGCGGCGGTCGTTGCGTGGTCCGCGATCTCCGCGTGGCTTGCGCTCAGGCTCGACATATCCCTCAGGCTTCTCGAGGAGTGCCTTGCGAGAGAGTCTCATCTTGCCGGTCTTCTCGTCGATCTCGAGGAGCTTCACGTCAACCTCGTCGCCGACATGGAGGACATCCTCTACCTTGTCGGTCTTCTCCCAAGCGATCTCTGACACGTGGAGGAGGCCTTCCTTACCAGGGAGGATCTCTACGAATGCACCGAACTCAAGGATAGAAACGATTTTTCCGTGATATACTGTGCCCACTTCAGGAACTGCAGTGATGCCGTTTATCCAGTTGAGAGCCTTGTCCATAGACTCCTTGTCAAGACCGAAGATGTCGACAACACCCTCTGAAACGCCGTTGACCTGCTCCTCAGTGATGGTGATTGTGGTGCCGGTCTCGCGCTGGATCTTCTGGATGGTCTCGCCGCCCTTTCCGATGATTGCACCGATGAACTCGCCTGCAACACGGATCTGAACCATGCGTGGAACGAACTCCTTGTACTCTGCACGTGGCTCGCTGATGGTCTTCATCATCTCGCCCATGATGTGGAGACGGCCCTGACGTGCCTGCTCGAGAGCTCTCTCGAGAACGTCGTATGAAAGTCCGTCAACCTTGATGTCCATCTGAGTTGCTGTGATACCGTCCTTTGTACCGGTAACCTTGAAGTCCATGTCTCCGAGGTGGTCCTCGTCACCGAGGATGTCGGTAAGGATGGCGTAGCGCTCGTTAGGATTGTCCTTGTCTGTGATGAGACCCATTGCAACACCTGCAACAGGCTTCTTGATCTTCACACCTGCATCCATCAATGCGAGGCAGCCTGCGCAGACTGTAGCCATTGATGATGAACCGTTTGACTCGAGAATGTCTGAAACCACGCGAACTGCGTATGGATTCTCCGGAGCCATAGGAATCATAGGCTTGAGGGCCCTGTAAGCAAGGTTTCCGTGTCCGATCTCGCGGCGGCCTACGCCTCTCTGAGGACGAGCCTCGCCAGTAGAGAATGGAGGGAAGTTATAGTGAAGTACGAACTGATCGGTGTCCTGGATGAGAACTTCGTCGCGCTCCTTCATGTCGAGCTTTGTTCCGAGGGTCACAGTCGAGAGTGACTGAGTCTCACCACGGGTGAAGATTGCTGAGCCGTGTGCGCAAGGGAGGTAGTCAGTCTCACACCAGATAGGGCGGACTGTAGTTGTGTCACGTCCGTCAAGACGAATACCCTCGTCGAGGATCATGTTTCTCATTGCAGCCTTCTCTACAGCGTGATAGTATCTCTCTACCATCATGCGCTTCTCTTCGCGCTCCTCCTCTGGAAGGGTTTCATAAAACTCTTCCTTAAGAGCCTCGAATGCGTCAGAACGCTCGTGCTTTGCAGAGCCTGACTTTGCTATGGCATAGCATCTGTCATAGCAGAACGCCTCGACAGCCTTGCGGAGCTCCTCGTCGTTCTCCTCGTGGCAGTAAGTCCTCTTCTCGGTCTTGCCTACAGCCTCCATGAGCTCCATCTGCACCTTGCAGTGCTTCTTGATCTCCTCGTGAGCGAACTTGATGGCCTCGAGCATGTCGTGCTCGCTGACCTCGTTCATCTCACCCTCGACCATCATGATATTGTCATATGTAGCTGCAACGATGAGGTCGATGTCAGCATCAGCCATCTCGCTGAAGTTAGGGTTGATCTTGAGCTCGCCGCCGATGCGTGCAACGCGTACCTCAGAGATAGGTCCCTCGAAAGGAATGTCGCTGACAGCAAGTGCTGATGATGCAGCGAGACCTGCAAGAGCATCCGGCTGGATGTCCTTCTCAGCTGAGATGAGGTTTACGTTTACGAATACTTCTGCGTGGAAATCCTCAGGGAAAAGTGGTCTGAGGGCACGGTCCACGAGACGTGCGATAAGGATTTCATAGTCTGAAGCCTTTCCCTCTCTCTTCATGAATCCGCCTGGGAAACGGCCTGCAGATGCATATTTCTCTTTGTAATCTACCTGGAGCGGCATGAAGTCAACGTCCTCCTTTGCGTCTTTAGCGCAAGTTACTGTAGCGAGGAGCATTGTGCCACCCATCTTGACTACTACTGAACCGTCAGCCTGCTTTGCGAGCTTTCCGGTCTCGATTTCAATTATCCTTCCGTCGGATAATTCGATTGTCTTTTTAACGATATTCATTACTTCTTCTTCAACCTGCCTCCCCCTATGGGAGTGGATTAATATTCTGTTTCATCAAATGGTCATCATATCTGACCCGATATATATGTTTATCACTCTTCGGGCGCCGCAGGTTGTTGTCTGCGCCCTCAGACTTCTTTGCGTGAAAAAAGGGGGGTGGGCCCTGTTGTGGCCACGTCCCCCTTCGTCGGTTCCTACTATGATGTAGCTTATCGACGGAGACCAAGCTCCTTGACGATTGCTCTGTATCTCTCGATGTCTACTGACTTGAGATAATCAAGTACACGACGACGCTTACCAACAAGCTTAAGGAGTGAACGACGTGTTGCGTAGTCCTTCTTGTTGCTCTTAAGATGCTCGGTAAGGTGAGCGATACGGTAGGAAAATAATGCCACCTGGCTCTCTGGAGAACCAGTGTCAGTATTAGACTTTCCGTACTTCGCGAAAAGCTCCTGTTTCTTCTCAGGCATAAGGTATTCTGCCATAGCTTTAAAAGATTAAGGGTTAAACATCAAAACTTTACGGGCCACTGTCAGGTAGACCCAAAGCGGGCGCAAAGATAAGCATAAAAACCAAGAAAACAAACCCTCGTGAAAATTAATTGTTTTTCTTCCGCCCAATGATTATATTTGAGAAATTTAAACCCATGGCTATGAATGAGAATTGTTACAAATTTGTCCTTTGGACATGTGCGTCTTCTGAGAATGAAGTGACAGGTGAGGATATTGATATCCAAAAAACATTTGAGTGCGATGTCGATGACATAAAGAATCTGAAGCCGGGTGTGCGCCTTTTCTCTCCCGTTAAAGACAGATGGGGCGATCTGGCGTTTCCCGACTTCAACTTTACGGTCGTGGAAGTCTATGAGAACGGCCTCAGACTCAAGTCATCGTTCATGTATTCGAGCAACAGTGCTGAGTTTGACATCACCCTCGACAACCCTTTGCGCAAAGACGGTTTCTGGTTCGGACGTTACGAGTACTCTTATAGACTGACTCTGGAAAAGAAATGAAACCATTGAGAATACTTGCGGCAGTAGTCGTCTTCATGGCGGCTGCATGCCATGAAACCCGTTATGAGAGTTATACTGACACTGTGGAAGTCAATGGTGTCAGTCTTTTCTATGCGGCGGAAGGCGCCGGCAAGCCTGTGATCCTTCTGCATGGAAACGGAGGCAGCCACAATGACCTTGAGACCACGCATCGCGAGCTGGCGCAGGCCGGCTATATGGTATATGCGCTGGATTCGCGCGGACAGGGGGCCAACAAGCCGCTTCCGGAGTATCACTACAAGGACATGGCGGCTGATGTGTATGAATTCATAAAGCTCAAGGGGCTGGAGAAACCGGCTGTGTTCGGCTTCAGCGACGGAGGAAACATTGCACTTCAGCTCGAGGTCATGTATCCGGGCACCCTGGGAGCCATTGCGACCAGCGGCGCCAACATATTTGTCGGAGGCTCTCTGGTGCCGGAATTCGAGAACGGATTCCTGGCGCAGCCGAACCCTGCTCCACTCGTGAAGATGATGCAGGAGGAACCAAATATGACTGTAGAGGACATGCAGGGCATAGCCGCTCCTGCGCTGATCATGTCCGGTGAACATGACCTTATTCTGCCGGCTCATACTCAGCTGATCGGGGACAACATTCCGGCAGGCCGAGCTGTAATAATCCCTGGCGAGGATCACGGTTCATATGTCTGCAACACTTCGAAGCTCGCGCCGCTTCTTCTGGAATTCTTTAAGGAGATCGGATATTGATGGCTGAGGCTTCGGGAAAGATATTGGTGGACCCGGAAATAGGGGAGGTGACGTTCCGGAAAAGTCTCCGGAGCAGGAGCATCAGCATACGCGTGCACCCTGTCAAGGGAGTGAGCGTGTCTGTTCCATATATTGTGCCCTACGCAGCTGCAAGGCTGTTTTTCGAGGCTCGCCGCGAGTGGATCCTGGAGACTATGGCGCGTCAGAAGGAGCGCCTGAAGGACGTGCGGCCGGCGGCTCCCGGCGAGATCGAGGCCCTGCGCCGGCAGGCCAAGGCCGAACTGCCGCCGCGCCTTGCCGGGCTCGCCGCCCGATATGGATTCACATATAATAAGGTGACCATAAAGCACAATGCCAGCAACTGGGGCAGCTGCTCTTCCAAGGGAAACATAAACCTGAATCTCAACATCGTCCGCCTGCCGAAGGTGCTCCAGGACTATATTCTCCTGCATGAACTCTGCCATTTGCGCCATCAAGACCACGGTCACGCCTTCCATCTCCTCTTGGAGCATGTCCTGACAGACAACCTCATGCGCCTGCTCGACTCCGCCCCGACCTCTGCTGCCGTAGAGCCGCCTTCAGACCTCCCCCTGGTCAAAGACCTCGCCCGCAAGGCTGCCGCATCCAAAGCCCGCTACCCGCTCGACTACACAATGACCCGCGCCATCAAGCAATATCGTGTCATCTAGCTGGCGAGTAAATGTCTGTATATTAGCGAACTATGGATTCCTCGTGCTCCCCTTTGGCGGCACGAGCTTTGCGTAATGGGTTGATGGTCAGCGTGATGTGCGCCAGCCATAATTTAGATCTGGCGGTTCTTCCAGCGGCCGCTGCGGAGGTATATGCCGCTGCAGAGCATGAGCATGAAGGCGTATACGTGCTCGGCGGTCCAGCATATGGCGACGTCCATCTTGAAGTGGCCGATGATGAGAGAGCAGTATATCATGTATATGACGAGTGCGATCAGCTCCAGCCTGAAGGCTGTGCGTGTGCTGCCGGTACCTGACACGGCGAGGAAGAGGACCTGGCCTGCTACATTTATGAAGTATGATGAGCACATCACTATCAGTGCGGGAACCGATGCTGTGACAAGGTCAGGGATGTCTGTGTATATGCGTGCTATCGTCTCCGGGAACAGGCAGAAGACCAGGATGATTGCGCTGACTATTGCATATGAAAGTTTAAGTATGCGTTTGATGAGCGACATCACTTTGTCCTGATGTCCTTCCCCGATTATATTGCTTACCAAGGTACTGCAGGTCGATGAGAATGCCTGGAGGACCATCCATATCAGTCCCGAAACGCTGCGTGTGATGTTGGATATGGCCAATGCCCGTTCTCCGAGGTGTTCTATGAAGAGGAAGAATATGAACCACGTGGATACTGACACTGTATGTTGGATCATGGTCCATGTACATACGGGCATCATGGACTTGAGCTCTGCCAATTCAGCCTTTGCAGGCCTGTCCAGACCATATTTCTGCCTGTCGCAGCTCGTGCGTGTATATATGACGAAGAATATAAGCGATACCAGCTCCGCGAGGCTTGAGCCTATGGCCGCTCCGGTGATGCCCAGGGCTGGGATTCCGAAGTGTCCGAATATGAGCACCCAGTTGAAGAACACATTGGATGCCACCATTACTATGGAGTTGAAAGTCAATGTCTTGGTCTGTGTCGTTCCGACATAGAATGCACGGAACATCGCTGTGATGAAGGCGAAGACCATGCCCGGCAGTCTCCATCTGACATAGCTCAGTGATGCTGCATATATGGCATCGGAAGACACAATCTTCCTCATGAGCCACGGGGAGAACAGTTCGGACAGAAGTATCAGGACTCCGGACAGTGCAAGGACGAAATACAGACCGTTCCAGAAGACCTTTCCCGTCTCCTTGTAGTTGCCTTCGCCGTTTCTTCTGCCAATGATGATCTGGGCCCCGATGCTGAATCCGAATCCGATCATGAACAGGACCATATAATACACGATGGCGATGGCAGACGCTCCGAGCTCGATCTCACCGACCCTTCCAAGGAAGGCAGTGTCGGTCAGTCCGATCATCTGCTCCATCACCAGACTTATCAGGATAGGATAAGCCACTTTCCAGATATTCCGGTATGAATATGTTCCAGTTGTCGTCATTTGCCTGGCGCTTAAGTATTTGATTTTCAATGCTTTCCCGGAAGTTCGTGCCGCCGAAAGGGAGACCGCTGAAAAAGAGTCTCAAAATATAACCCTCTGAGAATCGAATATTTGAATGCCTCCTGATGAATTTGAGTTTCTTCTGAAATACTCGATTCTCAGGAGGCAAATTTGTGAAAAACTCGGTAGATTCCTCACAT
>JAFUJQ010000107.1 GCA_017473705.1 Bacteroidales bacterium | reverse complement strand
CGAAGATGTGCCGAGAGGTATCTTCCTGCTGCTATCCACCTCTATGGTCGGCAAGCTCAAAAGAGACCTTATGCGGTTTGTGAAGCTATCGTCAAGGAAACTATGCCTTGTGTTCGATGAGTCGGACGAGATTACCAACCCATCATCACAACGCACAAAGCATATTCTGGCAATATTCCGCAGACTCAAATACAAGATTCTCGATACGGGAACAACTACCCGTAACAATATTGCAGAGCTGTATAGTCAGTTTGAACTCCTCTATAACAACTCTGTCAATATGACCTGCTGGTGCAGTAGCATCTATCACGAGAACAGAGATAAGGAGATAGAGTGCGAAAGAAACCTCCACTGCGGAGAGCCATTCCCTGCATTCAGAGGTCATGTGTTGTTCCGTGCCTGCCACTGTCCGGGCAAGGCAACGGTATTCGGCATAGAGAAGCAGAATCAGGATGTCTATAACAAGGAGGAACTCTTCGACCTCATAGGCAAGACCATCATCTCCCGTAAGTTCCGCGACTTCGCAGGCGAGAAATACAAGATACGGACGCACACCGTAAGCCCGTCAGAGGGAGAACATGAGGTCTATCGTGTCATCATCGAGGAGTTCTGCCGTATATGCGAGCTCTACTACAACAGCACGGGTGACACGAAGAAGGATGCAGGACTGAGGCTTATGCGACAAATCAAGCTGCTTATCAAGGCTTGCTCCGTTCCACACCTCATATCGGGATACTACGGCGATGACTATCCGAGCAAGACACGATACATAGAATCATTGATACGTAAGATACCTGGCAAGGTCGCCATCGGCTGTACCACACTTGCCGCCTTTGACCTATATGAGAGTTATATCCGTGAACGCTTCCCCGACAGACCGATATATGTCGTGAAGGGAGATGTGGCATTCAAGAAGCGTCAAAGCATCGTGACGGAGTTCGACTCCACCATCAACGGCATACTGATATGCACGCAGCAGAGCCTGAGCAGTTCGGTAAACATACCCACCTGCAATGATGTGATACTGGAGTCGCTGCAATGGAACATACCCAAGATGGAGCAGTTCTACTTCCGCTTCATACGCCTTGACTCCAAGGAGATGAAAGATGTGCATTATGTCACCTACGAGGACTCCGTAGAGCAGAACCTGATGGCATTGGTACTCACCAAAGAGCGTCTCAACGAGTTCATCAAGACGGGCGAAGTGAAGGAGCAGTCAGAAATATTCGAGGAGTTCGATATCACCATGTCGGTCATCGACAGCCTGCTGATACGCTCTACGGATAGCGAGGGTAAGATACATATCAGCTGGGGAAGCCAGCGAGTAACAAGTTAAACAGAGAGTCTATGGAAAATATGGATTTGAACAATGCCGAGGTTGCCGTAACCACACAGCATATCCTGGACGGGAAAGAGTACAAGGACTACTGGGTGCAGATGTCCGACTATAGCGATATGGGAGAATTCCTCTGTGCCTGCTCCGACCTCTTTCCCGAAGAAGAGGATCCGG
>JAFUJQ010000042.1 GCA_017473705.1 Bacteroidales bacterium | reverse complement strand
TTTTTGACTAACGACAAGCTCGTGATCGTAGGTGCCGGCGGCGCTATCGGATCAAACATGGCTCAGACAGCTCTCATGCTCGGCCTTACTCCAAACATCTGCCTTTATGACATCTATGGTCCAGGCGTAAACGGTGTTGCAGAGGAACTCTATCACTGCGCATTCGAGGGTGCGAACATCACATGGACAACTGATCCAGAAGTAGCTTTCACAGGCGCAAAGTACATCATCTCATCAGGCGGTGCTCCTCGTAAGGAGGGCATGACTCGTGAGGACCTCCTCAAGGGCAACTGCCAGATCGCTGCAGAGTTCGGTGACAACATCAAGAAGTATTGCCCGGACGTAAACCACGTTGTAGTTATCTTCAACCCTGCCGACGTGACAGCTCTCACAGCTCTCATCCGTTCAGGTCTCAAGCCTAACCAGCTCACTTCACTCGCTGCTCTTGACTCTACACGTCTCCAGTCAGCTATCGCAAAGGAGCTCGGCGTACCTCAGTACAAGGTTGAGAATGCACGCACTTACGGTGGTCACGGTGAGGCTATGGCTGTGTTCGCATCAAAGATCACTGTTGACGGCAAGCCTCTCGCAGAGTTCAATATTCCTGAGGACAAGTGGGCTAAGATCAAGCACGCTACCATCCAGGGCGGTTCGAACATCATCAAGCTCCGTGGACGTTCATCATTCCAGAGCCCGGCTTATCAGTCAGTTCTCATGATCCAGGCTGCTATGGGCGGTCCTGAGTTCCATTGGCCTGCAGGATGCTATGTAAACACTGAGAAGTATCAGAACGTTCTCATGGCAATGCCTACAGTGATCGACGCTACAGGCGTTCACTTCGGTGAAGTGACCGGTACTCCAGAGGAGATCGCTGCTCTTGATGCATCTTACGCACACCTCCAGGTTATGCGTGACGAGATCATCAACCTCGGCATCATTCCGCCAGTGTCAGAGTGGAATACTTTGAATCCAAACCTCTAAGAATCAGATAAATGACATGAAAGCCCGTAGCCGCAAAGCTATGGGCTTTCGCAGATATGGCAATCATATAATAAAGCTATGAAAAGAATAATCAATTATCTTCTTGCTGCGGTATGTGTCCTTTTTGCTGCATCATGCGAAAAGACTCCTGAGACCGCAAAACTTGAAATCCTCACCAGTACCATAGCGGAAAGCGCAGTATTCGGTGAGAACGTGGGGTTCGTAGTCGGAGTTCCGGCAACGGCAGACGTGACCAGCGTGACAGCTGCCCTTATCAAGGACGGAAAGCAGCTCGCCAGCGAGACAGTCAGAATCACTGACGCATCTTCATATTCTCCGGACGCGATCAACGGAGGTCTTCAGATTCCATATGTCAAGAACATCGCTGACGGTCAGTATGACGTGATGTTCGTGGCGACAGGCAAGAGCGAGCGCGCAGAGAAGACTGTCAAGATTAACCTTGCGCATCCAGAGTTCAAGACTGTGGAGTTTGTTGCAGGTGCTGACAAGTTCGAACTCTTCAAGTCAGATGCAGCTTCACCTCTCGAGGAGAACAAATGGTCATATACAGGTGCGCTTCCTGCTTCTCTTTCAGGCCACTTCGAGGCTGCAGATGCAGCCGGAGCGAAGTATGTCTTCGGCGGAAGCAATGTTGACAATGTGGAGTTCGGCAATTCATCTGACATTGACCTCTACAGCTATGACGAGGCTATCCCGGAGGGAACAATATCATTCGATGTGGTGTCATTTGCTGTGAAATATCCGCTTGAGGCCATGTATGTCGTCGTGCCTGAGACTGCCGACCCTGCATATCCTGGAACTATTGAGGTCGAATTCAAGAAGGGACAGATCGTTGCCTTTGCCGGTCTTGGTGACCTTTGGGTGGATATCGACTTTTTCGACAACAACGGTGACGGAACATATACATTCCGTGCCGAAGGCGGCAAATACAAGCTCACCAACCAGTCAGACTGGGGTTCACTTCGCGTAGAGAGACTCTCATCTGACGGTGGACTTGCTACCTTCAGATGGGATGATTCAGGAAATGTGACAGTGAACGAGGCAATCTGGTGCCTTGGCAACTACAACTTCGGAAAGCCTGACCAGCGCAAAGTCCGTGACGGACGTGTATTCTCTGACTGGGAGACATTTGACGGCTACTGTATGGCCAAGATCGATGACTATAAGTATCAGATTACTCTCAGGATATACAACTATGCGTCCCTCAAGTTCTTCCAGACAAAACTTGAGTGGGGAGACATCGCCAGTGCAAACTATGATCTGGCCAACAGTACTCTTGAGAAGATATATCTCATAAGCGTGGCCGGATCGGACGGAAACTTCCAGCAGGGACAGAGCGTCATCGATCCGAACAAGTATGAATACCCTGGTGATGGAGTAGTGCTTCGATTTACTTTTGACGTGACAAATCCTCTTGCCATCAAGGCAGAGGTGAAAGATGTTACAGATCAGAACCTTATGTAATATCATATGAGGAAACTCGTGTCAATGCTGGCCTTCCTGAGCCTGGCCCTGACGGTCCTGGCTCAGGAAGGCTGGGTTATGGAGGCGACGTCCCGAAAGGACTATAACGGCGCGACCATGGCGAACGGTCGTCTTGGCGTCGTGACCGACGACAAGCCGTTCACGGCCCGCGAGATAGTCCTCGCAGGCGTCTTCGACAAGGAGGGCTGCAACGGAGTGAGCCGTGTGGCCCGCGGACCAGTGTTCCTGAACATGGAACTGACCGTGGACGGCAAGAAGGTGGAAGACCGGGATTTCTCCGGCTGGAACCAGGTCTTCGATATGCGCAAGGCCCAGCTGACTACAAATGTCTCGCTCAAGGGCAAGGCGTCGTTCCGCTACACAGTGATGGCGTTGAGGCATCTGCCATATAATGCGATGTCGGTTGTCGAGGTGACTCCGGAGAAGGACATTACCCTCAAGGTGGAGAATGTCTATGGCATTCCGGAGGAGATGAGCGACGCGCAGGCGAGCTTCGGCGAGGGCGCGCAGCTGGTTTACCAGCTGAATGCGGCGACCCGCACGAAGATGCATCGTGTGAGCTCGTCGTCCATGTTCATGTTCGACGGAGAGGAGCCTCAGGTGCGCAGGATCAAGGGTGAAGGCCGCGACGGAATGTGGTTTTCGGTGCGCTTGAAGAAAGGGGAGACCTATCGCTTCGCTCTTGTGGGAGCGGTGTGCTCGACTCAGGATTTCAAGGACCCCGTGAACGAGTCCAAGCGCTTCGCGACATTTGCCTATAAGTCAAGCATAGACTACCTGCTCGGGCAGCATCATGCAGCGTGGGAGGAGCTGTGGAAGGGAGATGTCATCATAGAAGGCGATCTTGAGAGTCAGATTGACATCCGTCATGCCCTCTATCAGCTTTATTCCATAACCCGTGACAACTGCCCCGTGGGCATAGCCCCTATGGGACTTTCGTCAAGCGAAGGCTATAACGGCCATTATTTCTGGGACACGGAACTGTGGATGTATCCGCCGGTCCTTGTCATGAATCCGGAGGCCGGACGCTCTCTTATGGACTATCGCGCGAACTGCCTTCCGCAGGCAAGGCAGAATGCCCTGAATCACGGCTACAAGGGTGCACAGTACCCTTGGGAGGCTGATACTTCAGGCGAAGAGTGTACTCCTGTATGGGCCCTGACAGGTACGTATGAGCATCATATCACAGCCGATGTGGGCATCGCCATGTGGCAGTATTACTGCGTGACCCTAGACAAGGAATGGCTCATGGAGCAGGGATGGCCTGTGCTCAAGGCGGTAGCGGAGTTCTGGGTGAGCCGTGTCCATAAGAATGAAGACGGGTCATACTCGATCATCAACGTGGTCGGAGCAGACGAATATGCTGAGAATGTCGATGACAATGCATTCACCAACGGTGCTGCCAAGCGCGTACTTCGAGATGTGACAAAGGCCGCTGAGGTGCTTGGCAGACCCGCCGATCCCCGATGGATGGAGATTTCCGACAATCTCGTATTCACATATGACGCGGACGGCGTGACCATGGAGTATACGGGATATGACGGACGTATCATCAAGCAGACCGACGTGAATATGCTTGCATATCCTCTGGGAGTAGTGACCGATCCCGAGCAGACTCTTCGTGACATCGATTACTATTTCGACAGGATAGACCCGAACGGTCCTGCCATGAGCAATGCCATCATTGCAGTGCTGCATGCCCGTCTCGGTGACCCCGAGACAGCCTTCAAGGTGTTCAAGAAGAGCTATACCGACAAGCTCAGGCCTCCTTTCGGAGTCCTTTCGGAAAATGCAAACAATTCCCGCGTATCATTCGCAACGGGACTGGGAGGCATCCTCCAGAGCGTCATCTTCGGATTCGCCGGTGTGGATATCACCGAAAACGGCATAGTGCAGCTTCCGACACGCCTGCCTTCTCACTGGAAATCACTGACAGTGACAGGAGTGGGTGTGGACAAGCAGACATTCAGAGTGGAAAACCCTGACTATAAGACAACTAAATAATCAAACCTATGACTATCAGACATTATCTGGCCGTATTTGCGGCAGCGATGCTGACTTTGGCTGGTGCATCGGCAGCGTTTGCTGCTGAAGGTCCCGACAAAGTGAAGGTCTCCGGAAAGATCATAGACGAGGCCGGCGTGCCGATCATAGGCATCGCCGTCATCTCGTCAGACGGATCGAACGGAACCATCACCAACGACGCCGGTCTGTTCTACCTCACGGTTCCCGAGGGGGATGTGCTGACCGTGACCGGCATCGGCTATCAGGATGAGAAGGTCGCTCTTGACGGCAGGACGGAGCTTCTGATCAAGATGAAGACCGACACGGTCCTTGAAGAGGCGGTCCTTGTGGGATTCGGTACTCAGAAGAAGGAGAGCGTCATCGGAGCGATCGCTTCCATAGCTCCTGAAACCTTGGCTACAAATCAGACTGCAAATCTTTCCAATGCGCTTGCCGGCCAGATTGCCGGTGTGATCGGTGTGCAGCGTTCCGGAGAGCCCGGCTACGATGCTTCAGACTTCTGGATACGCGGTATCAACACATTCGGAGCGAGTTCCAATCCTCTCGTGATTGTCGACGGAGTAGAGCGTTCTCTCGACCAGCTTTCACCAGAGGAGATAGAGTCATTCTCTGTGCTCAAGGACGCCTCAGCGACTGCCATCTATGGTGTGCGCGGAGCGAACGGAGCCATCGTGGTGAAGACCAAGCGCGGATCTGTGGGAAAGGCAAAGGTCAATGTAAAGGCAGACTACGGTGTGACCAATCCGCTCAAGATTGCGGATTTCGTTGACGGAGCGAAGCATATGGAAGTCATCAATGCGGCTGCATTGCTCTCCGGCTATTCTGAGAATGCCCTGCCGTTCTCTGCAGAGCAGATCAGCAAGACACGCAGCGGTGTCGATCCGGACCTCTTTCCTTCGACAGACTGGCTTGACCTGGTTACAAATGACTTTGCAACCAATGCGCATATAAGTGCCGATGTCAGCGGTGGTACCGAGCTTCTCCGCTACCGCTTCATCCTCGGAGTGTATAATGAGTCCGGAATTATAGCTACCGATCCGACAGCAGCCTTCGATTCGGAGCTCAAGCTTACGAAATACAATGTGCGAAGCAACATAGACCTGAACATAACAAAGTCTACGCTCTTCACATTCAGTCTCGGAGGCTATATGCAGGACAGGCATGCACCGGGATCCAACGTCAGCAGCATTCTCCAGTATGCTCTCGAGATCCCGCCTATCGTACATCCGCATGTATATTCCAACGGCAAGTTCCCGATCCAGTCCAACCGTGCCAACCCGTATGTGATGGCGACTCAGACCGGATACAAGGACAACTATAAGTCGCAGCTGCAGAGCGTAGCGACCATAGACCAGGACTTCGGAATGCTCTGGGAACCTCTGCAAGGTCTCCATGCCAAAGTGACATTCTCATTCGACGTATATCAGGACTATTGGTCAGAGCGCACCAGAAGGCCGACCTATTATTATGCCACAGGACGTGACGAGAACGGAGACCTCCTGATGGAGATCGTATCTACAGGAGACGAGTTCCTTGGTTTTACGAAGTCTTTCGGAGGCAGCAGGAGCACCTATTTCGAGGTGCCGGTGTCATATAATCGTTCGTTCGACAAGCATAGTGTCGATGCCCTCCTCGTATGGAACATGCGCAGCTATGTGGACCAGAACGCCTCATCGGCCATCTATTCGTTCCCATACCGCCACGCCGGCCTCGCAGGTCGTCTGGCTTATGACTACGACAACCGCTACTTCGCCGAATTCAACTTCGGATACAACGGTTCGGAGAACTTCGCAAAGAAGTACCGCTACGGCTTCTTCCCTTCAGGTGCGGTCGGCTGGATGGTTTCCAACGAACCTTGGATGGACGGTGTCAAGCATATCATTTCACAGCTCCGCCTACGCGGATCCATGGGTATCGCCGGTAACGACCAGATATCGGGCGGCCGTCGTTTCGGCTACCTGACCACGATCAACGGCTCTGCCGGCGGACACAGCTTCGGTGACAACAACAGCGTGTCATATCCGGGAGTCGCTGAGGACCAGTTTGGTGTTCCTGACCTTACATGGGAGACAGCAACCAAGACCAATATAGGTTTCGACCTCGGTCTCTTCGACGCCCTGAACCTCACAGTGGATTACTTCACTGAGGTCCGCAAGGATATCTTCATGCAGAGAAAGATATTCCCTGAAACATCAGGTTTCCAAAATGCTCCTTATGCCAACTATGGAAAGGTGTTCAACAGGGGAGTGGACGCGTCCCTGACCTTCAACAAGGCATTCTCGCGTGACACATATCTCTCCGTGATGGCGAATTTCACATACGCCCACAACACTATCCTGGAGTATGATGAGGCCGCCGGCATCGTGGGCACCACACGTGCCCGTACAGGCAACAGCATCAACCAGAACTACGGTCTGGAATCGTTAGGTCTCTATACGGATGACGACTTCCTCGATCCTGTGGCCGGAACACTCAAGCCGGGTCTTCCGCAGCCTTCGTGGGGCAAGGTAAGGCCGGGCGACATCAAGTATGCCGACCTCACTGCTGACGGCAAGATCAACGAGGAGGACGTGACCGCAATCGGCGGATCTTCAGTCCCTGAGATCGTATATGGATTCGGATTCTCGTTCCGTCACAAGGGATTCGACATCAGCGCGCTCTTCCAGGGTGTCGCTATGACTGATTTCGTGGTCGGCGGAGACTATGACGATGCCCGCAACCAGTATTATATCCCTGGTGCCGGTTCCGGCGCTGTAGCTAACATCCTTGCCAACGTGGATGACAGGTGGACGCCTGAAAATCCTTCTCAGGATGTGTTCTGGCCAAGACTTTCTCTCGGTGTGAACGAGAACAACAGCCAGTCTTCAAGCTGGTGGCTCAAGGACGGCTCGTTCATGCGCCTGAAGAATTTCGAGATGGGATATACATTCCTCAGAAAGGGAATGGGCAAGGACAGGGCGGTGAACAACCTCCGCGTATTCGTCAGGGGTACAAATCTCTTCACTCTCTCCAAGTTCGACCTCTGGGATCCAGAACTCGCGGGTTTCGGCTTTGCCGCTTACCCTATCTCAAGAGTGGTTTCTGTGGGTCTTGACATTTCATTCAACTAAAACAGGCTTGTTATGAGAAAGACATTATATATAATAATATGTGCATTCGCCCTCACCTCTGTTGCGGGCTGTGGCTATCTTGATCAGGAGCCTGATGACCTCATCACCGAGGAGATGGTCTTCAACGATGTCGTGAAGACCAACGGATGGCTTGCCAACATCTACAATTATCTTCCGGATCCATACATGGGCTGGAATATGAAATATGGTCTCAATACCCTTGCAGACGATGTCCAGATCCCTCTCGAGTGGTCGGGATTCGGCTGGTGGACCGCCTCTGCCATGAAGGGAAACTGGAGTGCCACTTCAAACTACTTTGACCTTTGGGGTGACGTCTATAAGGCGGTCCGCGCTTCGTATATCTTCCAGGAGAAGGCAAAGCCGCTTGGATCCGAGCAGACTGCCGAGGATGTGGCTTCCATGAAGCTGCAGGCCCGTTTCCTGGTTGCATACTATTATGCGCAGATGCTTGAGTTCTATGGATCGTTCCCTCTCGTCACTCAGTATTACGGCATTGATTCCACCTATGAGGAGCTGATGCTCGAGCGTACTCCTTTCGAGGAGATCGTGGAGTGGCTTGACGATGAACTTCTCGACCTGGCAGAGCAGCTTCCGCTGCAGATAAAGAACATGTCCGAGGACTATGGAAGGGCAAGCAAGGGTATGGCTCTTGCGGTCCGCGCCCATGTGCATATGCTCGCTGCGAGTCCGCTTTTCAACGGAAACAAGATGTATGCGGACATCAGGAATGCTGACGGCACACCGCTTTTCCCTCAGACCTATGACAAGGAGAAATGGAAGAGAGCGGCGGACGCTATCAAGGACATTTTTGACCTCGGAGTATACTCGCTCTATAAGCAGTACAATGAGGACGGCACCCTTGATCCGTTCCTTTCATATATGAACATCCATTTTGCGACAGGTGCATCAAACCCTGAACTCATATTCATCAACAATAACTGCAACTATGCTGAGGCTGACCAGAATATGGCACCTCACGGTTATGGTGACGGCAACGGTGCATATGGAGCGACGCAGAATCTTGTGGATGCCTTCTTCACCCGCAACGGACTTCCAATAGACGAGGATCCGTCGTATGTGGCACAGGGCTACAGCACAGAGGATATCCATTATCCCAATACTGCGTGGGTGCGTTCTAACTCAAAGGAGGTCAAGGGCCTTGTGACAGAGGCCGGTACACCTAACATGTATTGCAACAGAGAACCTCGCTTCTATGTGTCCATCCTCTGGCATGGCGAATATTCAACCCAGATGGAAGGCTATGTGGACTTCCTCTACGGCGGAGCCAACGGTGGTCCTACTTACGACTCGCCGCAGTGCGGATACCTCATGCGCAAGCGCCAGCATCCGCAGGCGACAGAGATCGGAAACCAGAACCACCCATACCGTCACGGCATCATCTTCCGTCTTGGGGAGTTCTACCTCAGCTATGCAGAGGCTTTGAACGAGTACTATGGGGAGTCTGCGACAGCAGAGGTTCTTGAGTATGTCAATGCAATCCGTGAGAGAGCGGGTATTCCTGCATATGAAGGAACATATACTCAGGCCCAGATGCGCGAGCTCATCCGTCGCGAGCGCCGCATTGAGCTGCTCGACGAGGGCAAGCGCTACACGGACCTTCGTCGTTGGCTGATAGCCGAGGATGTGTTCAAAGAACCGATCAGGGGACTCAATGTCAAGGCGACCACAGACGACGCCTTCTTCTTCACCCAGCGAAACTTCATGACCCGCTCCTTCGAGAAGAAAAACTACCTGTGGCCGATCCGTCAGACATACATAGACAACAACCCGAAGCTCATCCAGAACCTCGGCTACTAACATATCCTGGCGCCTAATTAATTGAAAACCAGCAGTTTCTGCAAACCTCGTGCTCCCTTTTTGCGGCACGAGGTTTGTGTAAGTGCCTGAGAAACAGCGAGTTGGAGGCCAGGTGTAAATTAAAGTGCAAAATTTTTCAAAAAAGTTTTGCACTTTAATTTTTTGTCCCTATATTTGCAGTCCCAAATGAAAGGGAATACTAATCGGGGTGTGGCGCAGTTGGCTAGCGCATCTGGTTTGGGACCAGAGGGTCCTGTGTTCGAGTCACAGTACCCCGACATTTTACCAAAGGAACTCACTGATTTTCAGTGAGTTCCTTTTTTGGTAATGGTGCCCTTAAGACGGAGTAGATAGTAATGGTAATGATGCCATTTTTGAGGTTTTAGGTCACCTGGACAAAAAGTAGGATGATTTTACCTTGATTTTTCAAGGGTGGACAAAAAGTAGGATACTCGGGCAACAGTCAAGCGCGAGGACGGCCCTTTGGCCGAGCCGCCCGGAGCGCTTGATCTGTAGTCGCCG
>JAFUJQ010000041.1 GCA_017473705.1 Bacteroidales bacterium | reverse complement strand
TGCAATCACAGGCATCATCTATGAGGCAGGCACTGACTTCACAGTTCCTGTAGAGAATCTTGCAGAGGCTGACGAAGTAAAGGCTGTATTAGTAGGCAAGGACGGCGAAGTCGAGGTTGAGTGCCTCGCAGAGGATGGCGTACTTATTGTATACGTTCCGGCTAAGCTCAAGGGCGACTACAAGCTCAAGGTTTATGTAAAGGGCTGCCTCCCTGTAGAGTCTGCAGCAGAGTTCGCAGTATACTATGTTCCTCAGTATCAGCTTGATCTTACCGATCCTGCCGGATATATCGGAGGATATGGCTCAGGTTCGCACAAGGACGGTGTAGGTTCTGAGGCAAGATTCAACTCAACCAGCGGCGTGGCTTTGGCTTCTGACGGTTCGTTGTGGGTGACTACCATCGGTGGAACAATTTCAAACAACACCGGACACGCTATCCGCAAGGTCAATCCGACTACAAAAGAGGTTACAACAGTGATCGAACCAGATGTGTTGACCCTTGGCAAAACACAGAATATCTATCCATACCACGGAGCTTTCGCTTCAAACGGTGACTACTATGCCGCTTGCAAGAACGGCAAGTTTATGATCGGTAAGGTATCTGCTGCCGACAATACCTGGTCAGTATTCGAGTGTACAAACACTCCTGCAAAGTACAATGATTCAAAGGGCATCAACTTTATGAATCTCATCCTTGATGCTCAGGACAATATCTATGTATGCGACCGCGACCAGAGCCGTATCCTCAAGGTGAATGCAGGCTCTACTGACGTTGCTGCCACAATCCAGGTCAAGGCAACAATCAACGGTGAGGAGAACAACATCCAGATTAACCATTTCGTTTGGGGAAAGAACAAGGAGCAGTTCATTGTTTCAGGCGCTGATGACCTCGTGCTTGTTCTCGCGGATATGAGCGGAAACGGAACAGTAATCGCCGGAAATGGTCTGAAGCCTCATTATTATGATGGAACTAATACCAACAACTCAGGAACTACACTGAATTTTACTGACGGCGAGCCGGGTAACCCTCTTTCTGCAACAATCGGTCAGATCGGAGGCATATTCTACGACGAGGCAGACGGTTACATCTACTTCAATGATATCAACTCCAAGGCATTCAGAGTGCTCGTACCAGGTGTAGGCGGAGACTATACCAAGGGTGCTGTGAAGACTCTCCTCGGAAATCCGTCTCTGTCAGCATCTAAGGAAGGTGGTCTCAGCAATCTTGGCGGACTGGTAAGAATGTCTGACGGCTCTTTCTATATCGCAGCAAACAAGGCAATAAGCAAGGCTTCTCCAGTAGTGGAGTAATTAAACAGACTATATTCATATGAATATCAGGCTATTATCAATAACAGTCGGCGTGGCGTTTCTGGCAAGCGCCGGCTGTTCTTCTCATCAGCCGGCTGATGATGTCGCTTATCCTGTCACTCAGGAGCATAGGGACAGAGCCTCCGCACTGGTTGCCAGGATGACCCTTGAAGAGAAATGCGACTATATAGGCGGTTCCAAGGATGGCTTCTATATCCGTCCGGTCGAACGTCTCGGCATTCCTCTCATCCGTATGGCGGATGGTCCTCAGGGAGTTCGCAATAACACCAGGAGTACTCTCTTTGCCTGCGGAGTGGCGGCTGCCGCATCCTGGAACGAGGACGTGGCATATGAGATGGGTGTAGCCCTCGGCCAGGATTCCCGCGCAAGGGGTGTGCATATCCTTCTGGGCCCGGGCGTGAACATCTGCCGCAGCCCGCTTTGCGGCAGAAACTTCGAGTATATGGGTGAAGATCCGTGCCTGGCCGCTGCTACAGCCGTCGGATACATCAAGGGAGTACAATCCCAGGGTGTGATGGCCACGGTCAAGCATTTTGCCCTGAATAATCAGGAGTTCAACCGCCATCATGTGAGCTCGGACGCTGATGAACGCACCATCAATGAAATCTATTTTCCTGCCTTCAAGGCTGCGGTGGACGCCGGTGTGGCTTCCGTGATGAGTAGCTATAATCTCGTGAACAACGTTCATGCGGCAGAGAACAGATGGCTTCTCACCGAGACCCTCAAGGACAAATGGGGCTTCGAGGGCTTTGTGATGTCCGACTGGACCTCCACCTACTCTACGCTCGGCTGTGTCCGCAGCGGACTCGACCTCGAGATGCCTGAGGGATTCTGCATGAACTATGATGCAATAAAACCTCTCATCGAGACAGGAGTCGTGCGTGAAAAGGATATCGACGGGAAAGTTGAGACAATCCTTGCCTCCCTCATCGCCTATGGTTTCCTCGACCGTCCTCAGCTGGACACAACCATAAAGGAGGATAATCCGTATTCCCGTGAGGTGGCCTACAAGCTCTCATGCGAGTCGGCTGTACTTCTCAAGAATGAAGACGCTCTTCCTCTTAAAAAGGGTGGCAGAGTGGCTCTGATGGGCCCTCGTGCCGACATCATTCCTTGCGGAGGCGGCAGCGGATCGGTGGACCCTCTCTATTCGATTTCCCTTTACGAGGGCATGAATCAGCTGGGAGAGGATTTCCCTGTGACTCTCGTGGGTGAAGACTACAGGAAGGCTGCCCGTACACTGAAAGAGGCTGATGCCGTGGTCGTTTCTGTGGGTTTCGACAGACAGACTGAGAAGGAAGACCATGACAGGACCTTCGCTCTTCCTCAGGGACAGGACGAACTCATCGAGTTCGCTGCAGAGCACAACGACAATGTGATCGTGGTGATATATTCCGGTGGAGCCGTGGATATGAGCCGTTGGCACGACAAGGTGTCGGCAGTTCTCATGGGCTGGTATCCGGGACAGGAGGGCGGACTTGCCATTGCGCGTATGCTTGCTGGCGAAATATCTCCTTCCGGACGTCTCCCGATCAGCATCGAGGCAAGGCCGGAGGATAATCCGACGTATGACAACTACTATGTGGAGAAGCCGATGACCAAACGCGGACATTCCACTCTCAATGTCACATACGGAGAAGGCATATTCGTGGGATACAGAGGATATGAAAAGAAAGGAGTCAGCCCTCTCTATCCTTTCGGACATGGTCTCACATATACCTCGTTCGAATATTCGGACCTCATGGTCAGCCGGAACGGAGACGGAGTGGATGTGACTCTCACTGTTACCAATACAGGAGAATACGATGCTGCCGAAGTGGTTCAGATCTATGTGGGCGAGGATAACCCATGCGTTGCCCGTCCTGCCAAGGAACTCAAAGGCTACGACAAGGTATTCATCCCGAAAGGGGAGTCTGCTGTCGTCAATGTCCGTCTGCCAGAGAGTGCCTTTGCCTTTTACGATGTGGACATTCATGACTGGCGTATCAATCCTGGCACCTTCACCATAATGGTCGGAGCCTCGTCTCAGGATATAAAACTCAAAGAACACATAATCTTATAATCAAAATCATCAGTATCATGAAAAGTAAAATGACAGAGGAATACGTTTCTCCTTTGACAGGGAACTTCTATGTCACAGCGAATGGTAAGCATAAGATAGGAAAGGTTTATGTCTCAGAATAATTCAGGACAGATGCTCAGAAAACTGATCATATCAGTCTGTGCCGTGCTGTCAGTCATGACGGCATCGGCACAGAATGTCAGATATGTCGATGCCTCAACGCTGACCGTGATCGGCAAACCGCTGCCGACCACCAAGGCATTCACAAGAATCGATACCTCTGTCTATAAGTTCAACGACGGGACTATAGACAAGTATGCCTCTTACTCTACCGGTCTGGCAGTGCTGTTCTCCACAGACAGCCGCACCATACGCGCAAGATGGACAACCGGTGAGAATAATTCAGGTTCCAACATGGCTGCCATAGGGCAGAAAGGTCTGGACCTGTATATAATGAAGGACGGCAAGTGGGTGTTTGCCGGAGTTGGAACTCCAGACATGGACACGCCTCCATATGACAGCCATGAAAGTACGATAGTCGCCGATATGGCGGAAGGACAGAAGCAGTGTCTTCTGTATCTTCCATTGTTCGACAAGGTGGATGAACTTCAGATAGGCATAGAAGAAGGGGCTGCGGTCAGTCCTCTTGCCAATCCTTTCAGACATAAGATAGTGGTTAAGGGATCCAGCATCACGCATGGCGCAGCCGCAAGCCGTCCTGGCATGTCCTACCCGGCACTTATTGGCAGAGAGAACGACTGGTACTGCATAAATCTTGGGTTCAGCGGCAAGTCCAGGCTGGAAAAGGAATATGCTGAACTCCTTGCAGATATTCCGGATGTGGATGCCTTTGTGTTTGACACATTTTCCAATCCTTCGTCAGACGTGATATATGAGCGTTTTGATTCATTTGTCGATATCATCAGAGCTGCCCATCCGGGAGTCCCGATGATCTTCCTTCAGACGGAAAGACGCGAGACCAGAAACTTCAGCCTATCCCGCGAAGATTGGGAATCCGCAAAGCAGACAGCTGCCGAAGAGGTCGTAAGACGCAGGATGAAGACTGATAAACACATATACTTCATATCTTCGGAAGGCTTTCTCGGTGACGAACACATAGCTACGGCTGACGGAACGCATCCTACTGACCTTGGTTTCCGGTATATGGTGGAGACCATATCACCGAAAATCAGGAAGATTCTGAAGAAATACGGAGTAAGATAGGCAACTTGTCAATTCTTATTGTCAGAGGCAGCATCCCACAAAGGGTGCTGCTTCAGTCTTTTGTTGAGAGTGAGTTCTCTGGCCGGGATCGGGAGGACCGTGTATCTTGAATCCACGCTGACTGTCTTTTCGTATCTGCCTGTTCTGACCAGATCGAACCATCTGAATCCCTCACCGAACAGTTCCAGCCTTCTTTCATCAAGGACAGCATCGAGGAACTCCTCTTCTGAGGCTGGAGCGGCAGGGGAGAGTCCCCTGTGGACTCTGAGTTCGTTGAGTCTGCCAAGTCCTTCCGGATATCCCTGTCCTTCTGCACTGATAAGATACATCTCGGCAAGCCTGACTATGTAGAGCGGATCGTGTCCGGCATCTCCACTGCAGTATTTGTTCAGCACGGGATTGCTGCCCTGATAGTCCACTGAGACGCTCTTTCTTGAATCGTCAGGCCCATACATGTCCATCGCCTCCTGAGTCGGGCAGAAATTATATGCACCTCCCACCGGCGACTGCTTGGTGTAATAGTAGGAACTCATATTCACGCTGCTTTCCTGAACGAGATTCGCAAAGGAGAAGATCTCTTCCCGGTTGTACCCTCCTCGGAAGATGCTGTTGAAGTCAGATAATGTGAAGTTTCCGTCAGCTATGACTTCTTCTGCAACCTGCGCGGCTTCCTTCATCATTCCCATAGCCAGATATGTCCTGGCAAGCAGAGCCTTGGCCGCCTGATGCGATACATGGTTCTTGTCCTGAAAGTCACTCCCGAGCCTGATGGCTTCCTTGAATTCCTCTGCCACGAAGATCCATGCTTCTTCTTCCGGTGTCTGAGGCACATCGGTGTCGATGGTAGAAGTCACGATGGGAATATTTCTCCACCGTGCCGTAATGTTATAATAGTACAATCCCCTGAAGAAATGTCCTGCTGCCAGCATCTCGTCTTTTTTCTGGGATTGCGGCAGCTGTCCGATCTTCTCAATGAAGACGTTGATCTGGTATAGTCCGGCATAGAATCCGTTCCAAGGACTCGCCACAATGCTCTGGTTCGGAGTTATGCCCATGGTGACCAGCAGTTCCGGTGTGTTCATGCCGGATGCTCCGGTGCGGATGATATCTCCGCCGATCAGGTCGAACAGAGCCCAGCCATTGAATGTCGGTTTGTACTGGGCGATGTTGTATGCACCCGTAAGAAGCAGCTGAGCATCCTCCTCGCAGATCAGCTCACTTGAAATGCCGTTGTGCGGATACTGGTCGAGATGTCTGTCGCAACAGTAGAGCAGCGGCAGACATATGAGTATAGGTGTGAGCATTATTTTCTTCATGTCATCAGAACTTTACGGTTACTCCAAATGTGAATGATCTCGGCTGAGGTATCCACATGCAGTCGAGTCCCATTTTGGTGGCGTCGAGACTGGTGTTCACTTCTGGGTCGATGTAGCGGTATGGAGATATCAGGAAAAGGTTGTCCGCAGCGACATATACCCTGATGGAAGTCATCCCCGCCATTCTGCTCTTGTCAGGAGGGATGGTGTAGCCAAGCGACAGGTTGCGGCATCTCAGATATGAGGCGTCATGCAGGAAGCGTGTGCTCTTGAATTTCGTCGAGTTCCAGGACATTCCATATATCGCCCTCGGCACGCTGCTGCTGGTCCCCGGCCCTGTCCATCTTGCCAAAGCCTCCGACCTTTGCGCTGGCCATTCGCCGTTTCCCAGACGCAGACCGCCAGTCCATGTCTGGTATATCTTGTTGCCGTATGAAAACGTCAGAAAGAGGCTGAGGTCGAACCCCTTCCATGATATGCTGTTGTTAAGTCCTCCAGAGAAGACCGGGTTGGCTGATCCCACAAACTGGCTGTCGTTCACTGTATCTATCTCTCCGTCTCCGTTCACATCCTCATATATCACATCTCCTGCGCGGATACCTTGCTTGTAGAGAGTCTCCGGCACCTGACTGTCGTCCTGATAAATTCCCAGCATCCTGATCATATAGAAACTTCCCACTTCTTCATCCACCTTGAGGGCATGGTAGTCGTCAGTGGTCACGATGTCATTATCATCAAGCAATGAAGTCAGACGATTCTTTATGAATGAGATGTTGAAATCTCCCTTCCAAAGGACGCCGTGCCCGGACAGTTCTGAGCCGATGGTGAGTTCTAGTCCTCGGTTCCGCATGGATCCGATGTTGCTGATCTTGTATGTGAAGCCGCTCACGGCTGATGTCGGCTTGTTGTAGAGAAGGTCCTTGGTATCTTTCTGGAACAGGTTGGCAGATACTGTCAGAGCTCCTGACCAGAATGACAGATCTGCCCCGATGTCATATTGGGAGGCCTTCTCCCATCTGAGATCTCTGTTTCCCTGGGTCATTAGTGCTATCCCGTTTTCATTCAGATAGTTGTATCCTCCGTTTGCCAATGTCTGATAAGCATATGCCCCGATACCTCCCTGGTTTCCTGTCACTCCAAAGCTGGTTCTGAGCTTGAATTCAGTTCTATGTGCAGTCCAGAACGGTTCCTTGGATACGACCCATCCGGCGGATGCTGACGGAAAGAACCCATATCTGTTCTCCCTGGCGAATTTTGACGATCCGTCGGCTCGTGCAGTCAGTGTGAGGAGGTAACGGCTCTGATATTTCAGAGTTGTCCTGAACATAAATGACTGCAGAGCCCATGAGGACATTCCGGAAGTGACATCGGTATATTCGGCAGCCACTGAATTCACGTCGAAGTCCGAGGATGGAAAACCTTGTCCTGTTTGGGATGCGGTGGATGAAGCATCCTTCTGGAACGAGTGCCCCAGCATAATGTCAATAGCGAAACCTCTTGTCGAACTGAAACCATATGAAAGTATGTTGTCAATCACAACGGAGGTATATGCCTTGCGGGCATCTGTGAGCAGACCGACGGAGTTGCCGTACATATGCTTGGCAGTGTAATATATATGGTCTTCCGCATACATGAAGTCCCCTCCTATGCTGGTCTTGAATTTCAGCCCCTTGATAGGAGTTACCGAGAGATATGCGCTTCCGAACATTCGGAAGTTCCTGTTATATACATCCTGCTCATTGATGGCCTGGATTAGATTGTAGTGAAGAAGGTCCACATCCTTGATCGTGTATGACCCATCCGGATGATATGGAGTGTCCCATGGACGGTGTTCTAATGCATGGGTCAGGATCGATGTACCCATATTGCCGTCAGGTACCCTGTCTGAGTACGTGTGGCTGGCAGTGAGGTTCATCCCGACCGAAAGCCAGTCCCTTATGTCGGAGGTCACATTTGCCTTCACTCCGTATTTGTCTAAACGGCTGCCGATGACCGTGCCCTGGTTCTGACGTGCGTTGGCTGATATGTAGTATCTGTTTCGCTGCGAGCCTCCCGAGACTGAGAGATTGCCATTCCATGTGAACGCTGTACGGAATACTACGTCTGTCCAGTTGAACTGTGCTCTGTCAGGAAAAGGATTAGAAAGATGAGACACAGAGGAACCTGTCTGACGGTTGTAGTTGTCTATTGCCTCGTTCTGAACCTGCAGATAAAGGTCTGCATCCGCCACAGCCAGTTTCTTGAGGTTCGGGATATATGATATACTTGTGGATGCATCCGCCGTTACTTTCGGTGCACCCTTGTAACCCTTTTTTGTGGTGATGAGTATGACTCCATTTGTACCCCTTGAACCATAGATGGCTGCCGAGGCCGCGTCTTTGAGTATCTGGATTGATTCTATGTCGGCTGGATTGATGTCTGCAAGAGGATTCAAGGTTTCTCCGCCCCATTTTCCGGCATCTGCCGATGTGTTGCTCAGCGGAATGCCATCGACCACATAAAGAGGCTCATTGCCAGCAGTGAGAGAACCGATACCTCTGATACTCACTCTGTTCCTGCTGCCAGGGGTTCCGGACGAAGCCGTGACATTCACGCCGGCCACTCTTCCTTGCAGGAGGGCATCGGGACATCCGACCTGCCTTTCTCCCTTTTCCAACGGCCGATATGTGCTGATAGCTGAGGTGATATCCTTCTTCTGCATGGTACCGTAACCGACCACAACAGCCTCTTCCAGCATGTTGACGTAAATGCCTTTCTCGTCCTTGGCCGATAGACTTTCGCTCTGAGCTTTCTCTGACAGCACTACGAGGATAAGTTTGCCTTGGAATATAGCTTCCATACCTGTTCCGTGCAGCAGAATCTCCATAGCACGGCTTACGGTTTCCGACTTGGGAGGGGTAACTTTCTTATTTACATCCAGCAGGTCTTCATTATATGCGACAGACAGACCGCTCTGTGCCTCTATCACCTCGAACGCTTTCCTGATTCTGAGTTTCCCCTGAGGGAATTCTATGGTCTGGTCTTGAGCTGAAAGAGTCAAAGTGCAGATTAGTCCGGCGATGACGAGCACCGTGTTGATTGCGGATCTCATGAAGGGCTCTTATCTGATGAAAATATCCTTTTCTTCGATACTGTATTCCATTTCAGGCACGAGTTGGCGGATGGCTGCTATTATTTCGTGCAATGTTTCTCCGTTTGCGAATTTGGCTGTCAGGACTGTTTCCTGATGCTTGTCTGTGAGGAAGTGTATGTTCACACCGAACCTTCTTTCTACCATCCTTGCAGCCTGTTCCAACGTCTGAGACTTTATATAGATATGTCCGCCTGTCCAGAGCGTAGCCTCGGCAGCGTCAATCACCTTGACTGTGACTGCTCCGCTTTCCTTATCATATGTATATGTCTGGTCAGGGCTGAGTGTTGCCGCTTGGACTCTCTCCTCAGATCTTTTCACAGCAACAGAACCTTTGCAAAGCGTCACTGTTGCACGGCCGTCTTCAGGATAGTCGCAGACGTCGAAAATCGTTCCGTGGACTGTTATCTGAAGTTCCTCTGTCCGGACAATGAACTTATGCTTTCTGTCTGCTGTCACATTGAACAACGCCTCACCAGTGAGTGTGACAACCCTGTTCTTTGAGAATTCATCCGGCCATGTCAGAGTCGATCCGGAGTTAAGCGTGACCATGCTGCCGTCCGGCAGGGTGATCTCCTGAATCTCTCCGTGATCTGTAGTGAGAGAAGAAGTGGCCATAAGGTCAGTCTCCTCATGGTCCATCATATGATAGATGGCCAAAGGCGATGCTATCAGAATCAAGGCGGCTGCCGCATACATCATGATGCGCATGACCTTTGCCCTCTTCACTGTCTTCTGCCTGACTTGATATGCCGCCTCTATCTCCCGGGCACTATGCATGACGACCTTGAAGGCAGAATCCGTCTCCTCACGTGTCACCGATGACCCGTCTATGTTTTCCCAACCTTTGAACTTGTATGCAGACATAGGTTTATTGCTGTATATAGTTGACGAAAAATCCGATCATAGCCCCCAAGCCTTAAATAAACAGGACCATCACTGATATTATCTTTCTTAATTCCTTTAATGCCAGGTGTATATGATTTTCCACCGTCTTTCTGGTTATACCCATCTTTTGAGCAATCTCCTCATACGGCTTTCCTTCCAGACGTGACATTATGAATATCTTTTTCCTCTTTTCCGGCAGTCCCTTTATTATATTGGTCATCTGGATTTCAGTTTCTTTGGCAAAGAACTCACTTTCAGACTCATACTCTCCTTCATCGCCCTCTGTGAAAGGAATCTTTACTTTGTACACCCGCCCATAGTCAATGGCTGCATTCCTGCACATGGTGTACAAGTATGCACCGAAGGATTTGATTTCTCGAAGAAGCACTCTTTGAAGCCAGATCTTGATGAATATGTTCTGTGCAAGGTCTCTGGCATCCTCCTCGTTATGAATGAACTGTCTGAGAAAGCACTTGACTTTCGGATAATAATGCTCGAAGACCTCCCTGAAGGCTTTTTCGTTACCATCAGCAAGGCCTTGAAGCAGAATCTTTTCTCTCTTGGACGTCATGACCAGATTCCTCTATTTCTGTTTCGGCTTTTCTGAAATCCTTGTGCTGCTGCCGGCGAAAAGCGCTTCTGTAATCTTCATAAAACTGCGGCTATGGAATCAGTCAACAAAGATATTAAATTTATTTGATTTTTTCTTACGAAAATCCCTATGTGAAAAAGGAATTTATCGATCTCTTCACACTTCAGTCAAGACTGAAACAGGAGGTGGAATCGCTTTTTCCTAAACGGGTGTGGATCTAGGCCGAAGTGAGTGCAATCAAGGCACGTAGCGGAGGCCATAATCTGGGGCTCAAAGTTTCATCAATGGCTCTATACTCTCCGTATCGAAGAAGCCAAGCAGATTATCCTCCGCAATCCTGGCGTAATATGTGCCGTGCTGAAATTGCAGAAAAATCTGAAAACTTTTTGCAAGATAATTGTCAGATGTGGGGAAAATGTGGGGAAAATCTTATATAAAAATGGCCTACAGGTGTCTGTAGGCCATTTGCTTGTACCCGGAGCCGGGATCGAACCGGCACGGATTGCTCCACTGGTGTTTGAGACCAGCGCGTCTACCGATTCCGCCATCCGGGCAGGTGTGCTGTTTCGGTTGCCTGTGGGCGTTTGGCTTCGTATTGACGTTGTGCGCGGCTTGAAAGCAAAAGCGCAGCGGCGAAGCGGACGCGTTGACCAGGTCTGAAAGTGAGCACGGGAAGGATAGACCTTCTGGTTAAGGAATGCAAAGGTATCGGATTTTTCGTAAATTGCAAAATTATTGTACTGCACTTGGTTGCAATTATGTATATTTGTAGATTGTAAGTCATGGCTTACTATCTACAAATTGAGACTTGCAATCTATAAATATGGATCAGATCAATATATATTCAGCAGATGAAGTCATAAGCCGTATCATTGTCGAGGATGGCATTGAGGCTCTGGAGGCGTGCCTCGAGCCGTACGCGGGCGTATACGTGGTGATGGACAGCAATGTGGCGATGCAATGCCCGTCGGCCTATGAGCTGTCGCAGATGCTCAACCGCAGGGGAGTGCCCGGCATGCTCCTGGAGGTGTCCGAGGAAGCAAAGTGCATGGACACTGTCATGGACATATGCGGATGGCTTATGGACAATGGCGCGGACAGGGATGCGCTTGTGCTGGCAGTGGGCGGAGGAATAACCACCGATATGGTGGGTTTCGCAGCGTCGCTGTATAAGCGGGGAGTGCGTTTCGCGTATGTGCCGACGACTCTTCTTGCGCAGGTGGATGCTGCTATCGGAGGTAAGAACGGAGTGAATTTCGGTGGCTATAAGAATATGCTCGGAACGATCCGCCAGCCGGAGTTCACATACATATGCCCGCAGGTGCTGGAAAGCCTCCCTATGGAGGCCTTCCAGGCAGGGGCTGCAGAGATGCTGAAGACATTCATCATAGAGGATAATGACAACTACAGGTCTGCTGTCCAGCTTCTTTCAGAACTGGCGGCAGAGTTTATAACGGCTGCTGAGGGCAATACCTACAGCTACAGCATGGAGAAATGGCCGGAGATACTCTCGGAAAGGCTTTCTGAGCTGACGCCGTTCATTGCGGCCGCGGCGAAGGTGAAGGCCGGCGTCGTTTCACGCGACCAGTTCGAGAGCGGAGAGCGTCGCAAGCTTAACCTGGGCCATACATTCGCCCATGCGATCGAGGCCCTGGCCCATAAGCAGCATAATGATATCGACCATGGCCATGCCGTGGCCTTGGGAATGGTATATGCATCACGACTTGCGGAGAAGCTTGGCATGGCGGAGGAAGGGTTCGCGACCATGATAGAGAAGGATCTGGACTGCTGTCTGCTGCTGGTGATGAACCCATATGGTGTGCGCGAGATGGCGGATGCTATGAGCAAGGATAAGAAGGCGGAAGGCGGAAAGGTGCATTTCGTTCTGCCGCGTGCAGTGGGCGATGTGGTGATTCACGACATGAAAGTGGAGGAGGCGGTTGCACTCTTGGCATGAATTCCGGTGTGACATGAAATCACAGAAACGTGTCACGCCACTCCCTAAAATGAGGCAAATTCAGGTGAAATGCCAATTGGTGTGACATGAAACGGCAGGATTGTGTCACGCCACTCAAAACTACGAGAATATGATTTGTACGACTATACAGAACAGGAATGCAGAGCAGATACTTCAGGCTCTGGAGCATTGTGAGATGGCGGAGATCCGTCTCGACAGGTGTGAACTGACGGCCAGAGAGGTCGAGGATGTGTTCACATCCGACGTGCCTCTGGTGGCGACATGTCGTATCGCTGATGTGATGTGTACGGAGCCGTCTCTTCGGGACGAGTCCATGACGGCGCAGAGCCGCGAGGTGAAGGCGATGCAGATCGCCGAGCGCAGGCTCGTCAGAGCCATTGAGGCCGGAGCCCGTTATGTGGATGTGGAGCTCGAAGCACCGAAGCAGATGTCCAAGAGGGTACGCAATGCAGCCCATGAAAACGGTACCATATTCATACGTTCATATCATGATTTCGAGGGCACGGACTCTCTGGAGGCGCTCAAGGCCATAGTGGAGAAGTGCATATATCATGGAGCGGACATGGTCAAGATAGTGACCAAGGCACGCAGTCAGGAGGATGTACAGAGGGTGATGTCGCTCTACGGGTGGTTCCGCAGTGAAGTGAAGGACCTTCCTGAAGGCTCTCTCATAGCATTCTGCATGGGAGAAGAGGGACGTCAGTCCCGTCTGGACTGCCTGAAATATGGTGCTCCATATACATATGCGGCATTGTCAGCAGAGGAGTCTGCGGCACCTGGCCAATGGCCGACGGCGGAGCTACGCAAGGCAGTATATGCAGATTTCGGGTTCATAAGCAGTGATGCCTTGCAGATGCCCGTTTCCAAGAGCTTTGCCCAAAGGGCTATAATCGCTGCGGCATTGGCAGAGGGCACATCACATCTGAAAGGATATACTTCATGTGGAGACAACGAGGCTGCTCTGCAGGTTGCACGCAATCTCGGAGCCGATGTGTCCGTTGATGGAGCATCGTTGACTGTCAAAGGTATAGGTGCCCATCTGGGCTGCATGGGTGCAGATGAATTCACCCTCCATGTGGGAGAGTCCGGCCTGCTGACCAGGATGATGATTCCTCTCATGACTCAGCTATGCCAGGGTCCTGTGCATTTCACTGGAGAGAAGACCCTTCTGGGCCGTCCTCTGACAGGAGCAAGGGAGATCCTTGAAGCATTCGACGCCAGAATCATCCGTGAAGATGACGAGGCTCCGGTATGCGTGCCTCTGACCGCGGCAGGCCCGCTGAAGGCCGGCCGTGCCGAGATCTCCGGCAAGCACGGCTCCCAGCTGATATCGGGCCTCTTGATGGCCCTGCCGTTAGCAGAGCGTAACTCCTCGCTCATAGTCCATGAGCCAAAGAGCATCCCATATATGTTCATAACCCTTGAAGTACTGAAGAAATTCGGCATCAGGATCGGTAACGACATGCTTGGCGGAAGAGACTTCCTTGAGTCGGACGGAGACTGGTCACTGTGCACTGAAATGGTATTCAAGGTCAAGGGCGGACAGAGATATAAGGCGGCAGACATAGATCTGGAAGGCGACTGGAGTGCTGCGGCGAACTTCCTTGTAGCGGGAGCGATATTCGGCAAGACCGAACTGCAGGGACTTGACACGACATCCCTTCAGGCAGACCTTTCGGTGATGGACATACTCATGGATGCAGGCGCAAGCCTCTCACAGCTTGACGGAGATACAGGTAACATAACAGCACAGAGAGCACCATTGAAGGCATTCAGGGTGGACGCATCAAACTGCCCTGACCTCTTCCCGATCATCTCGGTGCTGGCCGCATTCTGCCAGGGCACCAGCCGCCTCGCCGGCGTCGGCCGCCTGGCCAACAAAGAGAGCGACAGGGCCAAAGCGATCCTCGAAATGCTCAAACAGATGGGCGTGGAAGCGTTTATAGAAGGCGACGAAATGGTCATAGAGGGACATACCCTGACTCATAGACTCCTGACGGGCAACATGCTCAAGGGAGGGGCATACACATCCCACCACGACCATCGCATGGTCATGGCCCTGAAAGTCGCTGCCCTCGGAGCAGACAGTCCGATCATCATAGACGACGAAGCTTGCGTCTCGAAGTCCTTCCCGGACTTCAATAAGCTGTATGAAAGCCTGGCACATAAGTCGCTATAAATCAACGGAATATAAAAAGCTCCTGCCGCCCAAAGGGAGCAGGAGGTATGGGTAAATGACTGATATTCAATGGTATAGGAGGCACGGTAAATGAATACGTTTGGAAGAAAGTTCAAAGTAAGTATTTTCGGAGAGTCGCACGGCGCACTAATAGGTGTTATACTGGATGGTGTGCCTGCAGGACTTGAGTTGTCCGAACAGGACTTCGAGCAGGACATTCAGCGCAGGAAGAGCGGTGCCAGGGGCACGACTCCGCGTGTAGAGGAGGATGCTCCGCATATCGTGAGCGGCGTGTTCGAGGGACATACTACAGGCGCACCGCTTACCATAGTGTTCAGGAACACAAACACTCACTCTTCCGACTATGAACAGTTTGCAGCTATGCCTCGCCCAGGTCACGCAGACCTCACAGCAGCCGTCAAGTGGGATGACTGCCAGGATCCACGTGGCAGCGGCCACTTCTCCGGAAGACTGACGCTTCCGATAGTGGCCGCCGGAGTCGTCGCGAAGAAGGTGCTGGCAGACGCGACGATTCTGGATGATGCTCCGGTCAGTGAGATTGCTGCCAGGATTGTGGAGATAGGGGGTGTAGATTTCTCGACTTCGCTCGAAATGACAAAGGGAGCGCTCGAAATGACAGGAGGTCCAGGCATGTCGGAGGAGGCGCAGAAGGTCCTGGACCAGGCCATCAAGGACGGCGACAGCATCGGAGCTGTTGTGGAATGTGTCGTTCCTGAGATCGACCTCGGTTACGGCGAACCGTTCTGGGACAGCGTGGAGTCTGTCATATCACATGCCATATTCTCAATCCCGGGCGTAAGAGGCATAGAGTTCGGCGACGGATTCAATGCTGCTGCAATGAGAGGCTCGGAGCATAACGATCCTATAGGCCCGGACGGACGTCCTCTGAAGAACGGTGCCGGCGGAGTTAACGGTGGCATTACCAACGGCGCTCCGATAGTCTTCCGTGTGGCCTTCAAGCCTACATCAAGCATAAGCCGTCCTCAGCAGACCTTCAACTTCCAGACCGGCGAGATGGACACACTGTCGGTCAAAGGCCGTCACGACGTCTGCTTCGCTCTCCGCACACCGGTCATAGTCGAAGCAATGACCGCCATAGCCCTTGCCGACCTCATAGCCCTGAAATAACGCTGGCGCTTAATGCGCTGATGTTCAGCGCATTATAAAAACCTCGTGCCGCCGAAAGGGAGCACGAGGTTTCTGTAAGGTGTTGAGGGATAGGGTGTTGTGTGCCAGCGCGGAGGAGGCTCTTAGGGGCGTTGGTAAATCCGAAGCCCAAATTCAGATGCCATGGTCATCAGGTGGTCGAATATGTCCGACTGCTGTCTTTCGTAGACCGCCCATGTCTTTATCCTGGTGAAGAAATATACTTCTATAGGGAGGCCATATGCTGTGGCCTCCTTTTGTGTGACTATGATGTCCAGGTCGGCGTTCACGTCGGGATGCTGGCGCAGGTAGGTCTCGATGTAGGCGCGATATAATTGGACGTTGGTGGTGAATTCCTTCGTTTCGAGCACTGAAAGGCGGTCGGCCATTATAGGGAATTCCTGCCGTACCTTGTCAAGTGTCTCATCTGTGCATATTTCGAGGCTTGTCATGTCTATGTATATGCATTTGTCGGCCCTTCGGCCTCCGCTTTCCTGCATTCCGCGCCAGTTCTTGAACGGAGTGCTGACCAGAGTGTATGGAGGGATCATCGTAAGTGTGTTGTCCCAGTTGCGGACCTTGACGGTGTTCAGGGTTATTTCCTCCACAGTGCCATTCGCCGTGCCGTCCGGCATCTGTATCCAGTCCCCCAGGCGGACCATGTTGTTCTGCACCAGCTGCACGCCTGCTACAAATCCCAGTATGCTGTCTTTGAATATGAGCATCAGCACGGCTGCAGAAGCTCCCAGACCGGTCAGGAGGACGGCCGGGGACTTGTCTATGACGACGGCTACTATGATGATGCCGCCGACAAAGTAAATAACCACCTTCAGGGCCTGCACGACTCCCTGCAGTGGATGTGTCTTGTGCTTGTCAGTCTTGTTGTATATGTCAAGAGCGGTGGAGAGAAGCGCGTTGCAGATCATTATGACCACAATGAGCATATACACGACATCTATGCGATGCAGCACCCTGACCATTTCGTTATTGCGTCCGAATCCTATCCACACAAGTATGTAGAAGAATATGCCTGGTATCAGAAGAAGTGCATGGTGCGCGAGCTTGCGGCGCACCAGGATTGCATGCCACTTGGATTTCTTGAACTTTGTGCTACGTTCCGAGATCCATCTGAATATGCTCTGCAGAAGCCAGTTGAGGCCGATGCAGAATGCCGTGAGTACTATGATGACTATAGCGTCATCCAGGATGTTTGCAAAGCCTTGTGACATCCCCATCTTTTCTGTAAGTATGTCTCCGAGCCATTTAACGAGAGTTGTCATAGCGAGTTTTTTTTCAAGTACTCATGGCAACATCCGTGCAAAAAGAAAGCACCCGACCTCACTGGAGGCCGGGTGCTTGCCAATATTAAAGACTTATTAGAATGTCATTTTTGTTCCCTGAGTGAGGGCTCTTCTTACCTGCTTGCTCTCGTTGAACTTCTCCTTCTTGATTGTTGTAGGGAAGTTGATACTCTGCTGTGCAGGAGCAGAGGCCTGCTTTGTAAGAGTGATAGGGAGCATCATATGGTCATTCCAGAACCAATAGTTCTTGCCATCCTGCGAAATAGCTGCATAACTGAGGGCAGAAACCTCAATCGAACTGCCGTTGTTTGTCTGGAGAACACCTCCTGTAATAGTGCCGGTTGCACCATTGTCTGTAGTCTCAGCTGTAGCAATGACTGCGCCTCCTCCTGTAGCGAGAAGTGTTAAATCATTGTTATAAACACCCCATCCGTAAAGACCGAAGTCAGCGATTGTGCCAGCATCATCCATCTCGAGCTGAGTAAGAATGTATTCATAGAAGTCCATCTTGCCTTGGCTGAAATATGTAGGGAATATAGGAATATAGTCCACGAATGCTGTGTTAAAGTCAAGACCGTCAGGCTTTCCGTCATTGTTTTTGTCTGCCCCAAGGTCAGCACCAGTCTCCCATCCTGCGATAGCATACATGTAGTTAGGGTCATAATCCATAACCTCGAGGGTATAGCTGATGCCGTTTGCACCTGTTGCAGTGTATGTTCCGAGCCACTGGAGATACTCTGCACTTGCCTCTTCAGCTGCGATCTCGATGAGCTCGACTGAATATGTTCCGGTTGGACAAGCATCTTCATCATATCCGATTGCTATGAGGAAGTAGTATCCGCTGGCCATGCGGTCTGTCGCAAGAATGCCAGGACCTGTCTGGAGGTATCCATATTCTAAGAGCTGGGCAGGAGTTGCGCCATTGTCAAGGTATGTCTGGATCTGCTCCACTGTCATGATGATGTAGTCGTCAAGGTACTCGACCTCGCCTTGGTCGTTGCTGACATAGTAGGCGTCAACTACATCGAACAGATAGATTGAGTTCTCGTCGCATTGTACGCCGAAGCGCTCCTTGCCGTCCTCTCTTCCTTCGTATGAGAGAGTCCATTCATCAGACTCTGTGAGGTCGGTGATGTCGGCCTTTGTGGTGAACTCTATGTCAGCAGGAGTTCCGTAAACCTCACCCTCGCTTGAAAGACCGAAAACCACGAAAGTATAAGTGGTCTTAGCCTCGAGGTCCTTTACAGTGACGTTCTTTCCTGTAGACTTCTGGAGCGTGATGTCGCCCTCTTTCATTACCTTCTCAACCTCGTCGAGGATAGCCTTGTCGATGTTGCTATCGGTGGTTACAAAATAATACCATGTATCGCTTCTCTCACCGTTGTGCTCAACTCTGATCTTTGCAGAAGTCGCATCAGTCTCTGAAACTTCGAGAGTGAACTCGAGATCCTGGTTGAGTGAAGGGTCTGTCGGAGTCTTTCCGCCATCTCCATTGTCTGGCTTGCCGCAGCAGAAAATGGCTGCTGTCGCTGCGAAAAGTGCAGCAAATCTTAAAATACCTTTCATTTCTTATTGTGTTTAGATTAATTTGCCAAAATTAGTCGGTAAAAATATGCATATAAATCCGTAAATCCAAATTTTGCTCTTTTGCCTAATATCCGCCGCCGAGGGCCTGATATAGATTTATGACACTCTGAACCTCGTCAAATCTGTCTGAAGCCTCTGTAAGCTCTGCCTGAAGAAGGTTCTTCTGGGCTGTGAGGACTTCCAAATAGTCTGCATTTCCGTGTTTCATGAGCAGCTGGGTGTTCCATACGGCAGCCTGCAGATGGATGACCTGCTTCTTGTCCAGTTCCACACGCTTTTGCGCCGTCTGCCACATCGTGATGGCATTGTTCACTTCCACTCCGGCATCCAGGAGGCTCTGGCGGAACAGGTATGCCGCCTGCTCGTGCTGCGCCTGCGCAGCCTGTAGGCGGGCCTTGTTGGCGCCGCGTCCGAAGACCGGCTGGGTGAGTCCTGCAATGAAGTTTGCTATGAGACTGCCCGGGTCAAGGGCTATGTTTCCGTTGCCTGTTGTCCATCCTATGGCGCCACTGAGGGTGATGTTCGGATAGAATGATGCTCTGGCAGAGTTGACCGAGTAGAATGCCTGGGCGAGGGCGAGCTCTGCCTGGCGGACGTCAGGACGCCTGCTGAGCAGGTCGAGCGGCACGCCTGCCGAGAGTGTCTCGGGAAGCTCCTGCATGGCCATGCTGCTTCTCTCCACAGGCATAGGGACTATTCCGAGCAACGCGCAGAATGAATTCTCCACGGCGAGGATTTCCTTCTCGAGAGTAAGGATGTTTGCCTCGACGCTCAGCTTGTTGGCCTTGGCCTGCAGGACGGCCGCCTCGTTGGTCTTTCCGGCACGCTTGAGGGCTTCGAGTGTCCTGATGCTCTCCTCCCAGGTGTTCATCGTCCTGGTGCTGATGCTCAACTGCTCGTCGAGCATGAGCAGAGTGTAGTAGCTGTTGGCGATGGTGGCTACAAGTTGGGTCTGCACGGCCTGCTTGTATGCCTCGCTCTGCTCCAGGGCAACCTGCGCCCTGCGCTTTGCGTTGCGAAGTCCTCCGAATATGTCAGTCTGCCAGCTGGCTCCGACGCTTGCCGAGAACTGACCCGGCAGACCTCCCTGCGCGCTGAAGTCAGCGCCCGGGAGCAACGCCCACCTTGCGGCAAGCAGAGCCGCCTCTGCTTCCTTGACTTTGAGCCTGGCTACATTCAGGTCCGTGTTGTATTCCAGTCCGTCTCTGATCCAGTCCTGCAGGAGAGGATCTGTGAATATCCTGTCCCATGCGACCGAACCGGTTGATATGCTGTCCTGCGTCACGGACATCCTCCTATAGAGACTGTCCACGAACTGCATTTCCTCACGCTCATACTGCTTGTAAAGTCCGCAGTTTGAGAGCGCCAGCGCAGCTATTGCTATGTATATTATCCTTTTCATTCTCTGTCTCTTTTAGGCATTACCTTCTCCTCGATATATTGGAATACAATGAAGAGTGCAGGTACTACAATGATAAGCGCAAGCGTTCCTATGAGCATTCCTCCTACGGTTCCCACTCCGATGGAGATGTTTCCGTTTGCTCCCACGCCGCTCGCGAACATGAGCGGAAGCATACCGAAGATCATGGTGAGCGAAGTCATCAGGATCGGCCTCAGACGGGCCTTGGCGGCAGACATTGCGGCCATGGTGATGGACATTCCTTCTGCCCTCTTCTGTGACGCATACTCGGTAAGGAGGATTGCCGTCTTTGCCAGAAGTCCAATGAGCATCAGCAGACCGATCTGGAGGTAAATGTTGTTCTCCAGCCCGAACATCCTTGCAAAAAGGAAGCTTCCTGCCAGTCCGAACGGCACTGAGAGTATGATCACCACAGGGATGAACAGGCTCTCATACAACGCACAGAGGATGAGGAATATGAATATCACGCATATGCCGAATATCACAGCTACGGAGTTGCCGGTGTCAGCCTCTTCGCGTGACATTCCTCCGAATTCATATCCATATCCCGCAGGCAGGGTCTGAGCCGCCACTTCGCGGACAGCCTGGATGGCCTGTCCCGAGCTATAGCCCTCAGCCGCCTGTCCGCTCACAGAAATTGCGGTGAAGAGATTGAATCGGGAGATGGACTGCGGTCCGTAAATACGCGTCAGCTTGAGATACTGGTTGATTGGGGACATCTCGCCTGCAGATGTGCGTACGAACATGTTCTGTAGTGACTCGGTGTCCAGACGGAACTCCGGAGCTGCCTGCAGCATCACGCGGTAGAGCTTCGAGAATCTGTTCATGTTGGATGCATAGCTTCCTCCCACATATCCGGCGAGCACGCTGAGCACGTCGCCCGGCGAAATGCCGTTCCTCTTGCACTGTACTGCATCCACTTCTACCAGATACATAGGGAACTTGGTGTCGAACGAAGTCTTTGCACGCGACACTTCAGGACGTTTGTTCAGCTCTATGATGAAATCGTTGGTGATCTTCTGCAGGTCTTCGAGCTTGCCGCCCTTCTGGTCCTGCACATACACCTCGAAGCCGTTGCTGGCTCCATATCCCGGGATCATTCCTCGGGTGTATATCATGATGTCGGCCGAAGTGATGTCCGCCGTGCGGGCGTACATCTCCTCGATGACCGAGTCGATGTCGTCGTCCTTGCCCTTGCGGAGATCCCAGTCCTTGAGCCTGATGACGAAGTTGCCGGTAGACGAGCCTTGTCCGAACATCATTCCCCATCCTGTGGTCCTCGAGTATGCCTCGATCTGCGGGATGGTGCTGATCCTGCGGTCTATCTCGCTGAGGACCTTGTCTGTCTCGGCGATGTTGGTTCCAGGAGGAGTGCGGATGTCCATGTTTATGGAGCCCATATCCTCCTTAGGCACGAGGCCTGTCTTGGTCGTGTTCATGAGGTAGACAAGTCCGCCGCAGGCGATGACAAGAAGTATGACTGTCAGCCACTTGCGCTTGAACATGAAGAGCACGATGTGCTTGTATTTGTTCACCACGGCACCGAAGGCCGAGTCGAAAGCCTTGTGGAAACGGCTTGAGAAGCTGGCCTTCTGTCCTTCGATGATTTCCTCGTGCGGAGTCATGATCAGGGCGCAGAGGGCAGGGGAGAGGGTGAGCGAGTTCACGAGCGAAATGCCCACAGCCACTGCCATCGTCAGACCGAACTGCGTGTAGAATGTACCTGTGGTTCCTCCCATGAAGCTCACAGGAATGAATACGGCCATGAAGACGAATGTGGTCGCAACGAGAGCGGTGGAAATGCCTTCCATCGCGTCTACAGTGGCCCTGTATGCGGATTTGTATCCTATGTCAAACTTTGCTTGGACAGCCTCCACCACGACGATGGAGTCGTCCACCACCGTGCCGATGACAAGCACGAGGGCGAAAAGCGTGATCATGTTGAGGCTGAATCCCGCCACCATCAGGAAGGCGAATGTGCCGACCAGCGACACTATGATCGAGATCGTCGGGATGATGGTCGAGCGGAAGCTCTGCAGGAAGACGAACACCACGAGGATGACCAGAAGGATGGCCTCAAAGAGGGTCTTGATCACATTCTTAATGGATGCGTCAAGGAAGTCCTTGGTACTCATGAGGTCTATGATGTCCAGACCTTTAGGGAGGTCCGCACGGATCCTCTCAACCTCGGCGTCAACCGCCTCGATGATCTCGTTTGCATTGGATCCTGAAGTCTGTGAGATGCTTATGGTGGTTCCCGGATGGCCGTTCACCAGACCCACATAATCATAGCTTCTCTCTCCGAGCTCGATGCTTGCCACATCCTTGAGTCTCAGCACAGTACCGTCGCTTTCTGCGCGAATGACCATATTCTCGTAGTCGGTCACGTTCTCATATCGTCCCCTGTATTTGAGCACATATCGGAATGTGTTTTCTGACTCTGCTCCGAGAGTTCCGGTAGGAGCCTCGAGGTTCTGCTCTGCGAGCACTGCCGATATGTCCGATGGCATCAGGCCATACTTGCCCATCTTGCCCGGGTCGAGCCAGATACGGAGCGAATAGTCACCGCCTCGCACATCTACCTCGCCGACTCCGGCGATACGCGAGAGTCTCGGCTCGATGTTGATCTTCAGGTAGTTGGTGATGAATTTCCTGTCGAATGAGTTGTCAGGGCTGTATACCGCCAGCGTCTTGATGCGGCTGGTCTGGCGCTTGCGGACGGTCACGCCGCTTCGCGTGACTTCCGCAGGCAGAAGACTCTGCGCCGAGGCGATGCGGTTCTGCACATTCACCATGGCCATGTCTCCGTCGGTTCCCTGTCTGAAATAAATCTGTATGCTTGCCGATCCGGAGTTGGTGGCTGATGATACCATGTACATCATGTCCTCCACTCCGTTTATGGCCTCCTCGAGCGGCACCAGCACGCTCTTCTGCACTGTCTCGGCATTTGCTCCCGCATATGCTGCCGACACGCTCACGGTCGGCGGAGCTATCTCCGGAAACTGCTCCACCGGCAGCTGGGACAGGCCTATCAGACCCAGCAGGAGTATGAGCACCGAGATAACGCCCGCAAAAATCGGACGGTCTATGAATGTCTTTATGTTCATTACTCCTCTGCCTCCTTCTCGCTCTTGCTTCTGATTTCTGTGCCTTCCTTGATGAGTCCGGCGCCCTCTGCGACGATGACGTCTCCGACTTCAAGCCCGTCTTCGACTATATATTCCACTCCGTTGTTCTGCGGTGAGATGCGTATCTCTGTTGCTGAGGCCTTGCCGTCCACCACCTTGTATACGAACACTCTGTCCTGTAGCTCGTATGTGGCGGCCTGAGGGATTACGATGCAGTCCTTCAGGGTCATCGGGATGATGATGGTTCCGCTTCCGCCGTTGCGGAGAAGGTGGTTGCGGTTGTTGAACACGGCCCTGATGCTGACTGCTCCGGTGCTTTCGCTGATGGTTCCGCTTATCGCGTTGATCTTTCCGGTGTGTTCATATTTGTCTCCGTTGCTCATGATGAGTTCCACTTCCGGCATCTGCTTTATGGCGTTGTTCAGCGAACCATACTGCTGCACCATGTCCAGCATCTGGTTCTCCGCCATAGAGAAGTATGCATATACGCGGCTGTCATCCGACACGGTCACCAGAGGCTGCGCTATGTTGCTGTTCACGAGTGCTCCGACGCGGTATGGGATCATGGATGCCACACCATTCACCGGAGAACGCACCTCTGTGTATGACAGATTGTTGCTTGCGTTGACCTCCTCTGCCTTGCAGAGTGCGAGCTTCGCTTCCGCTTCCACGAGATCATTCTGTGCTGTCATGAGATCGAACTCCGACACGACATCCTGCTCGTACAGGTCCTTGTTGCTGTCGAGGATGAGTTTTGCTGTCGAGAGAGCCGCCTCTGCGCTCTTGACGTTTGCGACGGCGATCTCGTATGCCGCCTTGTATGGGGTCTGGTCTATGACGAAGAGCACCTGTCCCTTGGTCACGCTTTCTCCCTCCTCGATGAGGATGTCAGTAATCATTCCGCTGATCTGCGGACGGATTTCGACGGTCTGCACACCGCTGATGGCTGCCGAGTAGCCTGTGGTCAGCGTGCGGTCACTCCTGGTGACCTCCATCGTTTCATAATAGCTCTCTTTCTGTGATGTTTTCTCCTGCGTCTGATTGCAGGCTGTCAGTGCTGCTGCACCGATGATGAGTGTCAGAATCTTCCTTTTCATTCAGGCCTTTTATTTAATCGTGCAAAGATACTTCATCTTTACATTCTTTAAAAGCACAAAAAGGCTGGATTTTGTGCTTTTAAATAGTAATTTTGTGGTCAGAAACACAAATTACCCCGTTTTTGTGCTTTTAAAATCCGGATGTGAAAATGTTGAATGAACTCATAAAGAGATGCGCGGCAGATATGGATGCTGCTGCGGTGTCTGGCAAGATTTCGCTTGATGAGCAGGTCCGTGCGTATGATCTGCTTGAGGCGTTGCTTGACCCTTCGGGGCCGCATGTGGAGGAAGGTGCTGCTGAGGTGTATGTGAAGGCATATTCTGCGAACGCGCCGACTGTGGATGTCTTTGCTCTGAAGGTTGAGCTGGAGGCCCGTCTGGAGCCGCTGCGCGCGGCGATGAACGACGCCCGCTTCGAGGCGGCGGCAGCGGCGAGCCTGCACGAGTTCGCCAAGGAGGTCTTCGATACATGGCAGCACGCCGGCATATTCGCCCGTCGCCGCGCGCTGCGCGAGCTCCGCGAAAGGGCCGGCTTCCGCCTGGAGAGTCACCGCATAGGCAACTATGTGGCCAAGACATTCGACCTGCAGAATGAAGCCCAGACCCGTTTCTCACGAGCTCAGCAGGCCGTTTTCGCTGCTGATGTCACGTATAAGATAAAGCCCGGCACATATGCCGCCATATATGATGTGTTGAAATCAAGATAACCGTTATGCATACACTGAAGAATAACGTGCTGACAGTTACGGTCAGCGACCATGGAGCAGAGCTCCAGAGCATCCGCAAGGGTGAGACTGAATATCTGTGGCAGGGAGATCCCGCATATTGGGGACGCCGCTCGCCTGTACTTTTTCCGATTGTAGGAAGCGTATGGGAGAAACGCTACAGGGTGAATGGGAAGGAATATGCACTCGGCCAGCACGGCTTTGCCCGCGACATGGACTTCACGCTGGTGAGCGCATCAGACACAGAGGTCCGCTACAGGCTTGAGTCAGACGAGGAAACCTTGAAGAAGTATCCTTTCCAGTTCGTGCTTGAAATCGCATATAGACTTCATGGCAGCAGTCTGGATGTCATCTGGGAAGTGGTCAATCCCTCGGATGGCGATATCTACTTCCAGATAGGAGCTCATCCTGCATTCATATATCCTGATTATGATCCTGACAAGAAGGAACGCGGTTTCTTCGTATTTGACAGGAAGGACGGCCTGGAGTGCATCAGGATCAAGGAAAAGGGATGTGTCGATGCCCTTACGAAATATCCGCTTGAAATCCCGGTAGACGGCAGATTCCCTATTGAAAGGGATACATTCGATGCCATAGACACCATCATGCTGCAGGACTCTCAGATCGGTCGCGTGGACATGCTTCGTGCAGACGGCACACCTTGGCTTGCCCTCTCCTTCGATGCCCCAGTCGTGGGCATCTGGTCGCCTCCTGGCAAGGTCGCTCCGTTCATCTGCATAGAGCCGTGGTACGGCCGATGCGACAGGGCCGGATATGAGGGAGAGTACAAGGATAAGGACTGGATGAACCATCTTGCTCCGGGTGAGAAGTTCTCAAGTGTGTACACTATCGAGATTGCATAATCCCCATAAATGATGATTTAGCGGCACGATTTTAATTCCTACCTTTGCTGCGCTAAAGCAGCAGCAAGACAGAAATGAAACTATCGGAACTGAAGACAGGGGAGCGTGGCGTGATCGTAAAGGTGTACGGTCACGGTGGTTTCCGTAAGAGAATAATCGAGATGGGCTTTGTGAAGGGCAACAAGGTGAAAGTGATCCTTAATGCCCCTCTCCGAGACCCTATTGAGTATGAGATAATAGGTTATAAGATATCGCTTCGCCGCGAAGAGGCGGCAAAGATTGAGGTCATCAGTGAGAGCGAGGCTAAGGAACTCCACACTTCGGGCGAGAACCTGGCAGCCCTCGAGGCCGACGGTTCATGGCTGGAGAGGGAGATGGACACTCTCGCCGAGGAACGTCGCAGGAGCATCAAGGTGGCGCTGGTCGGCAATCCGAACTGCGGAAAGACATCTCTTTTCAATATGGCATCGGGCGGTCATGAACATGTCGGAAACTTCAGCGGCGTGACTGTGGATGCCAAGGAAGGCGTCTTCGAGCATGGGGGTTATAAGTTCACTCTGGTCGACCTTCCGGGTACATATTCTCTGTCTGCCTACAGTCCGGAAGAATTATATGTCCGGAAGAACCTTCTCGAGGATCTGCCCGACATCGTCATCAATGTGGTCGACGCTTCCAATCTGCAGAGAAATCTCTACCTCACCACCCAGCTCATAGACATGAACCTCCGCGTGGTGATGGCCCTGAACATGTATGACGAACTTGAGGCGAAGGGCGACAGACTGGACATCAAGCAGCTGGGGTATCTTCTGGGTATGCCTATAGTGCCGACGGTCAGCCGTACGGGAAAAGGCATAGACCAGCTCTTCGATACGGTCATTCAGGTCTACGAAAAGAGCGACCCGCATCTGTCGCGTCACATACACATCAATCACGGATCGGAGATAGAGCAGAGCATTGACCGGATAAAGCTTCTTCTCCAGAAGAATGACGACCTGAGATATAAATATTCTACAAGATATCTGGCTATAAAATATCTGGAGAATGACAAGGAGGTCGAGGCGGTGGTGGAGTCGCTTCCGAACAGGGACGAGGTCATCTCGGCCCGCTATGAAGAGAACTCCCGCGTCCGCGAACTGATGGGCTCGGGACTGGAGTCGTCGCTTGTGGATGCCAAGTATGCATTCGTGCAGGGTGCTTTGGCAGAGACTTATCAGCCTAATGAAGGAAGAAGGAAGAGACATACGGTCACTGACAAGATCGATGCTGTCGTGACCAACAGATGGCTGGCCTTCCCGGTGTTCATCATATTATTATATGTGATGTTTCAAGGCACTTTCGTCATAGGGGAATATCCTATGATATGGATTGAATGGCTCGTGGAACATTTGGCGGCATTTGTTTCTTCCGTAATGTCGGACGGATGGCTGAAAGACCTCGTTGTCGACGGTATCATTGGAGGCGTGGGAAGTGTCCTGGTCTTCCTGCCGAACATCCTTCTGCTATATATGTTCATATCCCTCCTGGAAGACTCGGGATATATGGCCAGGGCGGCCTTCATCATGGACAGGCTCATGCACAAGATGGGTCTGCACGGCAAGTCATTCATACCGATGATCATGGGATTCGGCTGCAATGTGCCTGCAATCATGGCCACACGAATGATAGAGAGCCGCAAGAGCCGTCTGATAACCATACTGATCATCCCTCTCATGTCATGCGCAGGCAGAATGCCGGTGTACATACTCATAGCGGGCGCGTTCTTCCCGCGCAATGCCGGCCTGGTGCTCCTCGGGCTCTATGCCCTCGGCATCATCCTGGCCGTCCTCGCCGCCAAAGTGATGAGCCGCTTCTTCAAGGATGACGACCTTCCGTTCGTGATGGAGCTTCCGCCATATCGTGTCCCGACAGCAAAGTCAGTCTTCAGACATACCTGGGAGAAGGGCAGACAGTATCTCCAGAAGATGAGTGGAATCATTCTTGTGTGCTCTGTGGTGATATGGTTCCTGGGATATTTCCCTAACCACGATGCCTATGATTCTGTTCGGGAGCAGCAGGAACATTCATTCATCGGATATATCGGCAAGGCCATGGAACCGGCGCTTGAGCCGCTCGGCTTCGACTGGCGCATGGGTGTCGGCATCGTGGCGGGAGTCGGTGCCAAAGAGCTTGTAGTCAGTACTCTGGGTGTGATGTATGCAGACGATCAGCCGGTGGGGGAGCTCTCCACATGGATAGAACCTCAGACTCCTCCGGCAGCTGAGGCCGACAATGTCTCGTCGTCGGCTGTGGCAGACACCGGAGCCGAGACCCGTCTCCAGAAGGCCCTAGTAATGTCGGTTACCCCTGCCGGAGCCCTTGCATACATGGTCTTCATCCTGCTGTACTTCCCGTGCATCGCCACCTTCATCGCCATAAAGAACGAAGCAGGTGGCTGGAAATGGGCCATCATCACGGCGGTCTACACCATTCTTCTCGCATGGGTGGCAGCCTTCCTGACCTTCAACCTTGCCAGCCTTGTTTTCTGACATTGGTCGCGCCGTTATTGATGCTTGCATGGTATGTGCGGTCATCAGTTTGGGTTTATCCGAAAAAATGATTACATTTGCCAAATTTTAGACTTAAGATGCAGACATTTACTAACTCTCCGATTATTGAAGGCCTGACCTTCGATGACGTCCTGCTGATCCCGGCGCACTCTGAGGTATTGCCTAGAAGTGTTGACGTCTCAACAAAGTTCACAAGGGAGATCACTCTCCAGACTCCTATCGTTTCTGCAGCAATGGACACCGTGACCGAAGCTGAGCTCGCCATTGCGATGGCTCGCGCCGGCGGTATAGGTGTAATCCACAAGAACATGACCATTGAGGAGCAGATGAACCAGGTCCGCCGTGTAAAGAGGGCAGAGAACGGAATGATCTATGACCCGATAACCATCCATCCGGATGCGACTGTGGGTCAGGTGCTCGGCATGATGGCTCAGCATCACATTGGAGGTATTCCTGTGGTGGACGACAACGGCTTCCTTGTAGGTATCGTTACAAACCGTGACCTCCGTTTCCAGAGAGATCCGAAGATGCCTGTGTCAGAGATCATGACAAAGGAAAATCTTGTGACAGCGCCTAAGGGCATCAGCCTTCCGGCTGCTACAGACATCCTTCGTCAGCACAAGATAGAGAAGCTCCCTGTAATCGATGCAGACGGCAAGCTCGTCGGCCTGATCACCTACAAGGACCTCATGAAGATAAAGGACAATCCTATCGCATCGAAGGACAGCAAGGGCCGCCTTCTTGTGGCAGCTGCCGTAGGTGTGAAGTCAGATACTATCGAGCGTATCGAGATGCTCGTAAGCGCAGGTGCCGACGCAGTGGTGGTGGATACTGCTCATGGACATTCTCAGGGCGTTCTTGATGTGATCAAGAGAGCATGCGATGCTCTTCCGGAAGTGCAGATTGTCGCCGGTAACGTGGCTACGGCAGAGGGTGCGAAGGCTCTTGCGGATGCAGGCGTGAGTGCAGTGAAGGTCGGCATCGGTCCGGGCTCTATCTGCACAACCCGTGTAATCGCCGGTGTAGGCATGCCTCAGCTTTCAGCTGTGATGATGGCATCAGAGGCTCTCAAGGGTACAGGCGTTCCAGTTATCGCAGACGGTGGTATCCGTTACTCAGGAGACGTGGTGAAGGCTCTTGCAGCAGGTGCAAGCACAATCATGGCAGGTTCTCTCTTCGCCGGAGTTGAGGAGTCACCGGGAGAGACCATCATCCTTAACGGACGTAAATACAAGTCATACCGCGGCATGGGCTCGCTCGAGGCCATGCAGCAGGGCTCTAAGGACCGCTACTTCCAGGATATGGAAGAGGATATAAAGAAGCTCGTTCCGGAGGGAATCGTAGCTCAGGTTCCTTACAAAGGCACACTCAACGAGGTGGTGTATCAGCTCGTGGGCGGTCTCCGTGCAGGTATGGGCTATGTGGGTGCAGCGAACATCGAGAAGCTCCGCGACGCGAAGTTCGTACGCATCACCAATGCGGGATACCTCGAGGGACATCCGCATGATGTAACCATCACCCGTGAGGCTCCAAACTACTCAAGATAGTCTGCTGATGAGGCGGATAATCCATATGACGCTTATCTTTGGGATCGTCTTGCCGATGCTTGCATCGTGCAGGGCGATTTCGGAGTTTTTTGACAAGGAGGAGGTCGTGGCCGAGGTCGGTCAGGCGAAGCTCCGCAAGTCAGAGCTCGACAGGGTGATCCCTGTCGGTCTTCCGGCCGAGGACAGCGTACGCCTGGCAAGACAGTATATAAATACATGGGCTCTGGACCAGATCTTCCTGACCGTGGCAGAGCAGCAGCTCTCGAAGTCCGAAAAGGATGTGACCAGGGAGCTTGAGGCCTATAGGACATCCCTTCTGAAATACCGCTACGAGCAGCTTTATGTGAACGAGAGGCTTGATACGGCGGTGAGTGACGATGCTGTCCAGGAATACTACGAAGCTCACAGTTCAAAGTTCATCCTCCAGCGTCCGGTGGTCAAGGCACGCTTCCTGAGCATATCGGAAGATTCTCCGATGCTGAAGACCATCCGCAAGAAGATGTCGTCAGACGAGGTCGAGGACATCTTCGAGGCGGACAGCCTGGCATTTTCGTCTGCATTCAAGTTCACCACATGGAACAATGAATGGATAGACGCTGCAGTAATGGCGCGCGAGTTCGGACAGGACTATGCCTCTGTCCTCTCCGGCGTGTCGAAGGGTTGGAACGAAAGGACGGACACGTCAGGTGTCGTCAATGCTGCTTATGTGACTGAAATTGTCCCTAAAGGCGCCTTGTCGCCGCTGGAATACGGCGCACCTTTCATCAAGGACATGATAATAAGCGCGAGAAAGCAGGCTCTCGTGTCGGCTTTGGAACACGATTTGCTTGAAGATGCGCGCGTTAACGGAAAATTTGTAATTACAGAATAATATGGACATTCTCTGGTTCAAGAGACTGGCGGCCGCATTGGCCTTTGCCGCCGTGGCATTCACGGCTTCAGCACAGAAGTATTCGGACGGAGTAGTCGACAAGACCATTGCCGTAGTCGGAAATGAGATGATCATGATATCGGACCTCGAGGAAGAGGTGGCGATGATGAAGGCATATGGAATGATGTCTGACAAGAAGGGCAGATGCGAGATCCTTGAGGAGATGATGGCGTCTAAGCTCTTCCTCATGCAGGCGCGCATCGACTCTCTTGCTGTGAACAACGACATGGTCGAGGGTGAGCTCAGCAACAGACTCGACATGCTCAAGACCAACCTCGGCGGAGAGGATGAGGTCGTGAAGCAGTTCGGGAAGCCGATCTACAAGCTTCGTCAGGAGTGGAGGGAAGCCATTGAGGACCAGACGCTTACCCAGCAGATGCAGCAGGAGATAGCCTCAAAGATCCCTGAGCTGACTCCGTACGATGTCCAGCAGTATCTCGAAAGGACCGATCCGGCAGACCTTCCGATGGTTCCGATCAAGTACCAGCTCAGCCAGATATGCATATATCCTGACCGTGAGGCAGCAAACCTCGCCGTGAAGGAGCGTCTTCTCGCCATCCGCGAGCGCATCATCAACGGTGAGAAGTTCTCGACTCTCGCCCGTCTATATTCACAGGACCCGGGTTCGTCACGCAAGGGTGGCGAGCTTGGAATGGCGTCCAAGTCAATCTTCTGGCCAGCGTTCTCTGATGCTGCCATGTCCCTCAAGCCGGGTGTGGTTTCACAGATCGTGGAGACTCCGGACGGATTCCATATCATCGAGGTCATCGAGAAGAAGGGCGACATGTTCAACGCGCGCCACATCCTTCTCAAGCCAGAATATTCGTCAGAGGACAGAGAGAAGGGTTTCCATGTGCTTGACAGCCTCAGGACCGAGCTCGCAAATGAAGCTGTTACATTCGAACTTGCGGCAAGATTCTATTCAGAGGACCCTGCAACAAGGACAAACGGGGGACAGATGGCGGATCCGACCACAGGTTCTTCATACTATGAGATAGATCAGCTGAAGCCTCAGGACTATGCTGCGATAAAGAATCTGAAGGAAGGCGAGATTTCGGAGCCGGTGGAGTCTCTCGACAACGAAGGCCGTGACGGCAACCTTGTCTATAAGATCATCAAGGTAGACAAGATCATACCTGCGCATCCGGCATCGTTCAGCAATGACTATACTCTCCTCCTTCAGCAGGCAAAGCAGGAGCTGCAGATGAAGGCCATCGATGATTTCGTCGATTCCAAGATCAAGGATACATACATTGTGATCGATCCTATATTCGAGGATTGCGACTTCGACCGTTCGGGTTGGAGCGAGAAGATCCGAAAATAATCATTCTCAAGGCCTATGAAACTTTTCCGCACACTGGCTGTAGCTGCTCTCGTCGTCATGGCGGGCTTCTCTGTCATGTCCGGAGCGCAGGAGCTGAGCGGAAAGGATGGCAAGCAGGAAGACAAGGACAGCCTTGTGGTGCTTCTGAGTTCCAAGTCTGCCCAGATGGTGGACATTGAAGGTGCCAGCTACAGAAAAGTCGTAGGTCCGGCAAGATTCCTTCATAACGGAACATACCTTCTCTGCGATACAGCCTTGTGGAATGTCGAGACCAAAGTCATAGATGCATGGGGCAATGTAAGCATCCTTCAGGATGAGACGGTCCTCACCAGCGATAAGCTGACTTATCTTATAGACCAGGACCTCGCACAGTTCCGCGGTTCCGTGGTCCAGCTGATTGACAAGGATCATAATACGTTGAGGACAAGGTATCTGGACTATAATACCGCTGACTCTGTGGCAGTCTTCCAGAACGGAGGTGCCATGAGGGACAAGGATGGACAGATCATAGAGAGCCGCAACGGAACATACGATTCGAAGATAAAGAAATTCACTTTCGACCAGGATGTGAACATGTTCACAGACTCCATCTTTGTCAAGACCAGGTCTCTGGTTTACGAATCTGACAAGGATCTCGCGACATTCGGCAGCGCGACCGATGTGTGGAAGGAAGAAAACATGCTTTCATCCAATAGCGGATGGTATGACAGGGGTCATGAAGTGTTTTTCTTTACAGATAAGGTCCATGTGATGTCCGAAGACCAGGAAGGATGGAGCGATTCGCTATATTTCTATAGGAATACATCAAACATCGACATGCTGGGCAACGCTCAGGTTACAGACACCACTCGCAATGTCTTTGGCCTTGCAGGCAGGATAGAGTATGTGGATTCCATCTCGAAGGTGACGATGACACGCAAGCCTGCGGTCATATCACAGACCGAAGAGGAGGATGGCAGCATCGATACGCTCTATCTGGGAGCAGAGAAGCTTGTCTATTACACCCTCAAGATGTGTGATGTGGACAGCATGGCTGTGGTCGATGCAAAGAAGAGACTGGATGCACTTGATGTAGATCCGGTGGGTGAACATCGCAGGAAGGCCGCGGAAGCCGCTGCAAAGGCTGCGGAAGAGGCTGCCAAGAATGATCCTAATTACAGGCCAAAGGACCAGAAGGGTGCGCAGAACCCTGGTCAGCAGAAGCCGGTTCCGGCGGCTGAACCTGCCAAGGCTCAGCGCCCGGCGGCGCCAAAGGCTCCAAGGCCCCGAATGCAGTCGGGGGATTCCCTGGCAGTGTCTGATTCTTTGCTTGCCATGCCGGATTCCTTGATGCTCACCGACAGTCTTATGGTGTCAGACAGTCTCATGCTGACAGACAGTCTTGTTGTCGAGGAACCAAAGGACACTACAAAGATAGGCTTCCTTGAAGCCATAAAAAATGTCAAGGTGTATAAGAAGAGCATGCAGGTCGTATGCGACTCGCTGCTGTATTCAGACCTTGACTCCCTCGGCCGTCTTTTCATAGAGCCGATAATATGGCAGGAAGTCACTCGTCAATACACTGCGGACAGCATCAGTGTAGTGGTCAATGACGGGGCGATGGAGAAGGCCAGCCTCATGTCGAATGCCTTCATCACCATTCAGGAAGACTCTACGCACTTCGACCAGATCAAGGGAACGGAAATGCTCGCCTTCTTCGATGAGAAGGGAGGTCTGAAACGTTTCGATGTGCTTGGAGGTGCATCTGCATTGTTCTTCATTGAGGAGAACGAAGCACTGGCTACAGTGAACAAGCCTGAGTCAAAGATGCTTTCTGCAACATTCAAGGACGGCAACATCCAGAGAATATATTACTATGAAGAAGCCAAGAACGACGGCTATCCTATAGTCCAGCTTTCGGGAGAAGAGCAGAGGCTCAAGGGCTTCAACTGGCAGCCGGATAAGCGTCCGGCAGACCGCAATGCAGTCACACCGCTCTCCCTTCGTCCGAGCGAACGCCTGCGCTATGCCGCCCGTCCTAGAGCGACATTCAAGCAGACTGACATTTATTTCCCTGGCTACATGAAGGATGTATACCGCCAGATGCAGGTGCGCGACTCGCTCAAGCGCATCCGAGAGCGCGACCGTCAGCTTGCCGAGGCCCGTGCGATCGATATGGCTCGTCTTGACAGCCTCGCCCTTGTCGACAGCCTCGTCCTGGCCGACTCCCTCGCAAGAATGGACAGTCTTGCTGTTGCAGATTCTCTGGCGAAATCATTAATCAAGGATTTGCATGCAGTTCCTGATTCATTGAAGACCGTTACAGACAGTTCTGCAGTGGCGGATTCTGCTGCTGTTCAGATGACTCCGGAGCAGGTCAAGGCTGCTGAGAAAGCGGCCAGAAAGGCCGCCGCAGAGAAGGCCAAGGCCGAGAAGAAGGCAGCACGCGATGCTAAGAAGAAGGCAAAACAGGAAGCTCTCGAAGCAAAATGGGCTGAACTTGACAAGCGTGATGCAGACAAGGCAGCAGCCAAAGCAGCCAAGAAACTGGAGAAAGAACGCAAGCGCAAACGCAAAGCGCTCGAGGACCAGGCTGCACAGCAGCGCAAAGACCTCGAGGCTCTTGAAAAATATCGTCAGAAATTCCTGAAGCAGAAAGCCCGCGAAGCTGCCAAGGCTGCTAAGAAGGCTGCAAAGTCACGTTAACGCAGCTGGAAGATTACCGGGAAGGTGTAGGTTACGGCTACGGCACGGTCGCGCTGTTTTCCCGGTGTCCATTTAGGAGAACTGTTCACAACTCTCAATGCTTCCTTGTCAAGTGCGGGGTCCACTCCGCGCAGTACTTTTGCGTCTGCGAGGGTGCCGTCGGCCTTGATGGTGAATGAGAGGGTCACTCTGCCTGAAACTCCGTTCTCGATGCAGATCTGCGGATATACGAGACGTTCGTTGACCCATTTGCTGAAGGCGTTGGCGTCTCCGCCTTTGAACTTAGGCTTGTCTTCCACCATAATGAACGGTATGGTCTCTTCTTCCACAACCTCGTCTATCACTTCAACGTAGTCGATGATTTCAACGCCGAGATCCTTGTCGTCCTCGAGATTGATGATCATGTCCTCGACTTCTATGTCGTCGTCCACGATTTCGATCAGGTCTGAAAGCACTGGGATCTGTGGGGCTGCAGGCGGAGGTGGGGGAGTCTCGAATGTGATAGGAATCATGTCTTCCATCTCTGCAATCACGCCGGTGTCTTCTAGTGAGGCTGTCTTTGTCTTGGCAGTGCTGTATTCAAATCCGAAATAGACCAGCGCCAATGCCACGATGCATCCGATTTCCGTGAAGAGGACTCTCTTGTTCTGGAGGTCCGCTCTGTCTGTTTTCTTCTGTTTCATAATAAGAGATTTTTGGGGATTTGACTTTTTCGTTGCTGATGCAAAGTTACGGCCCCGCAAGCCCTTGAAACAAATTTCAGGGCCTGCAAAATCTCTCAATCAACAAGGCTAATCGGTTGAAAGCCAACCAATTAGCCTTATCTGATTTCTAAAAATCTCTCCGTTTTTATAACTCTTTGATTATCAAGAATTTATAGAATCAAGAAATTCGGATTTATCAGGGGCGTCAGATGCCTCTATCTTGCCTTTAAGACGCCATATGCGGTTATAGACAATGCTTTTATCCTTCTCAAGGATAGTTGAAATGGTGGTGCTGGAGAATCCGCATGCGGCAAATATGAACAGTTTCACGTCGTCAGCCTTTAGCTTTGGCATCTGTTCGCGGAGTCTTGACACGAGTCCGTTGCAGTTCCTGTCTAGCATCATCTCAAGTCCCTTGATGGACTTAGGATCTTCTCGCAGGCCTTCAATCACTGACTTCACTTCCTTGAGGATCTTGCTCTGTAGATTGTCTGTTCCTTCATATACATAATATTGCTCGCACAGTCTCTCCAGCAGGTCGAATTTTGCGATTGCCATATGCTTTTCCGACGGCAACCTTTTCGATGCAGCTTTGAGTCTTGTCTGTAACTCTTCGGCTATGGTCATATACTTTTCGGTCTCGGCCTTCTCCTCGGCAAGCGCCTTGGCCGCTTCAAGGCGGCGGTAGCGCACATATCCGATCATTGCGAAGACTATGGCCATGGCTGCGAGTATTATGAACGCGACGAGGAGCCTGGTTGAGCGGAGACGCTGCTGTGTCAGTTCGAACTGATGTTCCTGATACTCTTTCCTGGCAGACTCCACAGAACGTTTCAGTGAAGCTGTTTCCACAGAATTGCTGTGCTCCATCACAGCCTCGAGGGCCTCGAGCGCGTCCGCGCTCCGTCCGGCCCTGCTGGCTACCTGATACTCCCTGAACTTCATCTGCGCCTTCTCAGTGGGTGTCTCAGCGCTGATCAGCGCCTTCTCTATCCATTCTTCAGCTGACTTATGGTCCCCGGTCAGTGAATATGCATACGCCAGCATTCCTCTATCCTCGCAGGTAAGTGGGCAGCGGAGCTCGTTGGCTTTGCGGGCCAGCATGCTGATGGCAAGCGACGGGTCCTGCCTCGAGGATTCGAGGCAGAGCGCGGCGTATGCCTCCAGGCATGCGGCTTCCAGGAGAGTGTCTGCAGCCTGGTGCGCCTGAAACAGGGTGTGCCTGAAAATCTTTTCAGCCGATGCGTAATCTTGGAAATTATGCCTTGCCACTCCGCTTTCAAAGTATACATGGAGCGAATTGTATGGCTTGCCGGCCTTTTCATACGCCTTTATGGCCCTGTCCAGATATGCAATCTCTTCGGAATGGCCTCCTGTGGCGTTGTAGGTGTGGGCTATGTGCTGGTATATGATGCCGAGACTATATTGGTCGTCAGCTTTCAGCGCCATTGTCTCGGCTTCGGAGTATGCCTCCATGGCCTCGCTGTAACGCTTCAGTTCCAGCAGACTATGTCCCAGCTCTATGCTTTCCTGCAATGCGTCCGCCTGCCTCTGCCCGCATGAGGCCGCGAGAGCAGAAAGCAGGATGGCCGCTATGTATAAGCATTTCTTCATTTCTGAAGGTTACTCTGCGTAGAGTGAGATGATGTTGAGGATTACCTCGCTTGCCTTCTCCATGCTCTGGAGAGGGAGATATTCCATCTTGCCGTGGAAGTTGTGTCCTCCTGCGAAGATGTTAGGGCATGGGAGTCCCATGAATGAGAGGTTCGCTCCGTCTGTGCCTCCGCGGATAGGCTGTACTTTTGGAGTTATACCAGCCATCTCGATGGCCTTCATGGCCTTCTCCACTATGTGGTAGTGAGGTTCCACCTGCTTGCGCATGTTGTAGTACTGATGCTTTATCTCCACGGTAGCTGTGCCTTCGCCATATTTCTCATTGATGAAGTCTACACATTTCTGCATGTATGCCTTCTTCTTCTCGTAAAGGTCCATGTCGTGGTCACGGATGATGTATGAGAATGTGGCGCTCTCCACCTCGCCGCTGAAGCTGATAAGGTGGTAGAATCCTTCGTATCCGCATGTGTACTCCGGCTTCTGCTCCACAGGGAGGAGGCTGTTGAGCTCCATTCCTATGAGGATGGCGTTCTTCATCTTGCCCTTTGCCGTGCCCGGGTGAACGTTGCAGCCCTGGATGCGGATTGTGGCTCCCGCAGCATTGAAGTTCTCATACTCCAGCTCGCCGATCTGGCCGCCGTCCATGGTGTATGCATACTTCGCTCCGAACTTCGCAACATCGAATTTCACCACTCCACGTCCTATCTCCTCGTCCGGAGTGAATCCTATCTTGATGTCTCCATGCTTGAACTCAGGATGCTCGACGATATACTGCACTGCATTCATTATCTCGGCGATGCCGGCCTTGTCGTCAGCTCCTAAGAGAGTGGTGCCGTCTGTAGTGATGATGGTCTGGCCCTTGTAGTTCAGCAGTTCAGGGAACTCGCTCGGCTTCAGGCTCAGGCCCGGAACACCCTTGAGCGGAATCTCGCCGCCGTCATAGTTCTCTATGATCTGAGGCTTCACATTGTCGCCTGGGGCATCAGGAGCCGTGTCAGCATGTGCTATGAAACCCACAGCAGGTACATCCTTTCCGCAGTTCGACGGAATGCTTGCCATCACATATCCCCACTCGTCAAGCGTGGCCTCTACGCCCATTGCAACAAGCTCGTCGCGAAGCATCCTCAGCAGGTCAAGCTCCCTCGCCGCGCTCGGTTGTGTCTCTGATTCAGGATCTGCCTTGGTGTCTACAGCAACATACCTGAGAAATCTGTCTAAAATCTTTTCCATATCGTTGTGTTTATTGTTTCTGATTGCATGGCTACATCAGCAGGAGGCTGACTGCCATTATGGCCATGCCGCCGACTACGCCGGCTATGGCTATGTGGTGCTTTCCGTACTTTTCCGCTGTCGGGAGCAGCTCGTCAAGCGAGATGTATATCATGATGCCGGCAACGGCTGCGAGAATGAGCGGAAATGCCGCTCCTCCTCCGGTCAGCTCGAGGCCGGATATCGCCGTCACTCCCCAGCAGAGCAATGCGCCCAATACCTCACTCATACCCGACAGTGTAGCATAGGCCAGAGCCTTCATCTTGCTCTTTGTCGCATAATATATAGGTATGGCTACTGCTATGCCCTCCGGGATGTTGTGTATGGCTATGGCTGCCGTGATGCCGGTTCCGGTCTGCGGGTCGTTCAGCGCTCCGACGAATGTAGCTATGCCTTCCGGGAAATTGTGTATGGCTATCGCCAGCGCTGACATTAATCCGAGCCTGTGCAATGCCTTCTCGTTTCCGGTCTGGCGGAGCATGTCGACGGCCGGAGTCTTCGCGTCAAGCGACAGACCCGATGCCTCGTGCGGGTTTTCGTACTCCGGGATAGCGAAGTCTATCAACGTGATGATGCCCATGCCGGCAAAGAATGCCAGCAGCACGAAGGCCTCTCCATGGGGAATTGTCCCTATGATTTCCGCCTGGGCCTCGGGATAGAGCTCCGCCAGCGAGATGAATATCATCACGCCGGCGCTAAGTCCGAGCGCTCCCGCCAGGAAATTGCTGCTGAGTTTCTTCCTGAAGAGCACAAGTGCGCCGCCGATGCCCGTCGCAGCACCGGCAATAAGCGTCATAAGCAATGCTCCCCAAACATTATTCATATCCTTTGTCCTCCCGTCCTGTCATTTCGACCGAGCAAAGCGAGCGGAGAAATCTACTCCTCCTTCTTCGCTTTAAGCGCAGCATATACCATATATATAATAATAGCGGTATAAGGTATGATTGCCACCGGCTCTGTCCATGGTGACGGCTTCATATACATATCCACCTCTGCAAACCTCAGGATTGCGCTGACCACACCCATGAGCGCTCCGCCGGCGATGAATCCGGAAGCAATGAGCGTGCCCTTTTCCACGCGCGCTTCGTTGAGGGCCTTGTCCTTGCTGCGGCTTCCGACGAACCACGAAACGGCTCCACCGATGAGCATAGGCATGTTGAGGTCGAGCGGAATGAACATTCCGAGCGCGAATGGAAGAGCAGGAACCTTGAAGAATGTGAGGACGAGGGCTATCACCGCTCCGATTCCATAGAGGAGCCAAGGTGCGCTTCCGCCGTTCATCATAGGTTCGATCACAGCGGCCATTGCATTGGCCTGCGGTGCCACGAGAGCGCCTTCTCCAGTGAATCCGTATGTCTTGTTGAGGACGAGCATTACGCCGCCTACGGTCGCTGCCGCAACGAGAGTTCCGAGGAACTTCCAGCCTTCCTGCTTCTTAGGGGTGCTTCCGATCCAGTATCCGATCTTGAGGTCGGTGATGAACGCTCCGGCCACGGAAAGCGCAGTGCATACTACACCGCCGATGATCAGTGCTGCTGTCATTCCGGCTGTGCCGTTGAGGCCTACAGCCACCATGATCAGCGAAGCAAGAATGAGTGTCATCAGGGTCATTCCGCTGACTGGGTTGGATCCCACTATGGCGATTGCATTTGCTGCCACAGTCGTGAAGAGGAACGCGATCACTCCTACGATGAGCAGGCCTACCACTGCGTGCCAGATGTTGTCTACTACTCCGAACATGAAGAATGCGAACACGGCCAGGAGGGTTACGGCGATGCCGATCACGATGATCTTCATCGAGATGTCCTTCTGGGTCCTGATCACCTCAGCCTCGGCGTCGGTCTTCTTGCGGCTGAACTCGTTGGCTGCAAGGCCTACGGCTGACTTGATCACACCGAACGACTTCACGATACCGACGATGCCTGCGGTGGCGATGCCGCCGATGCCGATGTGTCTTGCATATTCCTTGAATATCTGGTCTGCAGACATCTCACCGATGGTCTGGGTGATGCCTGAATTCATAAGGTCGATGACCTGGCCTCCCCAGATGAGATTCATCAGAGGAATAATCACCAGCCATACCAGGAAACTTCCGCAGCAGATTATGAATGCATATTTGAGTCCCACGATGTATCCGAGTCCGAGCACGGCCGCTCCGGTGTTCACCTTCAGGAGCACCTTGGCCTTGTCGGCCAGCGCCGCACCCCATGGCAGCACCTTGCTGGTGAGAGTCTCGCCCCAGAGTCCGAATGTGGACACGATGAAGTCATACAGACCTCCGATCAGACCGCTCACCAGCAGCGTCTTGGCGCCCTTGCCGCCGCCTTCGCCGCTTACGAGCACCTGAGTCGTCGCTGTCGCTTCAGGGAAAGGATACTTTCCATGCTGCTCCTTTACGAAATACTTCCTGAACGGAATGAGGAACAGGATGCCGAGGATACCTCCAAGGAGCGATGAGAAGAATACCTTTGTGAAATTCACTGTAAGTTCAGGATACTTGTCCTGTAGGATGAACAGTGCGGGAAGCGTGAATATGGCTCCGGCCACGATTGCGCCCGAGCATGATCCGATCGACTGCACCATCACATTCTCGCCAAGCGCGTTCTTGCGGCCGAGTGCGCTGGACAGGCCCACGGCGATGATGGCGATCGGGATTGCCGCCTCGAACACCTGGCCCACCTTGAGTCCAAGGTAAGCGGCCGCCGCCGAGAAAATCACAGTCATGATGAGTCCGAGTGTCACGGACCATGGCGTCACCTCAGGGTAATTCTTCTTCGGTGACAATAGAGGCTGGTACTCCTCACCCGGCTTGAGCTCCCTGTGAGCATTCTCCGGCAATTGTGTCTTCTTGTTCTCCATATATATATAAATAGTTTCTTCCTTGGTTTATCCCTTCATGCGGGCACAATTACAAAAGTAATCATAATATCTGAATATCTCTGCATAAAATATCTTCTGGCGCGTATCTGCTTGATACCCAGCAATTTCTCGAAACCTCGTGCTCCCTTTTGCCGGCACGTACTTTCTGTAAGTTGTTGATATATAGTGATTTGTGCGCCATGGTAAATATTTTATTGCGCTAATTAGTTGAAATTAAGGTGGTTACGTTCCTTACTAAAAAGAAAAGTGAAAATTTTCGAAAAAATTATGTAGAAAAATTTGCAGGAAAAGAAAAAAGTCGTACCTTTGCAACCCGTTTGAGAAATAACGGTAAGTTCATTGACAAGTTTGAGAAAAGATAACGAGGTAAAGTTAGAAGATGAAATTAATAATTAGTCTGTAACGAGTAATAGATAGAGAGTCTATCGCAAGTTGTGGACTGCAATTTCAAGGCAACGAGTAAATGAGAACAAGTGTATAACAGCACGAGAAGTTCTTGTGATTCAAATCGAAGGAAAAAACAGAGAGAAGGTTACAAGAGCGGACGGCGGATGCCTAGGCTTCTGGAGGCGACGAAGGACGTGGTAAGCTGCGACAAGCACCGGGGAACTGCAAACAGGTATTGATCCGGTGATATCCGAATGGGGCAACCCGGCACATTGAAGATGTGTCACCAGCGATGCTGGGGCGAACGCGGGGAACTGAAACATCTCAGTACCCGCAGGAAGAGAAAGAAATTATCGATTCCCTTAGTAGTGGCGATCGAACGGGGAAGAGCCTAAACCGGCGATGTTACGGCATCGTCGGGGTTGTAGGACCGGTCATTAGATCATCGTGAACGAACTGGAACGTTCTGGAAAGTTCGGTCACAGAGGGTGAAAACCCCGTACAGGTAAGTTAATGATGACGCGGCCGGCACCTGAGTAGGGCGGGACACGTGAAATCCTGTCTGAATCCGCGGGGACCATCCCGCAAGGCTAAATACTCCCAGAAGACCGATAGTGTACCAGTACTGTGAAGGAAAGGTGGGAAGCACCCCGAGCAGGGGAGTGAAATAGAACCTGAAACCGTCCGTTTACAAGCGGTTGGAGCACGAGAGTGCGACAGCGTGCCTTTTGCATAATGAGCCTACGAGTTGCTTCTGTCCGGCGAGGTTAAGGACTTAAGGTCCGTGAGCCGAAGCGAGAGCGAGTCTGAACAGGGCGTTCAGTCGGACGGAGCAGACGCGAAACCTAGTGATCTACCCATGGCCAGGTTGAAGGTTCCGTAACAGGGACTGGAGGACCGAACCGGTTTACGTTGAAAAGTGCTCGGATGAGCTGTGGGTAGGGGTGAAAGGCTAATCAAACTGGGAGATAGCTCGTACTCCCCGAAATGTCTTTAGGGACAGCCTCGTCTTAGCTTCACGGAGGTAGAGCTACTGATAGGATGCGAGGGCTTCATCGCCTATCAATTCCTGACAAACTCCGAATGCCGTGAAGTGATGGACGGGAGTGAGTCGCCGGGTGCTAATGTCCGGTGGCGAGAGGGAAACAGCCCAGACCTTCTGCTAAGGCCCCCAAGAGCGGTTTAAGTTGTTGGAACGAGGTGACATCGCAGAGACAGCTAGGATGTTAGCTTGGAAGCAGCTATTCATTTAAAGAGTGCGTAACAGCTCACTAGTCGAGCGATGACGCGTGGATGATAACCGGGCATCAAGACCGCCGCCGAAGCAAAGGACTCTATTAAGAGTGGTAGGGGAGCATTCCAGTCGGCGTAGAAGGTGAGCCGCGAGGCTTGCTGGAGCGTCTGGAAAAGAAAATGTAGGCATGAGTAACGACAAAGCATGTATAAACATGCTCACCGAAAACCCAAGGTTTCCTGGACAACGCTAAACGTACCAGGGTTAGTCGGGATCTAAGGGGTACCCGAGAGGGGAACCCGATGACGAATCGGTTAATATTCCGATACACGTCATGCAGGAAAGCCAGTGACCGAGAAGTGACACCGCCGCCTCCTGACGGAATAGGAGGTTGAAGGATGTAGCGAAAGCGAACTCCGACAGTACGCTGAGTCTTCGGACGAGGTGATAGCGCGGGTAATCAGACTTGCAAGAAAAGCTGGCGATCGTCAAGCGTATGACGTCCCGTACCGTAAACCGACACAGGTGGGTGAGGAGAGGATCCTCAGGTGCTCGAGTGAATCACGGCTAAGGAACTAGGCAAATTGACCCCGTAACTTCGGGATAAGGGGACCCATGAAAATGGGCGCAGAGAAATGGCCCAGGCGACTGTTTACCAAAAACACATGGCTATGCGAAATCGCAAGATGACGAATATGGCCTGACACCTGCCCGGTGCCGGAAGGTTAAGAGGGGGAGTCATCGCAAGAGAAGCTCTGAATTGAAGCCCCGGTAAACGGCGGCCGTAAC
>JAFUJQ010000106.1 GCA_017473705.1 Bacteroidales bacterium | reverse complement strand
CATAACAGTTCTGACCAGGAAGACTTTCTGTCCGACGGCAAGGAACTGGTTCCGGATCCCGTCGGAAGTCTGAAATACGACTTCTTCAACAACATCGGATCCGTATATGCCGAATACGAAGGGACTGCCGGTCCGGTCGGATTCAAGGCAGGAGCCAGATATGAACACACGTGGCAGAATGTCGCATACTCCAAAGGAGACGGTGATGATTTCAGGATGGACTATGGAAACCTCATACCTGGTGCAAGCCTCCAGTACAACATGGGCCGCCAGCAGAACATGGGCCTGTCATACAACATGAGGATAAGCCGTCCCGGCATAACATACCTGAATCCGTATGTAAACATTTCTGACCCTACAGTGCGGTCATATGGAAATACAGACCTTAAGACGGAGATGGCCCACAACGTGAATCTTGTATACAATTACTTCAGTCCCAAATGGATAGTAAACCTGACTCTAAGAGATACCTACAAAGGTAACGGCATCAGCCAATTCAGTTTTTACGACTCAGACAACATCCTGAACACGACATACGGCAACATCGTCAGTTCCAACAACATAGGACTGAACATATTCCTGACCTGGATTCCCGGCAGCAGAACGAGGGTAATCTTCAACGGCGGAGGAGGATACAACAACATATACAGCAAGACCCTTTCACAGAGCAATTCGGGATTCGATTACAATGCTGTCATGGGATTGCAGCAGACCTTGCCATGGGATCTCAGGTTAAGTGCAAATGTCATTGCCATCGGACGTACAGTCAACCTTCAGGGATGGAACTCGGGAATGGCAATGGGAACCCTCGGAATCACAAAAAGCATCCTTGAAGACAGACTTACCTTCAGTCTCAACGGAGTCACCCATCTGACCGGGGGCAAGGGAATGAGACAGACATCGTGGAGCGAGGGAACCGGCTTTACAAGCAGGACCGTCAACACCATCCCTATGAGAACCCTTACCTTAAGCATCAGCTTCTCATTCGGACGTCAGGACGATGCTAAGGTCAAATCAGCAAAGAAGAGAATCCAGAACGATACGGAACTCAATCAGAAGAGTGTTGCTGAAAGTCTTGGAACAATGATGCAAATGTAATATTTTTGCGATATGAGGATCAACAAGGTTAGATTACTTCTGGAAATAACACAGGCCGCGATGTGGGCCTGTGTTTTCCTGCTTCCGTCGGTAATATTCGTGTTGTTCACCCATGATTTCAGCGCAGTGGTCTGGACATTCAGAATCATGTTTGTCCTGATACTTCCGGCATTCGCCGCATATTATCTGAATTATTATTACCTTGTACCGCGACTTGTCTTCGAACGGCGTCTGCCTGTCTATATCCTTGTGAATCTTGCCCTGCTGGGAATCACCTTATTCAACAATTACTTCCACAGCGACTGGATCAATGTCATTCCTTTGCAGCTTCCGAACGAGGTCTCCTCATTAATGATAGCAGCCGGATTCACAGGTTTTCTTGCCTTTGCACTTCTTGGTCAGGTGATGGTCACCCTCCTTGCCGTAGGAATGCGGTACATCATCAAGTGGAACGATGAAAGGCAGGCGATAGAGGAAGAACGCCGTCGCAATGCCGAAGCCGAACTGAACTGGCTGAAGAACCAGCTGAACCCTCATTTCCTTTTCAATACCCTGAACAACATTTCATCACTGACACAGATAGATCCAGACAAAGCTCAGGAATGTATCGGACAATTGAGCGAACTGCTCCGTTACGCTCTTTACGAAAGCAATGTCCGGAAGGTTAGGATTGCAGACGAAGTCGAGTTCATGAAGAACTACATATCCCTCATGTCACTGCGATACAGCAGGGCTACAAAGATCGAGACACGCTTTGATGACACGGCAAACGATGCGATGATTTCCCCGCTATTGTTCATCTCCCTTATAGAGAACGCATTCAAGCACGGGACATCGGCTCATCATGAATCGTTTGTCAAGGTCAGCCTGGACATTGATGGAGACGATCTGGTCTTCTCATGCGAAAACAGTCTTCTTGAGAAGAAGACAGCAGACTACAGCGATTCAGGTATTGGACTGGAAAACATGAGAAGGAGGCTGGAACTACTATATCCTGAAGCATATGCATACAGATGCTTCACAGAAAAGAATGTATACGTTGCTTTTGTAAGAATCAAAAACATCAGAAGTCATGCATAAGATAAAATGCATAGTGGTTGATGACGAGCCTCTGGCCGTGGAAATGCTTGCCACATACATCCGCAAGGCCCCATCTCTTGAGCTTGCAGGGACTTTCACCGACCCTGTCCAGGCTGTGTCGGCGATGGCTGAAATAAAGCCCGACCTTGTATTTATGGACATACAGATGCCGGACCTTAACGGGCTGGAACTCGCCCGACTCATACCTGAAGACACGCGCATAATATTCACTTCTGCCTTCAGACAGTATGCATTCGAGAGCTACGAAGTGGAAGCGCTGGACTACATTCTCAAGCCTATACGGTATCAGAAGTTTCTTGAGGCCGTATCAAAGGCAGAAAAATGGATGGCGAACAGACCGGAAAAGAGCCGCAGATCTGCATTCATAAAGACCGAAAGAGAATACAGGAACATCGAGTTTGACCAGATACTTTATGTAGCAGGGATGAAGGACTACGTTCTTATATACCTTGCATCAGAACCGGAACCGATAGTGACACATATCACCCTGAAGGCCATCGAGGAAAAACTGCCGTCTGATATGTT
>JAFUJQ010000057.1 GCA_017473705.1 Bacteroidales bacterium | reverse complement strand
ACCCATCTCAGACTGACAGGCGATGCCGTATATTCTCTTCAGTATAATTTCCTGGATATGTGGATGCATTCGGGAGGAACTGTAACTGAAGATATTGCCGGTCTGTTTCCGGAACATAATGTGACTGAAGAACTGCCTGTGCAGATTGTTCCTGATGGTCCGGATGCTCCATTCCCGGTAATTCAGACGGGACTGGAATGGATTGCCGAAAATGCGGAAGATTACCTGTACATACAGACACCTTATCTTGTACCTTCAGACTCTACTCTTGAAGCAATGAAGACAGCGACAGGTAATGGCGTGGATGTCAGAATCATGATTCCACAGAACAGCGATATGGCCACAATGGGCTACATAAACAGATCGTTTTACAAGGAGTGCCTTCAACTCGGCATCAGGATATTCGAACGGGCCGGGGAATTTATGCACAGCAAGACTTTGGTCAGTGATGACTACCTTTCATCAGTCGGCTCAGCCAACATCGATCCGAGAAGCCTTGATTTGTGTTATGAACTCAACGCCTATATGTATGACAGACCTACTGCCTTGAAAAACAAAGAGATATTTCTCAACGACCTGTCTTTGTGCAAAGAGATAACAGAAGAAGTCCTGAAGGGATACGACTTCATTGAAAAGGGACTGCAGCGGTTCTTCAGGCTGTTCGCACCTTTGGTATAAAACCCGCTACTTTTGTAATAAAGAAGTACATTATGACAAGACCATATACGGAATATTATTTGCGACACATTCTATCAAATTATCAATATGAACAGAACCATAATCTTTTCATCAGACACGAAGTCCGTAAATGAAGGTGAATATGTCACACTGAACTGGGAGTGTGATTTCTGTCCGGATTCCATATCTCTGGACATAGATAACGGACACACCTTTCATACGATCCAGCTTTCCGACAAAGGCACAACAAAACTACTTGTGTCTGCTTCAAAGGGACGGACCCGATATACCCTTAAAGTGAAGTCAGGGGGCAAGACTGTCAAGAAGGTCATCAAAATAAAAGTCCGGAATCAGAAGAAAACGAAGCCAGAAAGCAAGGCTGGAGTCGGCAGATTCAGACTATGGTGCGAGAGACAACAGGCGTCCTGGAGTGTCTGGTGGGCACAGATGAAATGCGGCTGGGCCTCATTGAAGAAATGGAAGAAGATACTGTATATTGCTCTTCTTGCTCTTTGGCTGGGTCTCATAATCTGGAGCATAGCACGTCCTTCGGGCAAGCCGGTCTCAACCGGAACAGAAACGACAGCAATGGTGATGAATCATAGATAGATACAGATATGGCAAAACTGAAGATTAGCGAGAACGGACGCAACTGGTGGAAGAGCCTGTCCAGAAAACACGTATTCATAAATGGAAAACATTCCGGAGTGATTGAAGGAGAACAGTTGGAAATCGATGTCGAGCCCGGTGCCTGCAAAGTGCTGATCCGCAACTCATTTCCCGGATTCTCCGGACACGCATACATCCACGTGGAAGAAAATGCGGAAAACCACGTAGTCTTTCGTGACAGAAACTGGCTCTGGAATGTAGCGATGGTAGTCAATCTTTTATCAATGGTTCTGAGACGACTGATTCATCTCCCCGCACCATTCCAAAGTAAGGCTCTGATGATCTCACAGGGATTCTCTTTCATCTGGCTGATGAAGTTCCTGTTCGGTAAAGACCGCTGGTATCAGACATTTGCCTACTCCGTCGTCACTGATGACTCCAAACTGCTTTACAGCTGATGCATTCAAATCAGGCAACATAGTCACCAGTTCCGATATTATAAATTTTTAGTCGGAAATTTGTAATAATTATGATATAGACAATCACTTACTTTGTCAAGTTTAGATTAATTAGAGTTATGCCTCTGCTGACATTGAAAGAGATTGCCGATATGTCTCCCGTATTCCGGGGGCGTATCGGCGGTGCAGTAGGTAGAGGTCTTATGCGGATGCTCGCAATCGATAAGGTCAATGCCCTCTATGATCATAACTCACATCTGACCGGTCAGGATTTCACATCATCCGTGCTTCAGGAAATAGGAGTGGATTATCAGATGATCAATCCGCAGATACTCTCTCAACTCCCTTCCGGACCTTTTGTTGTCATAAGTAATCATCCTTACGGAAGTATCGACGGAATCATCCTCGTCGATTTGTTTGCCAGGATAAGGCAGGATTT
>JAFUJQ010000040.1 GCA_017473705.1 Bacteroidales bacterium | reverse complement strand
TCGGCAAGACCCTTACGCGCACCGTGGGTAGAGATGAAGTACTCGAGCACTGACATTCCCTCCTTGAGGTTCGAGATGATAGGGTTCTCAATGATCTCTGCACCCTGTCCACCTGACTTCTGAGGTTTCGCCATAAGACCACGCATACCGCAGAGCTGCTTGATCTGTGCTGTCGAACCACGGGCTCCTGAGTCGAGCATCATATATACCGGGTTGAATCCGTCCTGGTCGCTTGAGATCTGCTTCTCGACGATCTTGGTGATCTGGTTGTCGATAGAAGACCAGAGATCGATGACCTTGTTGTAACGCTCGTTGTTGGTGATGAAACCCATTGAGAAGTTAGCCTTGATCGACTCTACGGTGTTGTAACCCTCGTCGATGAGCGACTTCTTCTGCTCTGGGATGATCACGTCACCGAGGTTGAATGAAAGGCCACCCTTGAACGCCATTGTGTATCCGAGATCCTTGATGTCATCGAGGAACTGTGCAGTACGTGCCACACCTGTGTACTTGATGACATTAGAAATGATCTTTCTCAATGACTTCTTACCAAGTACATCATTGATATACGGAACCTCAACCGGTACAAGCTGGTTGACGATGATTCTACCTGGAGTGGTCTTCACCATCTCTGTACCTGCTTCAGGGTTCTGCTTATCCTTTGGAAGTCTTACGCTGATACCTGCGTGGATATCAACAGCCTTCTCATTGAGCGCGATGATAACTTCCTCAGGGCCATAGAAGTTAAGGCCTGTACCCTTTACGTTAGGTCTCTCCTTGGTGATGTAGTAAAGACCAAGCACCATGTCCTGTGAAGGGACGGTGATTGGAGTACCGTTTGCCGGGTTGAGGATGTTGTGCGAGCCGAGCATGAGGAGCTGAGCCTCGAGGATCGCTGCATTTCCGAGTGGAAGGTGAACCGCCATCTGGTCACCGTCGAAGTCGGCGTTGAACGCTGTACAAGCGAGCGGATGGAGCTGGATTGCCTTACCCTCGATCATCTTAGGCTGGAATGCCTGGATACCGAGACGGTGAAGTGTAGGGGCACGGTTGAGAAGAACCGGGTGACCCTTCATCACGTTCTCGAGGATATCCCAGATGACTGCGTCCTTTCTGTCGACGATCTTCTTCGCAGACTTCACTGTCTTCACGATACCACGCTCGATGAGCTTCCTGATGATGAACGGCTTGTAAAGCTCTGCCGCCATGAACTTAGGAAGACCGCACTCGTGCATCTTGAGCTCAGGACCTACGACGATAACCGAACGGGCAGAATAGTCGACACGCTTACCGAGGAGGTTCTGACGGAAACGTCCCTGCTTACCCTTGAGTGAGTCAGAGAGTGACTTGAGTGTCCTGTTTGCCTCGCTCTTCACTGCATTTGACTTCTTCGAGTTGTCGAAAAGTGAGTCAACTGCCTCCTGAAGCATACGCTTCTCGTTTCTGAGGATCACTTCTGGAGCCTTGATCTCGATGAGTCTCTTGAGACGGTTGTTACGGATAATGACCCTTCTGTAGAGGTCATTGAGATCCGATGTAGCGAAACGTCCACCATCGAGCGGAACGAGAGGGCGAAGATCTGGCGGAATGACAGGGATGACCTTGAGAATCATCCACTCAGGACGGTTGATGCCCTTTGAATCCTGGAACCACTTCACGATGCTGAGTCTCTTGAGAGCCTCTGCCTTTCTCTGCTGTGAAGTCTCCTTAAGCATCTTATGACGAAGCTCTTTTGCGAGAGCGTCAATATCGATCTCCTTGAGAAGCTCGTAGATAGCCTCAGCACCCATTCCTGCAACGAACTTGTCAGGATCGTCTGCCGGCATGTTATACTGCTCCGGCATCTGTGCATAGAGATCCAGATACTCATCCTCAGAAAGGAGGTCGAGCTTCTGATATCCCGATGTACCAGGCTTGATGACAATGTACTTCTCATAATAGATCACAGACTCAAGCTTCTTGGCAGCGATACCAAGGAGAGCCGCGATTTTGTTAGGAGCTGACTTGAAGTACCAGATGTGAGCCACCGGAACGGTGAGTTCGATATGACCCATCCTTTCCCTGCGGACCTTCTTCTCGGTAACTTCAACACCACATCGGTCACATACGATTCCACGGTAGCGGATTCTCTTGTACTTTCCGCAGTGGCACTCATAGTCCTTTGTAGGACCAAAGATCTTCTCGCAGAAAAGACCGTCTCTCTCAGGCTTGTAGGTCCTGTAGTTGACGGTTTCCGGCTTCAATACCTCTCCAGAAGACCTTTCCTTGATGTCTTCTGGAGAAGCAAGAGCTATGCTGATCCTGTCGAAATTGCTTTTAACCTTGTTTTCTTTATTAAAAGTCGGCATATTTCTAAAATTTCAATTGTCACTAATTAGTCCAAAGTCACCTTAAGTCCGAGACCTCTAAGCTCGTGGAGCAATACGTTGAGAGACTCTGGGATGCCTGGTGCAGGCATGAGATCTCCCTTGACGATCGCCTCATATGCTTTGGATCTTCCTGTAACGTCATCTGACTTCACAGTCAGGATCTCCTGGAGAATGTTAGATGCACCGAATGCCTCAAGTGCCCATACCTCCATCTCTCCGAAACGCTGTCCTCCGAACTGCGCCTTACCTCCGAGAGGCTGCTGAGTGATTAGAGAGTATGGACCGATAGAACGTGCATGCATCTTGTCATCAACCATGTGACCGAGCTTGATCATATAGATGACGCCGACTGTTGCAGGCTGGTCAAACCAGTCACCTGTACCTCCGTCGCGGAGATATGTCTTACCGTATCTTGGAAGGCCTGCCTCATCAGTGTATCTGCAGATGTCATCAAGAGTAGCACCGTCGAAGATAGGTGTGCTGAACTTGACTCCAAGTTCTGCTCCCGCCCATCCGAGAACGGTCTCGTAGATCTGACCGAGGTTCATACGTGAAGGCACACCGAGAGGGTTGAGTACGATATCCACCGGAGTACCGTCTGCGAGGAATGGCATATCCTCGTCCCTCACAACCTTGGCAACAATACCCTTGTTACCGTGGCGTCCTGCCATCTTGTCTCCGACTCTGATCTTCCTCTTCTTTGCTACGTATACCTTAGCGAGCTGCATTACGCCGTTTGGAAGTTCGTCACCGACCTTGATCTTATCCTGGATCCTCTTGTTCCTTGCTGCTTCTTCCTTCTTGGCGATGCAGTAGTTGTTGATAAGTTCCCTGATAAGGAGGTTGGTGTTCTTGTCAGTTGTCCACTTGCTTGAGTTGACATTCTCATAGCTGATCATCTCGAGGTCAGCCATGGTGATGTCCTTGCCCTTTGCAATGAGTTCAACGCCATAAAGGTCGCTGATGCCGGCACTCTTCTTATCCTTGACAAGAACTGCAAGCTTCTCAAGGAATCTTGCCTTAAGAGCCTCTACCTTAGCCTGATACTCCTGCTCAGCCTTCTCGATCTTTGCCTTCTGGTCACCCTTGACGCCCTTGCGGCCGCTTTCCTTGGCAACCTTAGAATAGAGAGCAGTCTTGATCACAGTACCGCTGAGTGAAGGAGTAGCCTTGAGTGACGCATCCTTTACATCGCCGGCCTTGTCGCCGAAGATGGCCCTGAGGAGCTTCTCCTCCGGTGACGGATCGCTCTCACCCTTAGGAGTGATCTTACCGATCATGATGTCACCTGGCTCGATGTGGGCTCCGACGCGGATGATACCGTTTTCGTCGAGGTCCTTTGTAGCGTCCTCACTTACATTCGGAATGTCCGAAGTGAGTTCCTCCATACCACGTTTGGTGTCGCGAACCTCAGTGATATACTCATCAACGTGAACCGAAGTGAGGATATCCCAGCGGATCATGCGCTCAGAGATTACGATCGCGTCCTCATAGTTGTAACCCTTCCAAGGCATGAATGCCACCTTGAGGTTTCTACCGAGCGCGAGCTCACCGTTCTGAGTTGCATAACCCTCAGTCATGATCTGGCCTGGCTCTACGATATCGCCCTTGCGGACGATAGGCTTGAGGAGGATAGTGGTGCTCTGGTTGGTCCTTCTATAAATAGGAAGCTGATATACTGTCACGTCTGGTGAGAAGCTTACGAACCTCTCATCTTCAGTACGCTCGTACTTTACATGGATCTCCTTAGCGTCGACATATACGACCTCACCCTTTCTCTCTGCTCTTACCTGAGTCCTTGAGTCAAGACATACTCTCTCCTCGAGACCGGTACCTACAATCGGAGCCTCCGGGTTGAGAAGCGGAACAGCCTGACGCATCATGTTGGCACCCATCAATGCACGGTGAGCGTCATCATGCTCGAGGAACGGGATGAGAGAAGCCGCAACCGAAGCGATCTGGTTTGGAGCTACGTCCATATAGTTCACTTCCTCCTTGGTAACGACAGGGAAGTCAGCACCGAAGCGGCACTGGATTCTGTCCTCAAGGATGTTGCCTTCATCGTCCATCTTCACCTTTGCAAGGGATACCATCTGGTTCTCCTCCTCCTCGGCGCTCATGTAAATCCAACCCTGCGAGCTGAGGTCTACCTTTCCGCCTTCTACCTTACGGTATGGAGTCTCGATGAAACCGAGATCGTTGATTCTTGCATAAACACAAAGAGATGAGATAAGACCGATGTTCGGTCCTTCCGGAGTCTCGATAGGACAGAGACGTCCGTAGTGCGTATAGTGTACGTCTCGAACCTCGAAGCCGGCGCGATCTCTTGAGAGACCTCCTGGACCGAGGGCTGAAAGACGACGCTTGTGAGTCATTTCAGACAGCGGGTTGGTCTGGTCCATGAACTGAGACAGCTGGCTGGTTCCGAAGAACGAGTTGATCACAGAAGAGAGAGTCTTCGCATTGATCAGATCGGTCGGAGCGAACTGCTCGCTGTCGCGTACGTTCATTCTCTCACGGATAGTGCGGGCCATACGTGAAAGACCTACGCTGAACTGGTTTGCAAGCTGCTCACCTACAGTCCTGATACGCCTGTTGCTCAAGTGGTCGATATCGTCGACAACGGCCTTTGAATTGATAAGCTGGATGAGATACTTGATGATCTCGATCATATCAGTGTTTGTGAGCACTCTTGTGTTCTCGTCGATTGTAAGGTTCAGCTTCTTGTTGAGTCTGTAACGTCCTACATCGCCGAGATCATATCTCTTTTCTGAGAAGAAGAGCTTGTCGATGACATCTCTTGCAGTCGCTTCATCAGGTGGTTCTGAGTTACGCAGCTGCTTGTAGATGTAGTTGACAGCTTCCATCTCTGTATTTGTCGGGTCCTTCTGCAGAGTGTTGTAGATGATGGCGTATTCGTTTACGTTAGCCTCATCCTTCTGGAGAAGAATTGTCTTGACGTCTGTATCTGAGAGTTTCTCGATAGTCTCTTCATTCAGGATCTCACCACGCTCTACGATAGCCTTGGTTCTCTCCACAGGAATGACCTCTCCTGTGTCCTCGTCCACGAAGTCCTCGATCCAAGTCTTGAGAACCTTTGCCGCAAGCTTTCTGCCCTCATTAGCCTTGAGGTTCTCCGGTGTAGCCTCGATCTCGTCTGCGAGACCGAAAATGTCGATGATGTCCTTGTCACCATTGAATCCGATAGCCCTGAGAAGGGTTGTTACCGGAAGCTTCTTCTTACGGTCGATGTACGCATACATGACATTGTTGATGTCTGTCGCGAACTCGATCCATGAGCCCTTGAACGGAATGATTCTGGCTGAGTAAAGCTTGGTTCCGTTAGCATGAAGGCTCTGTCCGAAGAACACGCCTGGTGATCTGTGGAGCTGTGAAACGATGATTCTTTCTGATCCGTTGATTACGAACGTACCACCTGGGGTCATGTAAGGGATGTTACCCAGGTATACATCCTGGACTGTCGTATCGAAGTCCTCGTGCTCTGAATCACTGCACGAAAGGCGAAGTTTTGCCTTCAGAGGAACGTTATATGTCAGTCCTCTCTCAAGACACTCATCAATCGAATACTGCGGAGGGTCAATGAAATAGTCGATGAACTCGAGCTTGTAGTTGTTCCTTGTGTCTTCGATTGGGAATATCTCCTGGAATACCTGGTACAGACCCTCATTGCGCCTGTTCTCAGGCGTAGTATCGAGCTGGAAGAAATCCTGGAAGGACTTCAACTGCACCTCGAGAAGGTCCGGATACTCAAGGAGAATTTTTGATGATGCGAATGAAACTCGCTGCTTGTTAGTCTTTTTTGACATCTTTCTGCCTTTATATAGAGAAAAACTTTATTACGACAAAAAGGTTTAGAGCCGTATTTGGCCCTAAACCTGAGATTTTTTCCCTTTAGGGGAAGGTTATGAAGTTATTTAACCTCAACTTCAGCACCTGCCTCCTCGAGGGCAGCCTTAAGAGCTTCAGCCTCTGCCTTAGAAACTTTCTCCTTAACAGCTACCGGAGCCTTGTCAACGATCTCCTTAGACTCCTTAAGTCCGAGACCAGTTGCCTCCTTAACAGCCTTAACTACGCCGAGCTTTGCTGCGCCTGGAGAAACGAGGATAACGTCGAACTCAGTCTGCTCAGCCTCTGCTGCTGCTGGTCCTGCTACAGCTACTACTGCTGCAGCTGCTGGCTCAATACCGTACTCCTCCTTGAGGATGTTTGCGAGCTCCTGTACATCTTTCACAGTAAGGTTTACCAACTCTTCTGCGAGTGCTTTAATGTCTGCCATAATTGTATTTATTTAAATTGTTTTGTTTACTTGATTGATTATTCTGCTGAAGCCTCAGCCTTGTCGTCGTCCTTATGCTCGAGAGCTGACATGACGTTGCGGATTGGTGAGAGGAGGAGACCAACGATGTCGGCGATCATTTCCTCACGTGACTTAATAGCGAAGAGGTTATTAAGCTGATCAGCACCAATGAATGCTGGCCAATCCTGAACGAATGCACCCTTAAGTACAGGCTTTTCGTTTCCGTTCTCATTGAACTTCTTGATAACCTTTGCAGGAGCGTTCGGAGCGACAGTGAACATGATTGCAGTTGGACCTGCAAGCACCTCTGTAAGCTTCTTCATCTCCTCGTTCTCAGAAGCCTCGAGAACCTTAGTGATGAGGGTGTTCTTTGCTACTACGAGCTTTACACCTGCCTCGAAGCAAGCCTTACGGAGTTCGTGAGTCTTACCTGCGTTGAGGCCTGCGATGTCAGTGATGTAGAAGTTTGGAGTCTCTTCCAACTGTGCTGAAATCGCATTGATAATATCGAGTTTTTCTTCCTTTCTCATAACGTTTCTAGCACTTTTAGTCTACTGATTTAACATCTACACTGATACCTGGGCTCATTGTAGAGCATACAGATACAGCCTTCATATAAGTTCCCTTGAGAGTCTGTGGCTTAAGCTTGATGATAGCAGAAAGGAGCTCCTTTGCGTTCTCATAGATCTGAGTACCAGTGAAAGAAACCTTTCCGATTGCAGCGTGAACGATACCTGTCTTGTCAACCTTGAAGTCGATCTTACCAGCCTTTACTTCCTTTACAGCCTTACCTACTTCCATAGTCACTGTACCGGTCTTAGGGTTTGGCATGAGACCTCTTGGTCCGAGGATACGTCCGATAACGCCGACCTTAGCCATTACTGATGGTGTACAGATGATGACGTCTACATCAGTCCATCCACCCTTGATTTTCTCGATGAACTCGTCAAGACCTACATAGTCAGCACCAGCTTCCTTTGCCTCTGCCTCCTTATCTGGAGTACAAAGAACGAGTACGCGAGTCACCTTACCAGTTCCGTGAGGAAGAGTTACGACGCCACGTACCATCTGGTTTGCCTTACGAGGGTCAACACCGAGGTTTACGTGAAGCTCAACTGAAGCATCAAATTTAGTGTAAGTGATCTCCTTAACGAGTTCACAAGCCTCAGCAAGCTTATATTCCTTAGCTGCATCGTACTTAGCGATCACAGCCTTCTGATTCTTTGTAAGTTTACCCATTTTACTTGTGAATTTTAGAGTTCAGGAAATTCTCCTTCTACTTTGATACCCATGCTTCTTGCGGTACCAGCTACCATTGTCATCGCTGACTTGAGAGTGAAGCAGTTCATGTCCGGCATCTTGCTCTCTGCGATAGCCTTCACCTGATCCCAAGTGACTGTACCTACCTTCTTTCTGTTTGGCTCAGCAGATCCTGTAGAGATCTTTGCAGCTTCCTTGAGCTGAACTGCTACAGGCGGCTGCTTAACCTCGAATGAGAAAGACTTGTCGCTGTAAACAGTGATCACTACTGGCAATACCTTTCCTGCGCTTTCCTGCGTACGGGCATTGAACTGCTTGCAGAAATCCATGATGTTAAGTCCCTTCGAACCGAGGGCCGGTCCTACTGGAGGTGATGGATTTGCTGCGCCACCTTTAATCTGGAGTTTAATGAATCCAGCTACTTCTTTTGCCATAATTGAATGTTATTCTTTAGTTACTTGTGTAAAGTTGAGTTCCAAAAGTGTCTTTCTGCCGAAAATCATGACCATGACTTTGAGCTTGCTTCTGTCCTCTACAATCTCTTCTACTGTGCCTGCGAAATCAGCAAAAGGACCATCCGTGATCTTGACAGCATCTCCTACATTGTAGTCGAATACCGTATCAGCCTCAGTCACTGTGTTTACATCCTGCTCGCCAAGGATTCTCCTTGCCTCATCGTCACGAATAGCCACTGGTACTCTTTCTCCCTGCTGACCACGGCCTTCTGTAAGGAAGCCCGAAATGTGAGGGACATCAGTACGGATCAGATGCTGAAGATCACCAGTCAGTTCTGCTTCAATCAGGACATAACTAGGATAAAGCACACGCTCAGTAGCGACACGCTGTCCGTTGCGGATTTTATAAACTGTTTCAGTTGGAACAAGAATCTGGGATACCAGATCCTGGAGGCCACGTCTTTCAATCTCTTTCTCGAGATATTCTTTTGCTTTTCTTTCCTTGCCACCAGCTGCTCTCAGCACATACCATTTCTTATTGCTCTCGCTCATAATACGGTATATTTAGAGTGTGTAGATGAAAGTCATCACGTGCTTGATGCAGAAGTCAATTGCAAGGATCAAGAGGGCAAGAATCACAGAAGCCACCATCACAACGACAGCAGAGTTCTGCAATTTGTCCCAAGAAGGCCAAGACACTTTCTTGGTCAGCTCAGCATAAGACTCTTTAAGATAGTTGATAAATTTTCTCATCTTTACATTTAATGGACAATGCAGGTTGGAAGCGGATTGCATTGTCTGTTAAACATTACCAAATCGTAACCTTTGATATTTTTCTGGCAGGGGAACCAGGATTCGAACCCAGACTAACGGTTTTGGAGACCGCTGTACTACCCTTATACTATTCCCCTAAAAAAGTGGGTGAGCCTTGTTCAGGACACCCACCTGATATTGTTGACTGTAATTAGTCGATGAGCTTAGTTACCTGACCGGCACCTACTGTTCTACCACCCTCACGGATTGCGAACTGAAGACCCTCGTTGATAGCTACTGGGTAGATGAGATCTACAGTGATAGCTACGTTGTCACCAGGCATTACCATCTCTACACCCTCTGGAAGTGAAATCTCACCAGTGATATCGAGTGTACGGATGAAGAACTGTGGACGGTAGTGGTTGTGGAATGGAGTATGACGACCACCCTCATCCTTCTTAAGAACGTAGATAGAAGCCTCGAACTTCTGGTAAGGCTTGATCATACCTACCTTTGCGAGAACCTGTCCTCTC
>JAFUJQ010000105.1 GCA_017473705.1 Bacteroidales bacterium | reverse complement strand
GTCAAGAAGACCGAGGATGTTCAGGAGAGTTGACTTGCCGCATCCTGAAGGGCCCATGATGGCTACGAATTCGCCGTCATTGATCTCGAATGAAACCTGATTGAGTGCTGTTGTCTCGATTTCCTCTGTACGGAAAACTTTGCTGAGGTTAGTAACTGTAATCATAGTATTATTTCTATTATTGTTTGATTTCTAACTTATATCTATTCACTATTGTGCCAAAATATCCATCTTGTTGATTGGCAGTCAAATATGCGATTTTTAGTTTGAGTGTTTCTGTAAAATTCCTTTACAGTTGTGTAAAATGCTATTCATTCTTTAACGACTCTACAGGATTGCTCCTTGAGATGCGGAGGCTGTTGACTATCACGCATCCGGATACCAGGAGGATGATCGTAACGTCCGCAAGGATGAAGAACCAAGGTGAGAGCGCGATCTTCTCCGAGAAGTTCCTGAGCCATGCCGATGCTGCAAACCAGGCTCCCACGTTGCCGAGGATGATTGCCGGAATGCTGAGCTTCATGATTTCCGCAACATAAATACCCACCAGTTCTCTGACTGTAGCTCCGTTGATCTTACGAACTGCCATTTCCTTGCTCCTTCTCTGCGACTCGTCACGGATATATCCTATCAGTCCAAATAGGGCGATGAGTATTGAAATGATGCATCCGGCAAGCACGGTGTTCCTCATTCGTCTCTCACCGGAATATGCTTCCCTCATTGAGTCCTTATAGGATTTGACTTCCACCTCTCTGTTCTCGATCCTTGACTGGATGACTTCCTCCACCTTTTGAATGATCTCTGTATTCACTTCGCTGACCTTGATGGCCATGAACGGCATATGCGCTTTGCCTACTTCTCCGAAGAACTTGACACTTGCACGCATATCTTGATTTGTCAGTGTGTTGATCCTATAGTCCTTATATACTCCGCTGACAGTGAAGACCTCATCCGGAGTCTGACTATGCTCGGTAACTGCTATCTGCTTGCCGACAGCTCCATCGCTCCAGTCCTGGAACTCCATCATCTTTTTTACGAAACTCTCGCTGACTGCAATCTCTGAGGCATTCTGCGGGTATCGTCCCTCGACGAAAGGAATATCCAGCATCTCAAATAATCCCTCAGTTCCCTCATACTGATCAGCGATGTTGAATAACTCAGTATAATCTTCTCCGGGAAGCAATACGTTGTTTCCTGAACTGTAATCCAATGGAAGACTATATGACATCTGCACGTCCATCACACCGGACACTGTTTTGAGTTCATCGATGATTCCCTGATGCAGGCCATTGTCAGTTCCTGTGAGTACGGTCCAGAGCAGGTCCTTGTACTCATACCCCGGCTTGTCGTTCACAGCCTTGTCGTACTGTGCGGAAATCACGCACATCAGTGTCAGCAGAAGGGCACAGATTCCTGTCTGTACGAAGAGCAGGCCGAGCTTCCATGCCTTCTTGTTCTCCCTGTAGTTCCTGATGGCCGCTCCGGCAGGAATTCTGGAATACAGATAGCCTGGAACGAGTGCCGCCACTATGAATACAACTGCAAGGACACCGGCAACAGTACCGTATGTGGCACCGACCAGAAGTGCGCTTACGGGAACACCTATGAGATCCTGAATCATGGAACGAAGAGGAAGGATGATTGCAACGGTTACAACAAGTGCAACGGCGATGTCAGTAAGAGCCTCCTTGCTCATAATTCCATAGATGGTTCTGCTTTCTGCTCCATAGCACTTGCGTACTCCCATCTCCTTCGACCTCTTCACAAGTGCTGACACGGACATGAGCACATAGTTCAGCAAAGAGATCATTATCAGAAGTACTGATACCACAGTCAGAATGATGATCATGGTTTTTGTCTGATCCGGAAGCATCTCCATGCCTGTCAGAGGGCTCAGGAAGTAGTGGATGTCAATTCCTGACTGCTCGGCCATCTGTACCATTTCAGGCGGATAGTTCTTCTCCTGCATCAGCCTGATTGCCGGTGCAAGCATATCCGGATCGGTTCCCTCCGCAAGTCTTACATATCCTCTGTATCTGTCGTTTCCCACCCAGTTTTCAGTGGATTGCTTCACGATGGTCTCCATAGAGATGAGCACATCATTTTTGATCGAACTGTGGTGAGGAAAGTCCTTAAATACTCCTTTGATGGTGATAGGCAGAGTCGGCATCTCTTCATTGAAGATCACCTTTCCGATACACTCGGATACTCCTCCCATCTTCTTTGCAAATGACTCAGATACCATTGCAGAGGCTATTTCCGAGAACGCTTCCTTCGGATTGCCAGCAAGGATTTCAGTATCAAACACATCGAAGAAGCAACTGTCCACTACTATTATCTCTCCTTCAATGACGTTTTTCTCTTCATCTGTAAAACGGTCACTATTGAAGATGAATGTCCATCTTGTTGCAGTCTCCACTCCAGGGACATGCTGCCTGAATCCAGGGGCTACTGCACCTGATATGTTGTCATATTCTATATCATCTCCATGCTGTGTATATAGCGTGCGGATCCTATATATCTGTCCATAGTCAGAGTAGCACTTGTCGTGACTCATCTCGTAGCATACCTTTGCAATGAGCAGCATTCCGATCGCCAGTCCCGTACCGAGAGACAACGCCTTTATTATTGTTTCCTTCAGTTTCATTTTGTAAAGTCATTAGTTAGAATACCAGCACCTCATTATCTCCAAAATTATCATAGCCCGAAGTTATCACTTTTTCTCCGGCTTCCAATCCTTCAAGCACTTCATAGAACTGTGGATTCTGACGACCGATACGGATTTCACGCTTTACGGCCTTTCCACCCTCCGGCGACACGACATAGATCCACTTTCCTCCTGTCTTCTGGTAGAATGTGCCTCGAGGGATGAGGATGGCCTTCTCTGGCTGGCCGAGCTGCAGGTTGAGATAGTAGGTCTGGCCTGTACGGATGTTGGCAGGCTGTTCACCGCTGAACTTGAAGTCTGCCTTGAACTTGCCCTCGCGTACTTCAGGATAGACCTTTCTGATGACAGCATCGTAGGACTCGTTCTGACGCTCGAACGATGCGGAAAGCCCTGCTGATACTCTGTCTATATAATGCTCGTCGATCTGTGCCTCGATCTTGTAACTTCCGAGTTCATTGATCTGACCGATCTTGGTTCCGCTCGCGATGGACTGACCGAGTGTCACATCCAGAAGTCCGAGTTCGCCGCTGATAGGGGACTTGATTGTCAGGTTGTCCTTCCTTCTGCGTATCATCTGCATATTCAGACGCATGTTCTCAAGACTCTCCTGCATCTGACGGATCTCCACGCTTCTGTAGAGGCTGTCCTGAGTGGCACGCTCCTTTACAAGTTCAAGACGTCCTGCAGCGAGTTCGTAGTCTTCCTGTGCAGTAAGATATTCTTCCTTGGCAATCAATTTCTCCTCATAGAGAGCCTTGTTCTGCTCGTACTTTCTCTTGAGCCTCTTCACCTCGATCTGCAGCTGGAGTTTCTCCTGCTGTACGCTCAG
>JAFUJQ010000039.1 GCA_017473705.1 Bacteroidales bacterium | reverse complement strand
CACGTCCTTGTTTCTGATGACGTTGAAGTCCGTGCAGTTGTCCTCTCCGAGGTAGAATCGGTACTTGACGTTGTCCGATGACACGTCAACCCCTTCGTACTTCCCGCTGAACGATGCCGTCATCTCCAGATACGTGCAGAGAGCAGACTTGTCTGCAATCTCCTCCGGCACCTTCGATGAGGCCTCCTTGTTGTTCGGAAGGAGGACTCCCTGGCAGTTCTCCAGAGCGTAGAAGGTGACTGTGTTCCCGGAGTTCAGACTGGTGATATCCGAGGATGTGGCATAGTCTCCGTCTCCTACTTCATCAGTGGATGCAGCCTTGCTTCCACTGATGAATGGAGTCGCTCTCAGGGCTCCCTGCTTGAGCTGCACAGCAGTTACGTTGAGCCCGTCAAGGGCAGACTTGTCGATGCTGAAGCGGATCCTCGATACGAGCCTCATCAGAGTGACGCTTGCCTTCGGAGCGCTTCCGCTTACGGTGAAATCCTTCTGAGACCAGCTCATCGGAAGGCCTCCGGACATGTCCGAGATAGCCTCGATGGAGTAGTCCATCGCTATGAGTTCGTCTTCGATAACGGGACCTTCAACCTCACCCATGTTGGATAGAGCATACAGGTTGTACTTGCGTCCGTTCATCAGGCTGAGAGAGACGCTCTGAGGAGACTTCTCATAGACAGAAGCCTCCAACATCCCGTCATTGTAGGCGTAGATGTTGATGTCCGCGACCTTGGTGTCAGAGACAGAAACGCTGCTTCTGGTCTTGATCGTGTCCGTCGTGCTGATGACGAACTCCACGGGAACCGCCTTGGTGACGGCGGTGGAGTCTTCACCCTTCCCGTTGTAGTTCGGGCAGTCGCTCAGGTCCTCGTAGATGCACGAGCACATGAGCAGGCCTGCCGAGATTATTGAAATGATTCTTCTCATGATATTGTGTTTTAGATGGTTGTCTAGAGAAAAGGGCCGTCGGACCTCTCGGCCGGACAGCCCCGCGCTAACTAAATTGATGAAACGATTCTCTATGAATGTTAGATTGTATATCCGTCGAAGATGACGCTCACGTTTGATTCCAGATCCTTGATCACTATCGTCCTCACTCCGCTGTTCTGGTTCACTTCCTGCGAGAAGGTCGCCGTACCCTCGAATGTCACCGGATTGACGCTCGCTTCCTTTGAGACATATGGCACTGCTGTGATGGTCACCTTGCCGTTGTCATCGATCACTGTTCCTATCGAGATCCCTTCCTGGTTTCCAGTCAGAGTTACCCTGTAGTCTGCGGGGGCGCTGGCCGAACCGTAGCCATATACCGGCCAGTTGGTGACCTTGACCGATGTCAGGGAGAGTTTGCCTTTGTCCACCGACAGGTCCATAGTTGTGATCTTTCCTGCCTCGAGCAGGATGTCTGGAATCTTCTTACTGTAGTACACCTCGTCAATGGTCATATTGACGGTCATCTCACCAGGCTCGCCTGTGGGTATCATCAATATATACTGCTCATTTGGTTCATCAGAAAGCTGGAAAGCTGTGGTAGGGTAGATGATGCCGCCTGTACTCACCTCTGTGAACTTCCCCTGGGTAGCATCAAAATACCCGGATGTTCCCCCGCAGTAACCGCCGACTCCAATGCTTCTGATTGCGCCGGCACCTTCATAGGAGCCTCTTCGTGTAGTAAGCTTTATCGCCGCCAGGGCATGCTTCAAGGTTATGTCCACATGCTTGTTGTTTACATCAAGGCCAGAATATGGCCCTGCGTACATGAAGTCATCCTGAGTATAGTTGTTGGCCTTGACATAGATGTTGCGTATGTCACCATCAGAATACATCGAATACGGATAGTAGGCATACAGAACTCCTTCACTCTCACCAAGCAGAACCTCCCCGGATGGCTTCCATATCTGTGTTCCGGGACCATTCTCTGCCTTATAGTAGAGATGACCATAGTTCTTGCCCATATAGTTCGATCCGTCGGGGTTGAATATTCCTATGCACAGTTCTGATCCGTCAGGAAGCACGCTGTCGGTAATCATTCCTTTGGTAGGAGGCTGAGTATTCACACTGATGGAAAGTTCGGTCTCATCAGTGATTGTGGCGATAGGAAGTTCATCTGTAGGAGAGCATGCCGCAGCGGTGACTATGACCGCTGAAAGCATTGGTCTTATGTGTCTTTTCATATTCGTTATCTGTTTATTCACCTTCTGCAAGTGCAACCAGTCCCCATCGTGCTGTTGACCATCCGAGATATCCTACCTCGTTGATCATCCAGTTGGCCCTGTATGCGTCTATTGCTTCGCTCGGAACCTTGAGGGTTCCGTTATATTGGGCAATCTGGAACGGTGTGGTTCCAAGAACCGGAGGTGTGATTGCTCTTGAGATGATCTGTTTAGGGCGTGAGTAAGCAAAGGCATTATCCTGTATCTCCGTCACACCTGAATGCAGATCGACATACTCGATCATTGAGTCATAGAAGGCATATTGGCCTATTATCGGCACGCTTTCATGGATGAGTGTACTCTGTGTTCCTCCGGCTATGAGGGTATTTGTTGCAGTCTCGATAAGAGAGTTGTTCCTGACGTCAAATACCGGGTTGGTCTTGTTCATGATGAACCTTTCTATCATGGGACTTACCGCTCCCTTGAGTGCTATGGTCTCCAATGTAGACGGGATACGTATCGTATGCATATACGGCGAATTGAAGTAGAAGGCGTATTCTCCACCGATCTCAGTCACTCCTTCTGGGATGAAGAACTCTCCTTCGTTGCAGCTTCCGTCCGCCTGGACCACTCTCTTGAGTGCCGTGCAGTACATGAATGCCCTCTGGTCAATCTTTGTGAGGCTGGCCGGCAACTTGACTTCCTCAAGTGACTTGCAGTATTGGAATAGGCCATACTCAATGGTTGTCATCACATCCGGAAACTCGAACTTCTTTATAGCCGTTCCCGCAAAAGCCCTCTCACCTATATGAGTGTATCCATCAGGCAGATCGATGTTTTCCAGGATTCCGGCATCTTGGAAGGTACTTACTGGGATGGTCTTCATATCAGAGGGAAGCTTCACGTATGTCAGTGAACGACATTCGTCGAATACGCCATAGCTCATGGCACAGCCGTCAGGAACGATGCACGAGATCAGACCAGATCTTTCGAAAGCCTGATAACTTATGCTCTTGAGGGTTGACGGAAGAGAGACTTCCTGAAAGTTCTCACAGCCAAGGAAACACCACGCTCCGATCTTTTCCATCCCCTCGGGGAAGATCGCGGACTTCACCGTCTGGATGTATTGCATGAAGCTATACTGGTATCCCTTGTAATCCTTTATGGCCATCTTCATCACGTGTTCACCGGCGGTCTCGAACTGGTACATCTGCTCTGTTCCGATGTCCACGCCGTCCATCCTGATCGCTATGGGACTTCCTCCATAATATATCTTTGTAGGCTGACTGGTGTCCGTTATCTCATGCACGAATGTCATCCATAGGTAGAATCCGTCGAAGTTGATGGTGACGTCCGAGGTGATGTCGCTGAGCGTGATGGTCATGATGCCGGTCTCTTTGTTTACTTCCTGAACAAGGGTTGCATCTCCGTCGATTGTCACCGGCTTTACCTCGCAGTCCTTTGTGAGGTACGGTGCGACGATGATCTTTACATTTCCGTCCTCATCCACACTGGGATCGAATGTCAGTCCATCCGTGACTCCTCCGAAAGTGACGGTGTGCTCCTGAAGCTCGATTCGGTTGCTTACCTTGTCATGCACCCACTCGGTGACATCCGTACTGGTCACATAGGCAGATCCCTCGTCGATGGTGATGGTGATGCTCCCGATCCTTCCGCTGAGCAGGTTGAGGGCATCCTTAGATACCAGATTGACTGTCCTGCCGTCGATGCACAGTTCTATTTCTACGGTTGACTTCGTGCCGCTTGGAACGGCAAGGATATCGATCCTTTGGGATTCAGAGGAAACAGTGATGGGATCCATCTCTGGGGCGATAGGCTCTCCGGCTCCTTCGATGGACGACAATGTTCCGTCCATGGCATTGAGTATGGCTGCCCCGGCAAGGATGTCTCCCTTGACCGATGCGTAAGTGATGACTCCTGCTCCCTTATATGTACCCCTGATGATGGAGAGCCTCACTGCACACAGGGCATGATTGAGCGCAATGTTAGCTGTCGGAGTGCTTTTCTTGAGATTGGTGACCTTAGTGGCATACATGTAGTCGACCTGATGGTCAGAAGATGCCTTCACAGGGATTTCCTTTAATGAAGTCACATCTTCAGAGTAAGGGTAGTAGGCGTATCCATAGCCGACTGTCGTGGAAAGAAGGATGGGCGAGTCAACTGGCTTCCATATTTGCGAGTCATCAATGGTTGATGAGATGTACGGTACATTAATGATTGTCTCCCCACAATAAGTGTCAAGGTTCGCTTCTGTGACCGCAATGCCTAGACAGGAGCCATCCGGCATGACCGTTCCGTATATCAGCCCCTTGGTCTGAGTTGCAGGACTTGCCTGCACGTCGAGTTCAAGAGGAACCTTCTGCTCATCAGATGGGTTGTCCGGTTCCGGCAGCCTGTCAGTACAGGAAGCCAGCAGGGCGCAGATACAAGCTGCGCAGAGAGCTAGTCTGTGTGTCTTCATGATATTGATAGGTTAAATGAGTGTTCAATGAGAAAGGCTGCCTCATCTCACGACGCGGCAGCCGTGCCTGTAACAACTAAAATCTTATGAAAAAACCCTTTACGTGCTTTCTATATGATGATGTCCATGGATTCTCCTTCCTCCCATCCCTGGACAGTGACGGATACCTTTCCTGCGGCGTAGTCCACACCGATATAGATCTCCTTGAGGTCTCTTTCCAGCCAGCTGTATCCGGTCTGCCTGATCCAGCTGTCAAGAGGAAGCTCATCAATGAGGGAGCCTTCAAGGATCATCCTCGCAGTGACAGGTGTGTCCTCCTTCAGACGCGGCAGCCTGAATATCCACACTCCGTCGCCGTCAGACTGAGGAGCGAACCTGAATGCTCCTTCGACAGGGGACAGGGATGTGATGTCTATTCCGCAGATGTCCGTTACTATCTCGATGTCGTACGGGTTAGGAACGTCCTCCTCGCCCTTCATCGAGAGATAAACGGTCGCATACTGGCGGCAGAGCTCCACCTTGTCACGGGCGCTCTCCCCGGTGCAGTCCACAAGGGCCGCATGAGCCCTTATCTGGTCAGCCTGCTTTCCCTCGGGGATGAGTATCCTGCTGCCCTCGAGAGAGCTCTCACGCAGCCCGCAGAAGGCTGTACTGGTGACCATTCCCTTGGTGACCGTGGTCTCGTAGACATCCGGGTAGTCCGCTACGGCGACCTTCTCAGAGAAGACCCTGGTGCCGTTCCATCCGGCAAGCGTGACCTCCCTTGCGTGCTCAGCGCATGATGTGATGTCAATGCCCAGCCAGCACGGGCACGGAGTCCTGTCTTCCTTGATGCTGCACGAGATGGCTGAGATGGCCACCGTCAGCATCGCTATTGACTTGATGATAATGAATCTTTTCATGATATGATGTGTTTTGTTTCTTGGAAGGGCGTGGGGATTCGAACCCCACGTGTGCCGCATATCGCCCCGGTCCTCCGTGCGTCGCGGCCCCGGCCATAAGGATACCCTTATCCCCGCGCCCCTTTTATCTTCGCGCTATACGTGCGCATGGCCTAGATGGTCTCCTCGTAAGTTGTACCTGTCTGCCATCCCTGAACAGTCACGGATGCTGTAATCGCTCCCTTGGATACCGGCTGGTCTGGATCAGTAGAGCCGAGTCCTGTGATGGTGAGCTCCACGGTGTACGCCTTGTTACGTTCAGGAGTGCTGATGGTCACAGGGTAGTAGTATCTGGTTCCTGAGATGGTTGCCGCTACAACAAGTCTTGTCTTCCTTGCTGTGAACGAGCTTACCCAGCCGTTTGCATCTGCTGATGTGGCGTTAGGGTAGCAGTAGAAGAGATGTGGAGTCGTAGGAGCATGTGCTGCGCCGTTGTTCACGGTAGCAGCAGGAGCTGCGAAGGTGAGTGCAGGGCATGATGCCTTGTTGGTGCTGCCGTCGATGATGTCTGCCTGTGCACCGCCGTCCTTGCGTCCCATCTTGTTGTACCATGTCGCGATGGATGCGTTTCCTGCGAGGTTCTGGTTTCCGACCACGTTGATGAGTGTCACGTTGTCGATCTTGAGTGCTCCGTAGCCTGAAGGAAGGTTGTTGGTCACCTTCTGGAGGGCGACTCTCGATACGAGTCTGCTGACTGTAACAGCAGCTGTGCCGCCGGTAGCGCTGACTGTGCATGATGTTGAACCTGCCATCACGAATCCCTCTGTCTTTGTGAGGCTGTTGTCCGCAAGGTCCACCGCCTTAGCCTGAAGGGCTGAGAGGCTGGCTACAGCCGAGAGGTCAGGACCGTTCACGACAGCCCATACGGTCTTCTGTCCAGCTGTAGTGCTGAGCTGGATGTCCGAGACTGTTGTGCCGGCATCCTTGTACATGTTGATCTTGCCGGATGCGTCGAACACGAGGATCTGGACGCTGTTCACGGCCTGCTCATAGTCCTGTGCAGTGGTGTAGGCTGTGACGGCTCTGGTCTGGGGCTCGTCATCAAAGCCGAGCGATACGCTGAGCGTTGCAGGTTCCTGATTCTCCTCAGCCTTCTGGCATGGAACGCAGTCCGCGTTCTTGTCGCATGAGCATACCATCGCTGCGATGGCTGTCATGATGAAAAGTGTTTTCTTCATTGTTTTTTGATGTTTAAAACGGTTTATAAATGGGTTTGAAACCTATATGCTGTATTCGAATTCGTCCTCAGGGGCGGCATTCAGCCCGTAACGTCTGATGAGGACGGCTATTTCCGGATCGAGGTTGCCTCGATGGATGTAGGAAGGATCCTGGGAGCAGGAGCGTACGTAACACTCGACGGCCTTCTGCTCTTCGCCTCTTCGACTGTAGAGGACGGCGAGCATATAGTTGACCTGTGCCGTCCTGTCGAGTCCCTCCAGGATCTGCATCGCGCTGGCGTTGTAGTCCATGCAGAGGTAGGCGATGGCGGTGTTGTAGTCGTTGTAAGGCCTCAGTGCTGTCAATGCTCTCTCGTAGTCCCTGTCACGGATGGCCTGAACTCCGTTCATGTATGCCGTATCCAGTACTGTGGTATGGACGGTGTCCTTGACCATTCCCTTGCGGTGAAGGTGGAAGTCGAAACGCACTGTCCTCAGGTGAGGATAGAGCTTCTCCCTCAGATGCCTGTAGTAGTCCTTTGACTGCATCGCCTTCTCCCTTGCGTCGAGATCCTGGTGCGTAGAAAGGTTACAGTAGGATTCCTTCTGTTCTGGCGACAGGGTGGTGTCCCTCTCGACGAGCCTGTCGAGCATCCTCCAGTTCTCTCCGCTGCTGCGTCCGAGCATCGGGATCTCCCTTCGCTTCTCGACGATGACGTTGCCCTCCTCGTCCACGCTGAATCCTCTCTCCCTCTCTAGCGAGTCCTGATGGTGATTCATCCATGCGGAAAAGTAGCCGGATATTCCCTCGGAGCGTCTTCTTGATAGCCAGTCGTTGAACGATATCGTACCCTCAGGCGACGCTGACGAGGTCACGATGATGGAGTCGATGACGAACGTGTCGCTGCCCATCAGCGTCCTGAGGTTGTCCTTGATGCGTGCTATCTCGGAGGGGTTGTTGCCCATCGTCTCGGCCACCTCGAAGCTTCCTGAGGCGAACTCTATATAGCAGGCTGTGTTCACTTCCACACGCCTTTCGATAACCTTGGTAAGGTACTTCTCCCTGTTGTCCACGAATGCGGACAGGGATGAGATATAGAACGTCAGAGGATCGCTCTTCGGGATGTCGTAGATCTTCCTGTCCTCCTCGTAGATATCTCCTGAAAGGACTACGTCGACCTTGCGGAGCTTCGGCCGCGTCCTTATCGGCTGCACATAATGATATACGAAGTCGCCGCTGCCGTTCTGGATGACGGTGTCGAGCCTGAGGCCTTCACTGACGATAGGTACCTTGACGTACTTGCGGTACATCTTCTCCCTGCGTGAGATCCTCTTCGAGTTGGCCTTCCTGGCAAGGTCATCGGTGTAATGCTCGATCGCTTCCTTCTCGGTCACGCCATAGACCGAGGCGAACTGCTCGTCGCTGACATAGGTGGAGTCTGTCTTGAAGGCGTACAGGTCAGGGATGTTCCTCTCAATGAAGAGCTCCAGAAGCCACCAGTTCACGAACTCGTCGGGATTGGTGACGATGGTGGACAGGAACCTCTCGTACTGCTGGTATCCACGGAGCTGGGCCTTGCGGTACTCGGCTCCGGTGATGATGACCGGATCGAGGTCGAGGGTGTCCTCAAGGATGTACATCTGAGGCCTGAACCTCAGCTGCCACCTGCTGTCCTGCATGGACTGGGGGACGGTGACCTGGAACTCGATGTCCACGCGTCCGTTCCTCTCGGCAACGTTACGGAACCTGGCGGTCACTACAGCCGCATCGATCACGTCATGAGCGACCATTTCTCCGTCCTCGTCCTTGACGGCCTTCATGATGAGCACCTCGCGGTCGCCGTCCCTGACGATGAACGTGTCCCTCTGGGCTACCATGTCCTTGCGGATGTCCGGGATGTAGTCCTGCTCTCTTGCGAGGGTCAAGAATGGACGGACCGTACCGCTCTGCAGGCTCTTCATCTTGCGCTGAGAGGCGCATCCTGCAATCAGAAGAGACAAGGCTCCCGCTAAGAATATGTATGATATTCTCTTCATATTGATATTTTTCTGGGGGATATGAAACCGGAGGTGCCGTCTCCGGAATCACATAACAACATCTTATATTAACCTTTTAACCTATGAAAAAACTATTCTTTGCTTTATGAAATCTAACTCTCCCGGCACTGGATGTTTTTATTTTTCTTCCGGCACTTCGAAAGGTATGAAGTAGGACTTGCAGAATGAATCACCGATGATAGTGACCTTAAGCAGTTTGTTTCCTGGTGAGCATCCTGAGATGGAATATGTGTAGCTCTGTTTCTTTGTAATGGATTCTGTCAACCAGCTCTGATGTGTATTCCCATCTTCGTCAGTAACCGTTGTGGCGGCATCGCCTGCAACTTCAAAGAGGATATGATAGTCTCCATCTTCAATATACTTGCCGGACTCCAGTTTAAATTGATTCTTGCCTCTGGCTCCATCTTGGATCATCTCTGTCTTGAAGGTGGCACCTACCAGTTTCTTAAAAGTACGGTGCACATGCTTGAAACCGAAAATGATTGCTACAATGGTCACAATAAATGTAATGATGACTGCAATACACGCTCTAATAGTCTTGTATGGCTCCATATGTCATAGTGTTATATTTGTAGTTCCTGATGAATTGCTTTTGCCGTTCAACGTCATCGCTCCGATCTCGTTCTTGACCCTCAAGGTTACTCCGGAAACCTTCTCTCCGGAGATATCCACCTTGAGCGTCTCTTCCTTGAGGACGTAGTAGGCTCTCTCTGTACCAGTCTTCTCATACCATTCACGTCCGGAGTCTTCGCCGCCGGATCCTGGGTCGTAGAAGTACTCCACGACATCACTTATCTCGTACGATCCGGTCAGCTTGGTGACAAGCGCGTCCCTGTCGATGAGGGTGACAGAATTGCCTCCATAGATACCGGAAGCCGTATTGCTGTCGCTCATAGTCTTCGTCTTGGTCTCATACCTCTTCTCGCCCCAGACCGAGGAATCGTACTTGCAGATGGTTGTCTGCCCCTTCAGCGTCAGGGAGGTGACGAACTTGAGGGAAATGTCATATGGATTCGAGCCGATCTCAGCGTAATGCTTTCCGGAGTTCTCGTTGTACTTGAGAGTGATGTCAAGATACGGATGCCTTACCGGTTCTGAGAAGTTTACACTGGTCTTCTCTACCGTATAGCCGTCAGTCAGCTGCACTGAGACATCATGCTTGCCCGGCCTTGTTGTCGGCAGGGTATATTTGAATATAGGATTCTTGGAGAAATTGACCTTCGGCGATGCGATGGTCTTGCCGTCAATGCTGATTGAAGCATTGTATTCGGTGGATATGTCTCCCTCCTTGAGAGTCAGCATCATCACCGAACCGCTTCCGCTGGTATCCATCTCTGCATGGATGGAGAAGGGGAGAGCTTCCACTGCATATGGTATCTCCAGAACCTGGGAGTAGTCCTTCGTGCTGACAATCATCTTCATGGTATGCTTGCCCTTGTCGGCCCTTGAAAGGTCATAGGATTTCACGGTGACATCCTTGAAGCTCTCAGAGAACGATGCACCGAGTTCTTTCCCGGACTCATCGATCAGCTTGACGGTATGGCCTCCGTCAACAGTATATGATACCGTATAGGTCTCATCACGGGAACCTTCAAGAAGAGTGAGGAAGAGCAGGTGCGAGAGATTGTCGGAATCATACTCGATGTCAGCCTGCACCTTGAACGAATAGTCGTTGACCTTATAGGGCAGATCTTCCTTCTGGGAATGTCTTGCGGTACTTATCTGCACATTCACCGTGTGCTCTCCAGGCTCCTGTGCCGGCAGCTCGTAGGTCTTCACCACCTCATCGGAGAATGTCTCCTGATAGGTCTTCCTCGGCTCCTTGTTGTCGATGGTGAATGCAATGGTATAGGTGTCGGTCGGGCTCCCGTCCTTGAGCGCCACTTCAAGAGAGTGCGTCTTGCTGTCCTCATCGAAGATGACCTTAGTGTCGAGGTCAAACGAGAAGTCCTCAACAAGATAAGTCACGGCAAGTGACTGCGAGTACTCCTGCGTTGAGATGTCAAGGTTCAAGGTATGCTCTCCGGGAGCGACCTTCGACAGGACATATGTCTTGGCAGATACATCAGTGAAGGTGTCCTTGAACGAGCCTTCATGAACCGTTCCGTTCATGTCGGTGAGCGACACACTCGCTTCGCCGTCAAGGTTGAAGGCGATCTTATACTGATTGTCTTCTGCACCGCTCTTGCGGGTAAGAGTCAGCCTGTGTTCGTCAGCCTGGTCATCATATGTTATTTCTGCGGCGAATTCGAAGGAGTTGTCTATCACTGCGAACTCATGCACGCAAGAGCATAGCATCAGTGTGACGAATGTAAGAAATATGCTATTTGTCGTCTTCATTCTCATCTTCCTCCTCGTGTTGGTAATCTGTGATACGCTGTTTGATTTCACATAGTATGGCACCCATGAAGCCGTAATTAGGTATTGCGATCATGTGGCTGAGGTCAATCATCTCCGCTCCGTTATGGATGGCTTCCATGATTTCTGAGATGAAGTTCATTGCACCTTGCGGAACGTGGAAGTAAAGTGTAATGTCATTATCGGGCCCTTGAAATCGAACGGATGCCCGGTCATAATTGAAGTAAAATCTGTCGTCTTCCCCCAAGTTGATTGTCTGGAGATAGGTAATGACTTTCATGTTGATGAATAAGGTTAAATGTTAATGGGTCTGTCGAAATCGAACATATGCTGGGCATACTGCTCGACCTTCTGTGCCAGTTCCATCGGCCAGCTGCAGTCGAACTCGCTGATGCTTACGGCCGCAGCGAAGTTGTTCCTGCCTTGAAGGATCCGCTTGTATGCCTCACGGGCGTCGTTCCCGTTCTTGAAGCAGAGAGGTATCTGAAGGCATCTGTCATCGATCTCGTCCTTGACGCAGAAGCTGATCACGGAAAACGTCTCGTGAAGTACAGCTGCGTGGAAGAGATTGAAGTCAATGCTGGTGTGCTTGAGAAGTATCTTCATTGCTTGTGTCATTTGGTGTTCCTGTCTCTGAGTCTGATATAAAGCTCGAGGCTGAACCAGGCCTCACCCTCGAATTCATATACGGGTTCCCCGCTGTATTTGGCTGTGCAGTATTCGTCGAAGAATCTCTTTGTGTCCCACTTGTTCTCGAAAAGTATAGGAAGAGAGATCTCACCCTCGTATCCTTCCGGATTGTGGATGAAGCACACTATGTCTAAGCGCTCGTTAAGACAGCATGCCTTGAATAGGGAAGTGTCAATAGGGTATTTGTCAATAATCACTATCATCTCTCCGGAATCTAGAAGATGTACTGAATGGCCACCCTGAGCTCGTTTGGAAGGAAGAACCATTTGCTTCCCTTGTCAAGGATCTTTCCGCATGACGGACATGCGTAGGTTACGTAGGTCTTCTGACCTCCCCAGAGCGATAGACCGAAGTCAAGATTGAGATTCTCGTGGATCATGAGGGAATAACCTCCGCCCAGACTGAGCCCGAAGGCGTCACCCTCCTCAGTCTTCTGGGAGAGGATTCCGCCCCTGTTGTATTCCTGGTATTGAGCCATACCGGAGATCCACCATCCGGAATAGATATGCCAGGGCCAGTAGCGGAAGCCTGCAGCATAGGTCTGATGTCTGTTCTGCATCTGCTTACTGGCATCACCCTTATGAAACGTCCACGGATTGACTCTGACTGAGGCGTTGACGCTGAAGCGCCTTGCGACACCGGCAGAGCCTTCCGCATTGATGGTTCCGAGGCTGGCATAGTCCAGTATGTTGGTAGAGAGACTCCAGTCCTGTGCTGAAGCTGCTGTTGAAATGATGACCAGCAATGTCATCAGGGATAGTATCTTCTTCATATTCACCTTGTGATTTTTCTTTTTTAAAGCAGGTGCATCTCTCGACGGACCTGCATGCTGAACTGTGATAAATCCTTCTTGACAGAAGGTATACTGTATGATCGCTCTATAAGTTGAATCTCAGCCCTATGCTGCTGTTCCCTCTGAGCCATGATGATTCTGATCCGAAAGTAAGAGGCATATTTGCAGAAAGAGTCAGTGCCAGTTTCTTCAATATGAATATCTCGAGTTCCATTGATCCCGTGACCCCATAGATGAAAACATTATCCTCAGTGTTCTTGTCCATATGCTCGGGAAGTTTATCGAACGGGTCATAAAATTCGTATCCGATGAATGCTCCCGCTCCAGCATACAGACTTGCAATCCTCTTCCTGTCGCTTACCAGTCTATGCATATACTGTCCGTATGCTCTCAGCGTCAGTGTCTGTATTCTCGTGTATTCTGTTTGTGATTGTCTTCTTCCTATCGAGTACACACCGGTTACCCAGTACCCGTCTAGAGTATATTGGCCATAGTTGATATGCCCACCCACATCAGGGTTGGAAGCATATGGTGTCGTAATGCTGCATGTTAAAAAACTTTGATACCTCATAGTTCTCTGTCCATGCGCGTCGAATTGCAGCGCATACATGGCAAAAGCCATCAATATGACAGCTCTGGCTGTCTTGTTCACTGATTTGCACATATGTGTAATCTTTAACCTTGCGCTGGCAAAGTTAAAGGATTTTTAACATTGTGCAATAGAATTTAGAGATATTTGTTAAAGAATTTTCAACTTATAGAATTTAATTCTATAAGGATTTTGCCTGTGAGTCGGCAAGTTTTCCCTTCAGCGTACGAATGCACCAACCGCATGGGTTCTTCTTTGTCCTTGACTTGCCTTTGATCAGAGCCAGTTCATAGATAAGGTCAAGTGACTTCTGACATTCCATCAGTAGCGAGAGATTATTCCTTATGCCAGCTTCGGTGAAGCCAATCTCTCTCAGGAAACGGTATTCATCAGCTGAGAGTTGACCGGCAGTTCCGTACTTTCTTACTGACTGCTTAAAGAATGCGTCTTTCGGAGCATTAGCGGGATGTTTAACAGGTGTGAAGGTTATGTGCGTAATCTTCCTTCCGGTCTTTCCAAGGGTATAGGTGAATGATACGGGAGACTTTTCATCCAATTCGTTTCTGGCCGCTTCCACGACACGTTTTATGAGGTCCTTGTTCAGGGCATACTTATCCTCAAGACAGAATTCCTTCCTGAGGAAATTGATGCTGTAGGTGATGGGATCCTCCTGACCAGCCAGCATCTCGTAGAAACGCATGGAGTAGGAGCTTTCGAGCCTAAAGGCAACTTCAAAGTCATAGCGCGAGAATCCCTTGGAGAAGTCCAGAAGCACATCCCACACTTTTGAGTTGACTATGAATGAAACTCTGGATGAGTGCTGTCTTATCTGTGGGTTGGCGATGATCGACATGCACTCCCACACCTCATCGTCACGGTAATAGAATGTCTTCTGATGCAGTGACTTGAGCGCCGTCTTGACCCTGGAGTGGTTCTTGTCATCGGAGTCTGTGAGAAAATCCGCCATCGGCAGTTCTATGCGGAGGAAGTCTTCCAGGCCATGGTCTATCTTGTACAGGTTCTCAGCCAGTTTGACGCCCTCAATCTGACTTTGAGCCAGCTTGACAAGATTGTACAGGACACGTTTCTCATATACGTTGAAGTCGTACATGGCCGTAGTCGCAATGTATGACTGTACGACCTCGCGTGAAGCCTTTTCACGCTCTTCAAGAGTGAGTTTATGATGGATTTCTGACATGTCCTGCTGCTTTGGTCCGGGCAAATGTATGGAGAAATATCTTGAGGAAAAATAAGTAGCAAGTTACTACCTATTTTATTTCTCAGAAACCCGGATATTCCACAAGTCCCACTTGAGATTCAGGTTATTCAATAAGTCCCATTAAGCTGTTTTCAAAATATTCCAAAAGTCCCAATTCACATTCAAAAAGTCCTCTTTGAAGTCGATTCTGAGAGTCGGACAGGTTGATATGCTGCAAGTTACGCTGTGTCGTAACAGAAGCGGATAAGCATATAATAAGCCTTGCTATAATAGCACAAGCATACTATAGACATGCGTTTTGGTGAAGGGAAGGAGGATGGTCCATACATCCAGAAAGGTCGAGTATGTGTTCCCCGGGCACTAACTACAATAACGTGGACATCTTGAATACATTGTTTCTGATGTTATGAAATTTCAACATGTTCAGATAAGGTTTTTCTGAATTCCTTCGCGAAGATAGACACATGGTCATCCGGAAAGAAGACGCTTCGCTGACCTTCGGAAATCTCCATCTCAGGATAGTATTTCCTGGTTCCTTCTTTCAGTGATGGCCATACCGTGTCTTAGTTTTGCTCGTAATTCAAATCAACCTTATATGAAGTCATTGGAAAGACTCGGTCTGCGGCTCAAGGAGCCGGTAGGCCTTGATGAACTGCTGAGCGAGAACTTCAACCCCCGTCTGTATGGCCTGACAAAGACGCAGGAAGAGAAGGTGAGAGCTCTGAGAGATGTGGTAGCTGCCTATATGGACATTCGGGAGGATATTACCGGTAAGACTGTCGGAGGCTCAAGACAGGCCGTGGATCTGGCCGGAAACCGTCTCAGAAGACTTGAACATGAAGAATTCTGGGTGGCATACCTGAACCGGGCGAATGTGGTGCTGTCGTTTGAGATGCTCTTCAAGGGATCGATGGATTCCGTGAACATCAGTCATCGTGATATCATAGCCAAGGCCTTGAGCAAGCATGCGCCCAACCTAATCGTCTTTCATAACCATCCATCCGGCTCTCCGATGCCGAGCGTATCTGACATAGAGCAGACCAGACAGCTGACCAAGGCCTGCAAGCTCATGGAAATGCAGATGCTGGATCATATAATCGTCAGCTCAGGAAGCTACTACAGCTTCGCGGATGAGCAGACGTTCAAGTTCAACTCAAAATAACAAAATCTAATGAACAGTAACACAATCAATCGTGTCGAGCTTCAAGGAAGAATCGGCACTGTCAGGATTTATCCTGTAGGTGAGGGTGTGGCGGCTGCATTCAGCCTTCAGACCGATCATATCCTGAAAGACAGCACAGGCCAACCTGTATGTGAGACCGTATGGCATCATGTCTCTGCATTCCAGTCGCAGGATGTCTGTCTTGACGGTCTGTCAAGAGGCGTCCTTGTACACGTGGACGGAAGGCTTCGGGCCAGCAGGTATACAGCTGCAGACGGAACCGAAAGGGTCTTCACGGAAGTCGTGGCCAGCTCACTTAAGGTAATTGAGGAATAGCATGAAGAAGTATTCTATCAATCGGGTTGAGATTCTCGGAAAGATCGACAAGTTCGGCCTCTCCGAGAATGACGGCTGCGTGACAGCCACTATGACCGTAGTGACCGATATGGTCACGAAGACAATGGAGGGCAGGACTATCCATAATCCTATATGGCATCTTGTCAAAGCCAGAGAGGATGAAGGTGTCAGCATTGTCGCCTTGAACAAGGGAGACACTGTTCACGTGGAAGGATGGATAAGTCCATCCCGATATATAACTCAGGATGGTCTTGAGAAGACAGGCCTGGAGATACGTGCTACATCTCTGAAAGTAGTTGACTAGTTTAAAGTTTAACCGGGCGGGAATGATCATCCCGCCCTTAACAAAAGCGAATATGAAGAAAGGTGACAGAATCAGGATCATCCGGATGGATGACTGTAACGGGAAAGATATACAGGCGAGACTCATGAACGGCAGGGAAGTGACTGTCAGATTCATTGATGACAGAGGCCAGATACATCTGGAAGAGTCCGGCTTGGCATTAATACCTGGGATAGATGCCTATGAGATGCTAGACCGAGTGTAAACAAATTTGATGACACTATCATGATTTTGATGATTTCTCCTTGAAAATCTTTGCTTACCAGTTCTAATTGATTAACTTCGCAGAATCTTCAGGTTTCCCGTCCTCGATCTAACGGGACAAGGCAGCTGGCCATTCAAGACAGCATTCTTTCTGGTTCTCCATCCACGATCAAATGGAACAACACACGATTGTTTTATTAAATATTCTATTGGATGGAAAACACAGAGGTTGTTATCTATCGCTCTGGCGATGGATCTGTATCTGTCGAGGCGCTTGTAGATAGTGCTAACGAAACTATCTGGGCGACACAAAAATCGATGGCAGATTTATTCGGAGTTGGCGTAAATACCATTAATCACCACATTAAGTCTATCTATAAATGTGCTGAACTACAGGTAGATCGAACTATTCGAAAAAATCGAATAGTTCGCATGGAGGACAAACGAAGAGTAGTGCTTGAGGTTGAATTGTATAACCTTGACATGATCATATGGTTCATGCATAATAACGGCATCTTGTGCCACCCTGACAATTCCCAAAGGCTTTCCAATGAGACATTAATTGCTCTTACACTTATGATTGCTGAGAGCCACATGGATGAAATGGATATCATGATCAAGATTGTAGTGAATATTATAACCAAGAAAAAATAGCCATGATAAAGACATTTTGTGAGAATCCTTTATTGATTTCGGAGTTCAACCAGCTTCCTGCCAGTCATAATCTGGAGATAACCATCGTAGACGATAAGAGTCTCGAAGTCATACTCAGAATAGAAAAACTTCTAAGTGTCTTCGAACCCATGGGTCTCGATGAGTTGCGATACGTATATATCGAAGCTGTAAGAGGCAAAATCGAAGAGTGGTGTACTTGTGAAGAGTACAGGCAAGAGCACGGTGGCAGGATGAAGTCGTGGAAGAAGGACTGGAAGTATCATCATCCTGTATCTAAGGAATGGTATCAGGTCGGAATCAGACGTTATCGTGAACTCGTTTATCTGTATATATCCAGACGATATCGGGGCGAAGTGGTACTTGGAAATACAAAAGATGTATACACAACTCGTGAACAGGTGGACTCGTACAGGTATGATCTGTCCTCTTTCTTGACGAAGCTGGAAGCGTATCTGAGTGCTGTAGTTGAGTCTGTCCGGCAGCATTCCGAAGGATATGTCAGATATCTGGAGGATAATTATCCGTACAGAATGCGGTCGGGAAAGATCTCGGTCAAGGACTGGTGCAGAATCACAAAGGAAACACTGTTGGTACTGGATGATGAGTCGTACAAGATCATCAAGGAACTTTCTGCAAGGAAACCGGAGTCTGCATACTTAAAACTGACCTTGCGAGAGTATATGAGGATCTGGAAAATAGCATATACCTCTTTACCGGAGCATCGTCATCTTAAGGATACCTCACTTGAAGAAGTATTCCGGCACTCAAGTAAAGGCGATCTCCGGCAGATTCAGGGATATGATTGGGATTCGGAAACTGACTTTCATGAATGGGGGAAAAAGAACTCGTCATTTCACTGTTATGACATATGTTATGCCAGGGTGCACTTGTTCGCCCAGTCTGATGGCGAATCTCATTACCTTGAGCTTGCAGCTCATTACGAGGGGTGGATAGAAGTCCTGGTTTGTATTGCTGTGGCCTTGCACAAGGCCGGAGTGCCGTTCGTGTTGAGAAATGCAGACGAACTGTTGTCATTACATCATCAGGAAGGAGACGTCGCAATAAGACCTGGTTATCATTATGGACGGTCCTTCATAGGAAGTCCGGACAGATATATTCCTGAAGTCGGTCGCGATGGAATCCGCCAAAAGCAGATTGACGAATTGATTTCTGCCGTACGGTGGGATAGATTTCAGGAACTCAAGCCGATACAGAAATAATCAATATAGCCTGGTTCTCCATCCACGATCAAATGGAAAGCTGAAGTTAAATATTTAATTATGGAGGAACTATTATGTTGGAAACATTCTGCCGCGATCCTTTACTTACGCCAGAATTAAAGCGCCCATTTGTAGAAGGAGGAATACATACCCGTATCCTTGATAACAGAAGTCTAGATGCTTTGCTTCGTATTGAAAAGATACTAAGTGTTTTAGAGCCTATGGGAAGCGATAGCTGCCGTTATCTGTATATTGAGTCTATAAGGGGTACTTTCGAGCAATGGCTCGACATCGAAAATGAGACAGCTGATTCCGCAAGTGCAATGTGTGATCTGCGTGACGACTGGCTTGATGATTATCCTGATGAGAAGGAATGGTTCGAGATAGGAGTGGCACGCTTCGAACATCAGGTACGTATCTATGTCGCAGATATGTTTGGAAACACATATGTATTTGCGAATACTCGGAACATATACACACCGCGAGATCGAGACTCGACAGCCCGATATGATGCCTATGAATTACTTTGCAAGTTGGAAAAGTATCTGCAGCGCGTAGTGGACAAGATTATTGAATCCCCGAAGGCATATATGGATTACATTGAGAAGCATTATCCGTATGAGTGTCGCAAGGGAAGTGTCTCTTATAAGGACTGGTGCGATATCATGAGAGAGAAACTTGTCAAGCTTGATGCTGCTGATCTGGATATCATCAAAAGAGTTACTTCGGCTAATCTTCCATACTATGATGGTCCGTTGACTCTTCGTGAATATATGAAGGTCTGGAAGGTCACCTACTGTGGCATTACCGACAGCGAATCTATGAGGAAGTTGCCGCCAGAGGAGGTATTTGAACGGTCCAGCAAAGGCCGCAAGGTTGATCTGGAAAAGTATGATCTTGACAGCGAGAAGCATTTCATGTTATGGGCAAAGGAAAATGCTGCCTATCATTGCTTTGATGTAAGCTATGTCACCATCCATCTTCTTCCTGCCCCCAAAGCCGGTAAATGGCGGCCTCATCTGATAGCCGCCCATGAGTGGGCCATCGATGACCTCTTCAATGCTGCCGAGGCATTGGCGGCTGAAGGAATTCCGTTTTCTATGCCACAGGCAAGGGATATACTACGTATGCACGAGATGAATGGTAAGATCATAATTGACTCTGAATATGCCGACAGGTCGAGGATCGGAGAGATTGTACGCCGTCTTCCTGAAGCAGGATATGCAGGTGTGACAGAGGCACAGGTGGAAGAGCTCATCAAGGCAATCCAGTGGGATCCCCTGCAAGAAGTTAAACTTTATAAGAAGACATCAAATGAATAGGATATACTTTACGGCTGACCTGCATATAGGTCACACGAATATTCTCAAGCATCAGCCGGACAGACCCTTTGCAACAGAGCCGGATTCGACTCTTCACGACGAGTACATGATTGACCTATGGAAGTCGACAGTCGACAAGAAGGATCTGATATACATTCTGGGAGATCTGACCTTTCTCAAGAGTGACTCCGCAAGAAAACTGCTTGAGAAACTTCCTGGCAGGAAATATCTGGTGCAGGGTAATCACGACGGTTCCCTGAGAGCGTATGACAATTATTTCCAGCTGGTCACCCAGGTACATGATATGGTCATCAAACCGACCTTATGTCCGTCGCTCCCTGAAAATCTGCATCTGACACTCTGCCATTATCCGATGGTGACGTGGAATCATAAGCCGCGAGGATCGATCATGCTCCATGGACACTGTCACGGTAAGCTGGACGATTATAATGCGAGGACTAATGACCTGCGCTTTGATGTGGGAATTGATAGTATGCTTGCCAAGAGGTGTGGCGGTTTCATACCGGTTGAAGCCGTCTACGAGATAGCGAGGGAAAAGACCGAAGGAGTGGCTTTTGACGAGTATGCCAGAAAGAGTTACGATAGGGAAGTAAGATAAACATTATGGCAGCAATAGACAAGACTTATACAAGTAGCTGGAAGGACTATATGTCGCTTGTAGAATGGTGCAAGGATAAATCTTTTGTCTTGAAGAATGGTGATGTTATACGGCCAAGCAATTATATCTATAAGTGGCAGGAAGAGGAATTTGACGGAGAACACGAACGCCCCGTATGGAACACTCCAGTGTATCTTGACATATGGCTGATCAGGAATTGCCCTCTGGAGTTCATCCAGAATAGATTGAAGGAACAGTATGGAGGAGGATGGTCAAAAACAGCATTTACTGAACACAACGATGACGATATGTATTATAAAATACTGACACATACTTCTCCATACGACACTTTTCAAAGAAATGGAAGTTACAGATTTTTAATTAAGTACAAAAAGAACAATAGATTCAAAGATGATGATCTTTTTTGGTGGATAGATATTTCCGGTTGTGGATGGTGGTATAACGAGAAACATAAGATGTGGTACCATGACGACGAAGCGCTTCCGATCAGCAGTAGCTGTGCTCATTACCGAGGCAATATAAGCAAACGGAAGTTAGCGCGGATGATAAAACGATGGAACTTGCCCAAAGGTACTCAAGTACTATTTAAGGGTGATTATAAACGCCACATCCAAAAACAGTTTATAGTCACAATACGATGAGTTCATCTCCCTTTTGTTATAAGCCTAACTCAGGAAAGTCTGCTGCCTTGAAAGGAAATGCATGTAGCTTTTGTGGCCGGAAAGGACGCTTCAGCTTAATGCATGGCCTGTCCACTTTATACAGTTTGGAATAGAGGTCGATAGCGTCGCGTAGCGTCCATCCAGATGCTGTCATGAACTGACCTTCTTTTGTGTCAAAGACGGTGTAAGCTGTGTGATCGCTATATGTGGTCACATCGAATGCCGGTACTGTCTGTACATTAAGAAGTATGTTTCCCATTCTTTCTGTCATTTTGTAAAATTAGTTAAAACTTTTCAATTATGAAGATTCAATATGCGTCCGATCTGCATCTGGAGCTCTCGGACAACTCACGTCTGTTCAGTCATGATATTCCGCTCAAGGCAGTCGGTGATGTGCTGGTCCTGGCAGGTGACTGCGCCTACCTGAGAAACAAGGAAATGCCTTGCATGAAGTTCTGGAGGTGGGCATCTGAGAATTACCGCAAGGTGATGATAATCCCGGGTAATCACGAATATTATCACCTGGGTTGCATTACGGACTACGGTGATTCGTGGCATCGGGAGATCCTCCCCAATGTCTCCTATCATCAGAATGAAGTGGTTCGCGTTGATGATACTGACTTCATTCTCAGCACTCTCTGGTCAAGGATCGATCCGAAGTACAAATTCCAGGTATTCCGTGGCATGAACGATTTCTGCCAGATCCGCTACAACGATTCCTTCTTCACGACTGATGACTTTGTAGCGGAGCATGAGAAATGTCTGGCATTCATCAAGAAAGTCGTGGCAGAAAGTGACGCTGCTCATAAGGTGGTTGTCACCCATCATCAGCCGACGCTGAAGACAGTAGCTCCCTATCACAAGGGAAGCCCACTGGGAAGCGCCTTTGCAACGGAGCTTGGAGATTATATTACCGGCTCTGATATTGACCATTGGATCTATGGACATTCGCATACGAACATCGACACAGAGATCGGCAATACCAGAATCGTAAGTAATCAGTTTGGTTACGTGTCCCACTCAGAGCATCATAAGGGATTTCAAGGTGATAAATATATAGAACTTTGACATACTCTCCGTCCTTCAGGCCTGAGAGTATGTCTAGATCCGGCTGATTATGGAATCGAGGCCTCCAGATGAAATTATGATAGGGGAGTATGCGAATTAAGCAGCATACTCCCTTTTTTACCTGCGTCCATAGAGTTCAAGTAAGTCTGTCGCTTCTATAGGTTTATCATCCCAATAGTATGACCTCAGGATGCCTTCCTCATCAATGTAGAAAGGCTGCCTGCAATCAAGACAGTAAGCTCTCTCTGCTATTCTTGCAGGATGTAGCTTAAGTTGAGTATGGCCAAATATCTGTATGACATCTTCCCACGGAGCGGCGCCTTCAGCCATGTGCTCGCAGATATCTGCCCAGATTATGCTGCCGGATATATTCCATCCTCCTCTTGCTCTGCCGATGTTTGATAACGGATACCATACCGATTCCTTTGTCTGGTCTTCTGCAAAGTTCTTGTAACCGTTGTTCAGTCTTGCAAGAACATTCTCCGGATTGTCTATCTCCTTTCCGAAGAATCCTTCATTGCTGGTGAGCCAGCGTCTGGTTATTCCTGCGTGTGAGAAGAGGAATCTTTTTCCAGCTATCTCGGTGAGATATGCCAACTCGAAAAGATCACCATTCTCGCGGAAGAAGCTGCGGTAGAATGCCGCATTCTTGTAGTCGTATCTGCATTCGCACATGTCACTTTTGTAGATGTAACTGCTGTCGTGATTGCCTATCAGCAGGTGTATGTGCTCAGGATATGCCTTCTTGAGTTCCACCAGTTCCTTCAAGGGAGCGAAAACGCCATCTTCGTGCAGCTCGTCTCCCCAGTAGGGATCAAGATAATCGCCCAGACAGATGATGTCTGCACCGCATGCGATCGCCTCTTTCAATGCCTCGCAATGAAAGCGCCTGCCGTGTATGTCCGGCAGGATAAGAAGCCTTGGCCTTATCATGGCTTCTTATGAGATCTGATCGATTGATGCTAATGCCGCACGTGCACCTTCCATGAAATCAGTCATGCATGATTCGACGGCGTCTTCATGCTCTTCGTAGTCCTGGATAGTCTGCTGTGCATACTGAATGGCCTGAGCCTTAAGTGAGGGATGGGTCTGGATGAATTCATCCAGAGAAGTTCTTGTCTTCTCCATGATCAAATGAGATTAGATGTTCCACAAATAGATGATAACGTTGTGGCCATTTGATCGTGGATGGCGAACCAGAACCCAAAAGTAGCAAGAAAAATTTACATTACAATGCTTCGCCGAGCAGATTGGTAAGAGCCTTTTCTATGCGCTCGATCAGAGGACCGAAGTGGTTGCCTTCATTGTATTCAAAATGAACATCCTTTCCTGCAGACTTGAGAATCTCGACCGCCTCAAGGGTGGACTCTTCAACGGATGCCAGCCTGCTGTTCTTCCCCTTCTTTTCTTCCTTGCCAAGCGAGAAGTAGTATTTGGTACATTGATATTCCTTGACTGTCTTCATCCATTCTATGAAGCCATCGTACCATAACGATCCGGATACCGAGCCGATACCTTCGAATAATGCTTCTTTACCGGTACACCATAATGCAAAGAGACCGGATAAGGATACTCCAACAAGATAACGTCTTGTCCGGTTCATCCTCATGGAATTCTCGATGCTGAAGAAGTCATTCTTAAGTCCATCCAGCAGGTGCTTGGCCTTTCCTCCAAACTCTCCTGATTTGAGTCCAGGAGCTTTCCATGGTGTAAGGTCGTCATCCCATTCCAATCCCGATATGACAATCAAATTGCATGACAGTCTTTCTGCCATAGTGTCAAGCCATGGCAGCTCTTTTTCCTTGAGCTTTTCCGGTAAGATTATATAGCATATCCTGTCATGACTGCATGATGATATGTCAAGATGGAGTGAATGGTATGTTCTCGAAGTCGCCATATATGCAAAGGTAATCATTATTTCCCTCTTCTCATAGTTTTCCCATTGATTGCCGATGTATATCGTTGCTAATCACTTGATTATATTTGTGTTAATATATTTTGATATGTGGGTTAAAGGTTTATATATTTGTGAGTGCAAGATTTCAGAAATAAGAAGAAAAATAGGTAAGCAAGATGGGTGATCGTATTACAAAACGAGCAATTGTAATACGAATTGCGGCAGATCGAATCTATGGCAAAAACAGAGAAAGAACTAAAGAGCAGGGTCATTACAATACGTCTGACTGACCGCGAGGATCTTCATTTAAGACGGGTAATGGATGAGGAGGAATACCGCTCGGTATCGAAGTATGTACGCGACAAGATTCTTGCTCCTGCCACATCCAAAAAAGTAAAGCAATGGGATCCGAGAGAGGAAGTCAGGAAACTCGTCAGGGCAATCAGACGGATCGGCGAGTCCTACAACGAAGCCATAGTGCGGTTGGAGAATGTCGAAAACAAGGACATCCTTCTGAAAACCCTTGTAGAGCTTACCCGTGAGGTTAAAAAGAAAACAGACAGGATTATAAATCTGTTGTCCAGGACGGAAAGTGAAGATGCAACGTCAGAACAAAAATATCTTATGCTACAGAAAATTGAAATCCTCGGCATTATCACTGCCGACGCCGAACTGAAGACAAGTAAGAACGGCAATCAGTACACGGGATTCCGTGTCATGGTCACAGAGATCTATGGAGATGAAAAGCGTACAACCTTTTATGATGTAGCTTTCTCAAGAAATGGGCTTGTCAACTATCTCAAGAAGAACAGGCAGGTCTATGTGTCTGGAAGGCTTTCTTTAAGTGCCGTGTGCAGGGATGATAAAGCATATCTTAATGCCTACATCACGGCCAATGATGTGGAACTCTGCGGATCGCGCGAGGTGTGAAAGGACTCGCTGCTGGTTGACTTTACTTTCAAGGATATATAGGCATGGTTGTGAAGGTTATGAGCTCAGGCTCCTCGATGGCAAGTGCAATCGGGTATAATGAGGATAAGGTAAAGGAAGGATGCGCCACAGTTATAGCTGAGGTGAATCCGGATCCTGACCATGCCACTGTCCTTGATACGTTTGCGCGCCTTGAAACCCGCAATATCCGCTCACAGGATGTGTCTTTTCATATGTCAGTCAATCCTGGGCCAGATGAGAGGCTCTCGGATCAGCCGCTTAAGGAAATGATAGGGGAGCTGATGGGTGGGCTAGGCTATGGTGAACAGCCATATATAATCTACCGGCACAATGATATAGACCGGACCCATTACCATGTCGTGTCTATCCGCATCAATCATGATGGCCGCAAGATTCCGGACAGGCTCGAGAGACGCAAATGCAACTCTCTTCTTAAAGAGATGGCTCCACGTTTTGGAATTCAGATTGGTCGGGGTAGAATAACCAAAGGACAAGAAAACGAACAGGTTCCCAAGCAGGGAGGAAAGAAGATGTAGGGATGAATACAAAGCAGGAGACCGAGAAATACTTCTTCTTTATGATTCTGGCAGGTTCGCTGATTCTGCTGGCGAACCTGTATTACTATGCCCATCCGCT
>JAFUJQ010000038.1 GCA_017473705.1 Bacteroidales bacterium | reverse complement strand
TTCGCATTGTTCGGTAGAGGACAGCATATTCGTACCTTCTGTCGAGAATCTTGAAAACGAGATCCGCGAAAGAGGTGATTACATTCAGGAATGTGAAGATGACACTACAGATACAGATGATGAAAAGACCGACATCCTCAGTCAGAGAGAAAAGGAAATCATAATCTGCATTGCGAAGGGACTGTCCAACAAGGAAATCTCAGACGTGTTGAACATTTCCATCAATACTGTCACAACACATCGTCGCAACATATCATCAAAACTTCAGATTCATTCAATCGCAGGCATAACAATCTATGCCATTGCTAACGGACTTGTGCAGATGAGTGAGATTGAAGTCTCATAGCATAAGATTCTGAAGGATTTATTTTCTTTTGAGCCAGTTATCCGTAAGCCTTTGCTATTGAGAGGACAAAACATCCTGCACCCATCATCACGACAATCGGGAATACAAGAAGAATGCAGACTGCATTATATTTGCCTGCAAATATAAAACATGACCTAAGGTATGAGTCAAGGGGCAAATGAGAAATGGTATATTTTTCTCACGCCAAATTCGAATTTAGCGGTGAACTAAACAATCCCCTCTGTCAATGTTGACTACGATTGGCAGAGGGGAAATTTTAGTGTCCGTTATTGTTCATCTCAGTACGTCAATCCAGTTTCTTGATTTCCGAAACTAATTTGCTCGGGAGCATCTTTGCATATATCAGAGTATTCTCTATGCTTGCGTGTCCCATCAGCTCCTTAAGTGCATAAATATCTATTCCACGGGCAACTGCAGTCATGGCGAATGTATGCCTGAGACCATGGAATGTAAGAGCCTTGAAAATCTTTGCTTTTTTAAGCCATTCCTTCAGCATTTTGTTTGCACGATTGTTATCCGGGAAACCTTTGAACACTTGACCCTCCCCTTTCTTGCTGATCAGATTTACTGCTGCATTATTCAATGGAATTATGAGTGTTTTACCGGTCTTCACAATCACCTTGCTGAGAATAATATTACCATCACCCTGATACTTGATATGCGAATGCTTGAGGTCTAGAATATCTGAATGTCTGAGGCCAGTATTGAGAGTGAACTCAACACCACGTTTGAACACCTTATTTGGATAAGGTGTTGAAAGCAGTTTACTGACTTCCTGCTCATTAAGATACTCCTTTACCGGCTCCACCCATTTCATCTTCGGCACCTTCTGGCTATAATCATATGGAATGATATTCTCATTATAAGCAAGCTTAATCAGATTCAGGAACTTGTTGAAATAAGCAGTAACAGTATTTGAAGAGTAGCGACCTGCATTTACCAGACAGTTAAGATAGACTCTGAATTCTTCACACATATCCACATTCAGGTCCTTGAACTTGAGTGTCTTATTAAAACAGTTATTAAGACACTGCTTTATGCCATTATACTTATCGCTCTGACATCTATCGATCTTTTCGTCAATATAGTCAAAGAAAGAATCATCCATTCTATTCATATTGTCAAGTCCGTAATAACCTGTTATCAGAGCTATCTGTCTATTACATCTGACAAGTTCAGCACACTCGAGTATCTTTTCATTATACTGACTTTCTATTTTATTTTTAGGATCAGTATATATATCCATTTTCAAAGATTCCGACTTACGTCTTTTACCATCCGGCAGAATGATTGGTTTGCTATATTGTAGATATATCATTGATTTCCCATGGCACTTGGGAACTAATTTAATTTTAACAGTATTCATGATATTATAGGCTTATGTTAAAGTGTTTGTGTGAGTCCTGATTCTTTTCTATTATATCCTCCTGTAAATAATAGAACACATTTGCCCTTTTACGGCGCGGAATGCGATAATTCACCAGAAAGAACATCACCCGGTACTTGTCATCACAATTCAGAAGTTCGCATACTTCCTTGAAGTTTATCCAATGCTCACGTTTTCGTGGCATTGTCTCTAATATTGAGTCAACATCCTCTTTATCATATCCAACAAACTTCTTGAATCGAATCTTTCTGATATTATGTTTTTTAATAAGGCCATATGCACTAGTCATACCCACTCCTGCCAATTCCATAAGATCATGAATTGTATAAGCATTGTGTTGAGCAAGAATTTCATCACTCTTGAGGTATGCCTTGTATGACTCGATAGATTTTAGACTTACCAGAGTTTCCTTTTCAGATAGACGCTCTGCGTAAAGTTTTCGAGATTTTAATAGACGATAGACGGTAGAGACAGATACACCTAAGATATCTGAAGTTTCAGTGATGGTAAAATAAGTTTTTGAGGCAGGATCATCTTCAACCTGCGAGAGATAGGCCTGCATTTTCTTTCGTACTTGAAAGTAAAATGCAGCATTGCATTTTTCACAACAGAAACGTTGCGTTCTGTTTCCTGTCACGAATTTCTGACCACATACCTGACAGTGTCTTACGATAAAGTCTTGTTTCATATAACTTGAGTATTTTTAATATACTCATGCTATATAGGCATTTTCACAATTATTCAAGTTATTATCTATTCATCACAACTTTAAATTAGAATCCGAAATGTAAAGATTATCATTACATTTCGCTATGTGAATTATTTCGTCATTTTGACTTCAAATAGTTGCTAATAACGGAAACAAACGGCAAAAATCTTATCATATAAAAATAGCTAATAGATTGATTAACAACCTATTAGCTATTTTTCTTGTTATCTAATTTAGAATTTCTCTAAAATCTTAAGTAATTGATTATCAATGACTTATGAAAATTTAGATTACCACTCCAGAATCTTCTTGAAGTCGTAGGCTTCTGGGTTTTCGATGCCGAGAGCGCGTACTGCTTCGTAGTCCTCTGGGGTTACGTAGTGGGCGATGTAGTTGTAGTAGTTCTGGGCTGTACCTGAGTTGATGTCCACTACGCGTGGAGGGATCTTTCCTGTTGTCGGGTCCTGGAGGTCTGCGAGGTAGAGTGGAGATACGTTTCCGTATGAGTCAACGTATACCATGCAACCTGTCTTGCCCTCGCTGTAGAGCTGGTAAACTCCCATTGCGAGTTCTGTGCAGTATGTAAGGTCATATGCGACAGGATCCTGACAGCGAACGTCGTATCCGATCTCTACCGGACGGCTCTTCACCTTGAGGCCGATCTTCTTGAACTCTGCCTCGAGGAGATCGTTGAAGAGGACAGCCTTTGAGACCTTGCCGAGCTCAGGATGGCCGTGATCGTCGTATGAGAAGTGTACGCCTGCAGCCTCCATCTCCTCAGCCTTGAACTCGTGGAAGAGACCCTCAGCAGCTACGATAGTACCGTAGTTGATGCCGAGAACCTTTCTCTTGAGGATAGCCGAGATAGAAAGCTTTACAACTTTCTCCAGGCAGATCTCAGTCTTGTTGAACATCTCAGGGATGATTGTCATAGGGCAGTGAGTAGCCTCACCGATACCTAAAGCAAGACTTCCGCAAGTACGACCCATTGCTGATATTACCAACCAGTTACCAGATGTGCGGGCATCCTCGTAAACTGTGCGTGCGAGGTGCGCGCCCTCGTTCTTTGCAGAGTTGTATCCGAATGTCGGAGCGTTCGCTGGAAGAGGAAGGTCGTTGTCGATGGTCTTAGGGCAGTGGATGTTTGAGATAGGATATCCCTTTGCTGCGAGGAACTTTGAGATACGGTTTGCAGTAGATGCTGTATCATCACCTCCGATAGTCACCAAAAGCTTGATATTATTATCCTTGAACAGGTCGAGGTTGAAGTTTTCCTCGAAGTCCTTGTCAGTTGGCTTGAAGCGGCTCATTTCGAGGTAAGATCCACCTCTGTTGAAGTAACGGTCTGCCTTGAAGAAGTCGAGATCCTCAGTGCGTGCACTCTTGCTGAAAAGTCCTGAATAACCACCATGAAGTCCGATTACTCTGAATCCCTTTGCAAGGAAAGTCTTTGCCACACTCATTGATACTGAGTTCATTCCTGGTGCCGGACCGCCACCACAAAGAATAATTACTGCATCTTTCATCTTTGTCTTATTTTAAAAAGTTTATAGATTTCTTCATTCGCTTCGCCCTGTCGCAATCGGCTTGCCGCTTAATCGCAAGCGAAAGAAATGACAGGACGATTGTAAACTGCATAAAATGCGGCGCAAATTTATCATATTTTGCACGAAATTACAAGAAAAACGACAGCTCAAGACAATATTGCAGATATGAAAAGATTTCCGTAATTTTGTAAGTTAATACGCATATGGAAAAGGCACAGGCAAATATCAGGATAAACGAGCTTCGCGCAATCATCATTGAGGCGAACAGGAAGTACTATGTGGAGAACGCTCCGACGCTCAGTGACTTCGAGTTCGACATGCTCCTTAAGGAGCTGGAGGCTTTGGAAAAGGAGCATCCGGACCTGATCACGCCGGACTCGCCTACCCAGAAAGTCGGAAGTGACCTGGACCAGAATGCTGGAAAGAACAAAAGCAAGGAGTTCCAGCAATACCCACACCGTTTCCCGATGCTGTCGCTCGGCAACACATACGACATAGCGGAAGTCCAGGCTTTTGCCGACCGTGCCGCAAAAGGCATAGGCAACACCTTCACATACAGTTGCGAACTGAAGTTTGACGGCACAGCGATATGCCTGACCTATAGAAACGGCAAGCTGTTCAGGGCCTTGACCAGAGGCGACGGAACCGTCGGAGACGATGTCACAGAAAACGCAAGGCAGATCGGCAACATACCGCAGCAGCTCAGCGGAAGCGGATGGCCGGAGGAGTTTGAGATCAGAGGAGAGGTATATATGCCTTGGGCAGCGTTTGACAGACTGAACGAGGAGAGGGAGCTAGAGGAAGAGCAGCCGTTTGCAAATCCACGAAACGCAGCGTCAGGCTCCCTCAAGCTTATTGACAGCAATATGGTAGCCAATCGCGGACTGGAATGCACATTATACCATATGCTTGGCGAAGACCTGCCGTTCACAACGCACGACGAGGCATTGAGAAAAGCTGGCGAATGGGGTCTCCCGGTTTCTGACAAACGCAAGACATGTTCAAGCATAGAAGAGATTGAGGAGTTCATAACATATTGGGACACAGAGCGCAAGATGCTCCCGTTCGCGACGGACGGCATTGTCATCAAGGTCAATGAGCTTCAATATCAGGACGAATTAGGATATACAGCCAAGTTCCCGAGATGGGCTGTAGCATACAAGTTCAAGGCAGAGCAGGCGCTTACCCGCCTTATAAGCATAGACTACCAGGTGGGAAGGACAGGAGCAGTGACTCCTGTCGCAAACCTCGAACCGGTTCAGCTCAGCGGCACGATAGTCAAGCGCGCTTCGCTGCACAATGCTGACCAGATGCAGTCCCTGGACATACACATCGGTGATTATGTCTATGTAGAGAAAGGAGGAGAGATCATCCCGAAGATCACAGGTGTCGAGCTTTCTCGGCGCGAGTCTGGCGTAACTCTTCCCCACTTCCCGGAGACATGTCCGGACTGCGGAGCCCCGCTTGTAAGGGACGAGCAGGAGGCAAAGGCATTCTGCCCGAACCAGTCCGGATGTCCTACACAGATTAAAGGCAAGCTGGTGCATTTCCTCAGCAGAAAGGCGATGAATGTGATCGCGGGAGACGCCACCATAGACCAGCTATACAGCAAAGGTCTGGTGTGGAATGTCGCAGACTTCTATGAACTCACAAAGGAACATCTGCTGACCCTTGACGGTTGGAAAGACCGTTCGGCAGAGCGTTTCCTCAAGAGTCTGAAAGACTCGAAAGACACACCGTTCGAGCGTGTGCTGTATGCATTGGGCATAAGACATGTCGGAGAGACAACGGCAAAGTCTCTGGCGCGACATTTCGGAAGCATTGATGCATTGATGGCGGCTGGCAAGGAGCAGCTGCTCGGCGCCGACGACATCGGTGAAGTGATCGCAGACAGCATCTTGGCATTTTTTGCAGATGAAATGAACTGCGAGACAATAGACAGACTGAAGGCGGCGGGACTTAAGTTCGAGGCGGACGAGGCGCCCGAGCAGAAGTCTGACGTCCTGGCAGGAAAGACCGTGGTTGTGTCCGGTAACTTCAGTATTTCACGCGATGACATCAAGGCGCTTATAGTTGCGCATGGAGGAAAGGCTGGCGGCAGTGTAAGCGGAAAGACGGCATACCTGCTGGCAGGCGAAAAGGCTGGTCCGGAGAAGTTGAAAAAGGCGGAGAGCCTTGGAGTGAAGGTGATCGGGGAGACGGAGTTCCGGGCGCTTATCGGTGGGGAGATTCCCGGTCAAGCCGGGGATGACGAGACGGACGCCGGGGATGAGGAAAGGAATGTCGGAGATGACGGAATGATAGTAATCAATGAAGAAGGTACTCTATTTTAAGTATATGAAAGCAGGAGATAAATATGTATTGAACCGCGTTGTAGCGGCAAATGAGACGGCGGAAATGCTCGGATCAGGCGGACTGCCTGTGTATGCGACCCCCTCGATGATATGCCATATGGAGCTGGCTTCATTCAAGTTGGCAGAGCAATATGGACATCAGACTGTAGGCACAAAGGTGGAAATATCCCATCTGAGAGCATGCAAGGTCGGCACTGAGGTGAAGGTCACAGCCGAACTGACTGAAATGGAAGGAAGGCGTCTTGAATATATTGTCAAGGTAGAGGATGCAAAAGGTCTTATAGGTGAAGGCAGGCATCAGCGATTCATCATAGACCCTGAAAGATTTATGGCCAAGCTTGGATAATGAAAAGGATCACTAAGAAGACTTACAGACTGAAGAACTTCTTCAGTGAGGAGATCTGGCAGCTCGAAATGGAAGAGTTGTCAAAGGCCAAAGCGCGCTTCATCAAATATGTGAAGGTCGCGCTTATCACCGCCAAGACGTATGCCCAGCAGAAGATCGGCCCTCAGGCCGTCTCGCTGAGCTACTTCAGCGTCATGGCGCTCGTGCCATTCCTCGCCATTGTCTTCGCTGTGACCGGAGGCCTCGGACTGGACGACCAGCTCAGAGAACTCCTGTACAACAATCTCGGCACAGCCGGAAACCAGCATTTCATTGACACCGTTCTGTCGTTGGCCCAGAACATCATAGACACGGCCCGCAGCGGATGGATGGGATTGCTGAACGCCCTGCTCTTCCTATGGATCATATTCAGACTCATGGCTGGAGTAGAGTCAGCATTCAACAATGTATGGAAGGTGAACAATTCGAGAAGCATAGTCCGAAGAGGCTCATATTACCTTCTGATCCTGCTTCTCTCCCCTTTCGTGATCCTGGTGCTCTTCTCCGGCTCGTTCTTATATACCAATGTGCTGGAAAACATAGGACTTGACCTGGAGGCATTCTCATTCATCAAGAAACTTCTTTCGTGGCTGCTGTTCATCGTGGTGGCCTCACTGACATTCTCGGCAATGTACAAGATCATCCCAAGCCATAAAGTCAGATATGGAGTGGCTTTCAGGGCGGCAGTATTTGCAGCAGTAGCGTTCACGGCAGTTCAGTTCATGTATCTGGAGACACAGGTGTTTGTGACAAGGCTGAACGGAGTATACGGAACATTCGCAGCGATTCCGCTGTTCATGATATGGCTTAACATAAGCTGGAACATAATCCTTATGGGAGCTGAGCTCTCATATGCATTCCAGAATGTAGACACATATAATTTGGAGGATTAAAATGGGAAAGATTTCAGAATTCAATCAGCACGATTACGAGGTCATCGCAAGGGATTATGCTGATCTCAAGGAAGCGGCAAGAAAGAGATGTGCTGACCAGACAGAGCTGGACCTCGTCCAGAAAGCATTTGATTTTGCAAACGAAGCTCACAAGGGCGTCAGGAGACGTTCTGGCGAGCCATACATACTGCATCCTATAGCGGTGGCAAAGATCGTTGTCAGCAACATCGGCCTGGGATACAAGTCGATAATTGCGGCTCTTCTTCATGATGTCGTTGAAGACACAGAATACACCGTAGATGACCTTCGCAACCTGTTCGGCGACAAGGTTGCGACAATCGTAGAGGGTCTGACAAAGATCAAGACCGTGCTTGACAATGAAGACAAGGCACGCCAGAAGAGTATGCAGGCAGAGAATTTCAAGAGAATCCTCCTCACTCTTAATGACGACGTCAGAGTGGTTCTCATTAAGCTTGCCGACCGTCTGCACAACTGCAGGACCATAGAGTTCATGCCAGAGCACAAGAGGGACAAGATCCTCAGCGAGACCATGTTCGTGTTCATCCCTCTCGCCCACAGGCTGGGTCTCTATAGCGTGAAGTCAGAGATGGAAGACATCTGGCTCAGATACAAGGAGCCTGATGCTTTCAACCAGATTTCCGAGCAGATCAACAAGAACATCATTGACAAGGACAAGAAGATCAATGAGTTCATCGGACCGATTGATGAGGCACTGAAAGAGGCTGGATTCACCTTTGAAATCAAGAAGAGAATAAAGACCCCATACTCCATCTGGCACAAGATGAAGACCAAGGGCATCTCCTTCGACCAGATCTACGACCTGTATGCGGTAAGGATCGTCTTCGATCCGAAGGACAACGGCGAGACTGAGCGCGACCAGTGCTTCAGGATATTCTCTGTCATCACGAACCTCTACAGATATAAGGCTGACCGCGTGCGCGACTGGGTCAACCATCCGAAGAATACCGGTTACGAGGCCCTTCACTGTACGCTCATGAGTCACTCAGGAATATGGGTTGAAGTGCAGATCAGATCTCGCAGGATGAATGAGATCGCCGAGAAAGGCATAGCTGCACATTGGGCATATAAGAAGGACGGCTTCACATCCGACGGAGAAAATGAAGTCGGCAAATGGATCAACAAGGTCAAGGAGATCCTCATGAATCCGGATGTCAACGCACTTGACCTCCTGGACATGATCCACAACGACCTCATCAAGTCAGACATCATGGTCTTCACGCCTAAGGGCGAACAGAAGAGCATAGAAAAGGGAGCCACGGTGCTGGACTTCGCATATGCAATCCACTCAGAGATAGGAAACAGGGCGATTGCCGCCAAAGTAAATCTCAAGCTCGTTCCACTCTCATATGTGCTGAAGACCGGTGACCAGGTCGAGATCATCACGGCCGAGAATGAAAATCCGAAACGCGAATGGCTCCAGTTCGTTAAGACTTCAAGAGCAAGAAAGACTATCCTTGACTACATGAAGAGCCAGCGTCAAAGCAGCGTCGCGCTCGGAAAGAAGCTCCTTGAGGAGCAGCTCAAAGCTATCGGACGCAGGCTTACCGACAAGGTGATCAACTCCCTCATGGATGACTTCGAGATCTTCGACAGCAAACCGGAAGAGATGTACTTCAAGATCGGCAGCGGCCTCATCAGCCTTGAAGGCCTCTCTGAGAAACTGAAGAAATACAACGGAATCAACAAGGAATCATACTTTGTGATCTCGAATTCTGATGTAAATCACAAATACATCCTCGCATCATGCTGCACGCCTATCCTCGGCGAGAGTGTTGTAGGGTTCAAGGCTTCTGACGGCACGATAACAGTGCACAGACGCACCTGCAGCACCGCCAACAACCTTGCCGCCAAGTTCGGCGACAAGATCGTGACGGTAAAGTGGGTTGCTGACGCAAACTCTGAAAACTCATATCTCGCGCGCGTATCACTAAAGGGTACGGACCGAATCGGTATGATCAACGACATCACAAGACTCACATCAAAGGACCTCACAATCAACATCAGGAGATTCAACCTCGGCACGGAAGATGGAATATTCGAAGGTTTCATCGACCTCTATGTTCATGATATAAAAGACCTTGACAAGCTGATAGAGCGTCTCAAGAAGATTCCTGGCATTGATAGTGTGATGAGGAGCGACTTATAATACGAAAGAGAATGAAGAAGTTTCTGAACAGATTTTTCCCTATAATTCCGGTTCTTGGCATATTGGCCTCACTGATGTTCTCGCATTCCTGCGCAAACACCACTACGCCGCCGACCGGTGGGCCCAAGGATACGATTCCGCCGGTGATAACCAAGATATACCCTGCGCTGAATCAGGTCAATGTTCCGACCCAGAAGACAAAACTTGAAATTGTCTTCGACGAATATGTAAAAGTAAAGGATCCGAAGAGTCTCTTCCTTTCCCCTCCTCTGGAGAAATCTCCGAAGTTCAAGATCAAGGGAAAAGGAGTCGTCGTATATTTTGAGAGCGATCTGGATTCAAACAAGACTTATACCCTCGACCTCACGAATGCGATAGCAGACAACAATGAGGGCAACATGTACCCGGGCTTCACTCTCGTGTTCTCGACAGGTAGCGTCATAGACACCATGATGGTGACAGGACTTGTTCAGGACTGCAACTCACTCAAGCCTCTCAAAGGCGCGACCGTAATGCTCTATAAGGATCATGCGGACTCAGCCCTTTTCCTGAAGCGTCCTGACGCTGCCGTGAAGACTGATGAATGGGGATTCTTCTGCCTCAGGAACATTCAGGACACAGTTTACAGGATGTACGCGATCATAGATGACAACAACAATAACAAATATGATCCGGAGTCCGAGAAGGTCGCGTTCATCGACACTCTGATCAGACCCACGACTGTCGTCGTAGACTCTCTCCCGGAACTGCAGAAATACGACATGAAGGACACTGTAAGCTGTCTTGCAAGAAAGACAGAATTCGAGCTCAACGTGTTCAAGGAAAAGCCGTCAAAACAGATGATAGTAAACAAGGAGCGCGTCGGTGACAGGACTGCATACATAACATTCATGGCACCATACGCTCAGATCGATTCGATCTGGGTCCGCGGTGTCGCTCCGGAGAACCTCATCACCCAGTTCAACATTGTAAAGGACAGCCTCGAGATTTGGGTGAATGACCCTAAGCCGCAGCCTGATACAATGTTCCTGAATGTGAAGTACATGAAGACTGACACACTCGGCATGTTGAATCCTTTCACAGAAGAAATCAAGCTGCTGAAACCGAAGAAGACTACTGGAAAGACGTCCTCAAGAGACATGAAGAAGGAAGACACGCTTGCGGTCTTCACTATCGAGGCAAAGCCGGAAACTGTCGAGCAATATGGATTTGTGATGGAATTCAAATACCCGCTCGTCGAATCAGCATTCGACTCGCTCGTCTTCAAGTCCGTAAACCCACGCCAACAGGAGTCGATCGGAAAATATACAGTCATACAGGACTCGCTCAATCTTAGAAAGTACACAGTCACACCGGCTGAAAAGCTTCAGCCGGGATATGAATACTTCCTGAAGGTACCACATCGTAAATTCAAAGATATCAACGGATTCTACAATGACAGCACCGAGGTTAAAGTGTCACTGCCTAAGGATGACAAGCTGAGCACGATGTTCCTTGAGCTTTCAAATGTGAAGAACAAGTATATCGTTGATCTCCTTAATGAAAAGAGAGACAAAGTGTTGAGAAGCTATATCGTAGACAGCGACCAGACTCTGACATTCCCTTATCTCAAGGCATCCAAATACTCGATACGAATAACTGAGGACCTTAACAGAAACGGCATTGTCGACACAGGTATACTCCTCGAAAAGAAGCAGCCAGAAAAAGTGAGATTCTACAAGCTTGAAGACGGCACCTTCCTGATTGACATACCGGAAATGTCAGAGATAGAACAGGCCCTGGATGTTGCAGAGATGTTCAAATAATTGATTATGAGAAGAATTACAATTATAGTCATAACCATATTGTTCTCCACACTTGCTTTCTCACAAAGCAAGGTAACGGACGAATTCATCGTTATGGACGTGGATGCCATATCTGATGAACAGCTTGATACGATTGATGTCAAGAAGAAGCTTGTGATAAACGACTACACTATGGTAGGTGTGCAGTATGGCGTCGGACTCAGTCAGGTAATGTGGAATCCCAGCCAGAAACAGGACATGGTATTCGTGCCGCTGAATTTCGGAGTCACGGTGACAACATATGGAAAGATGTTCGGATATATGCCTTTCTTCGGTTTCCAGGCTGGTCTCTTCTATGCAAGAGAAGGATATCAGTTCGAATATAATGAGGAAAGGGACTATACATATAAGATCGAAGGAGCTGAGAAGGCTCTGATAGATGTTGTGGAAGCACCTGTTCTTTTCCAGTTCCACTATGACATGTGGAATTTCAAGATCCTCGCCCAGCTCGGATGCTATGCAGGATATCGTCTGAGCATCGAAAGATTCCCGGGAAAGACAGGATATGTAAGTGAAGAGGTCAGACATTCCTTCGTTGACACAGACAGAAGGTGGGACTATGGTCTGAAGGGTGGAGCCGGATTTGCATTAGTGTTCGATCCTGTTGAAATTCACTTCCAGGCAATGTACAAGCACTCTTTGTCATCGCTATATGAGCCTGATCACTACAGCCAGTATTATTATAGATTTGCATATCCGTCAAACATAATCGTTTCGGTAGGAGCACATTTCCATCTTACCAAGAGATCAGGCATGACCAAGGCTGAGATCAAGAAAAAGGCGAAGGATATGGTGTTTAACAAGCAAAGAAATGGAAACTATCAGAGTAACGGCAGGTAAAGTCACAATAGGAGGCGATGCTCCTGTAATCATACAGACTATGTGCAACACGCACACTTCTGACGTAGAAGCATCTGTAAGCCAATGTGAAAGATTATATGAAGCCGGAGCCGAACTTATAAGGTTGACCGTTCCGTCGATGGCTCAGGTTGATTCACTTAAAGAGATCAAGGAGAGATTACGGGCAGAAGGCATTGACACTCCCCTTGTGGCTGATGTCCATTTCTCATCAGAGATTGCCATAGCCGCAGCTGAGGTAGTAGAAAAGGTCAGAATCAATCCGGGAAACTTCCATAAGGATCACGAGAAGGCACGCGAACAGTTTGCCAGACTAGTAGAACTCTGCAAAGCCAATGGAACAGCTATAAGGATAGGGTTGAACCATGGCTCGCTTGGAGACAGGATCACCAACATGTACGGAAACACTCCTCTCGCGATGAAAGAAGCTGTCATGGAATGGCTCAATATGTGCGTAGAGAATGATTTCTATAATGTAGTAGTTTCTCTCAAGGCTAGTAACACTTTTGTTATGGTAGAGGCTTATCGCCTGTTAGCCAATGAGATGCAGAAGAAAGGCGTAGTCTTCCCGCTTCACCTTGGTGTTACTGAAGCCGGTAATGGAGACGGGGGAAGAATAAAGTCTGCAGTCGGCATATCTGCCCTGCTTTCAGAGGGAATCGGCAACACCATACGCGTATCATTGACAGAGGATCCAGCGAACGAACTTCCAGTAGCAAGATACCTGTCAGACCGATATGGAAGACGTCTGCATTCAAGCATGGTGTCCCTCAAGCTGAACGGAAAGAAAGCAGTGGCAGAGTACGCAGCCCCTTCACGTGAAAGGCTGCTTCTCGATTTTTCATGCGACTTCGGCAAGCGTCTACTCGACAAGGAACTCGATGAAGTCGAACTGACCGGAACATATATCGAGAACGGAGAGGAGATATCTCTCGAAGGTTCAGAATATGCGGCATATCTCGTGGACGAACTGATGCAGGCTGCCAGAAGAAGATTCTACAGGCCGGAATACATAGCATGCCCTGGATGCGGACGCACGATGTATAATCTCGAATCGACATTTGAGGAAGTCAAGCGCCGCACGGCACATCTCAAAGGAATGGTCATCGCGGTGATGGGCTGCATAGTAAACGGTCCTGGAGAAATGGCTGATGCAGACTGGGGCTATGTCGGAGAAGGAAACGGTAAGGTTTCCATTTATAAAGGCAAAGAGCCTCTGGAACGCCATGTGCCTGAGAATGAAGCCATTGACAAACTGCTGAAATATATAGAGCAAGAGGCTGACTAAAAGTCAATATGACTGATTAGTCAATCTCTTGTTTTATAAATGGTTTCACCGGGAGGATGATAGTGATTGCGTAGGACTCCGTTCGCTTCGCTCACTCCGGCCCCTCCCACAATCTACTTCGTCCCGCTATCGCGGAACTCGTATCTTGCGGGCCCCTCCCCCTGCCCGTGTCCGGGGGTGGACACGCCTCCGCAATCCCTACCATCCTCCCTCCTGAAAATACGACATAAAATATAGATATTCTTTTGATAATCAAAGGAATAGGTTCGCCGCCATAGCTGTAGCTCATAATATCAGAAAGATGATAGCAAAAGGCTATTGCGTATGCTCTGAAGTGGCGGTAGGGTAAGTTTGGATGGCGTGGCCGCCCGTGGCCTCGTGAACGGGAGGGGCCCGCGACGTAGTCGTGGGAGGGATGAAGTCGGAACTTGTTCTGACGGAACCAAGCCAAACTTACCCTACCGCCACTGTCGTCATATCCATATAAATACGAAAGAAGGCGACTAAATCACTAATTAGTCGCCTTCTTCGTTCTTGATTATAAGTTCCTGGGCCTTCTCCCACTGTTCTTTGGCATATTCCTGCATATCGACCACCTCATCGGTCTCGTCGACGATCTCCTGACCGATCATGGTCTCGATTACGTCCTCCATAGTGACAATGCCTCGGAATGTTCCATATTCATCAATGATAGCCGAGATATGCTCTTTCTTCTCGAGGAACTTCTCCCATATGTTTCCGACCGGCTCGTCTTCCTGGAATGAGATGATAGGACGACTGATTTCACGGATTGTCATGTTGAACTTATCCTCAGCCATTTTCTCGAGCACAGCCTGTCGACGCACATATCCGATCACATAATCGCTGTTATCATCATCGTATACGAGGATTCGTGAATGCGTCAACTCTGAATCGTAGAATTCACGGATAGTCATCTGACCTTCGGCCATCTCGACAACTGAGCTAGGAGTCATGATCTCATGTGCGGTGATCTCGTCGAGCTTGAGAAGATTCTGAATCATCTTCTTCTCTTCAGTCTCGATCACCTCTTCTTCTGTGGCCACGCTTACCATCGCAGAAATGTCTTCTCTGCTGACGCTGACCTGAGTTGACCTTGACGATATGAGCCTCTGAAGATGCTCAAGAATCCATACCAATGGGAAGGATATGAAGATCATGGCATTGATGATCACCGATGCCGGCAATGCTAGTGACCTCCAGTAACTTGTACCGATCGTCTTAGGGATGATTTCCGAGAAGATCAGAATTGCAAGAGTGAATATTGTAGAAAGGACACCTACAATCGTAGAATCATATACCTGAGCGGCAAGCGAACCTACAAGGGATGCACCCACAGTATTTGCGATCGTATTGATGCACAGGATTGCGGATATAGGACGGTCAGGATTCTGTTTCAACCGCTTGAGTCTCTGGGCTCCTTTGGCTCCCTGCTCCTCCAGTCCTGTGATATATGACAATGGAGTCGACAGCAATGTAGCTTCAAGCGTGGAGCATAGAGCTGAAATCGCTATTGCAGCGAACATTATGATGTATATCAATGATTCTTCCATCTTTATTTATGTAATTCCGCTATTATCGTTTCACTGCCCCTGACACATTCGCCGATCTTCACCTTGATCTCAGCATCCAGTGGCAGATACATGTCTATTCTCGATCCAAATTTGATTATGCCGCACTCATCTGACTTGGTTTCAACATTTCCGGGCTGAGCATAACATACGATCCTTCTGGCAAAAGTACCTGCAAGCTGCTTAAAGAACACATCACCATATTGGCTGCGCATGCCCACAGAAGTATGTTCATTGAGTTCTGATGCCTTGGGCAGATATGCCAGCATGTATTTTCCAGGATGATATTTGTAATAGGTCACCTCACCGTCTACCGGCCAATAATTTACATGGACATTGAAAAAGTCCATGTATACAGACACCTGGATGCACTCGCCTTTGATATATTCATTCTCATATACCTTGTCTATGATGACAACCTTTCCATCTGCCACTGAGGTGACATGATTGTCATCACCTACTCGTACGCGGTTCGGTACTCTGAAGAAGAAGAGCACGAATCCCATGAAGAACATAGGAATGACGCAGAGAGGATATGAAATGAAGCTCCACGGAATGAAGCGGAGAATAAGGTACGCGAGCGGTGCGCAAATGAGCCAGACCAGCAGAATTGTGCCGTAACAGTCCTTATGAATTACCATATCAATTGTAAATGCAGTAAATGTGCCTTATAAACGTGCAAATTTACGAATTATTTGGCAATTAGGCAAATAGGGCTACAGACACATCACATCCCAGGCTACAAGATAGATTATTCCGATCGGAACCGCTATGAGCGCACTGTCAAATCTGTCAAGCAGACCTCCATGTCCGGGGATGATATTTCCTGAATCCTTGACATCATAGTGTCTTTTCCACTGGGACTCTATAAGGTCTCCATATACGCCCGCAATATCCAGAAGGACAGCCATCATGATGCAGTGAATGAGATCTGCTGTCGCGCATTTGCCACTGACCGGGAACAGTCCAAGATAATAAAGGATGACAGAAATAGCTATGGCCATCAGCATTCCGCCCCAGAATCCGATCCATGACTTCTTCGGAGATATGGATGGAAAAAGTTTCTTTCCGTATTTCTGACCGAGCGTGATGCCGAAAAGATAGGCTCCCACATCAGAACCCCATATAATCGCAAAGAAGCAAAGAAGCAACATTCCGTTGAATGTACCCTCTGCAGAGAACGCCGCAAAGTTGAGAACAGACCAAGGGACAGCAATGTAAATGATTGCCGTATAAAGATTTGCAAACTTATTAAAACGGGACTTGTCCTTTACATAAAGAGAGTTTATCATCAGGATGAAGACAGGGACAAATGCAAGGATGACAAGCCTGCCAGGAAAATTGAATCCCCTGTAAAGATACACAAGGGTAAAGAGGGTGACACCGGCAACGATGGAAAGAATCTGAGAATACCTGTATTCCTTTCCGCAGGTCATCCTCAGAAACTCCCACATCATCACGATCAATGCAAAGAGCATCACCGCTCCGAATATAAACTTGTTGGTAAGGAAAGCGGCAAGCATTATTGCCGCGAACCCTATTCCTGAAATCGTTCTCTTGACAAAATTATTCATTGGTATCAGTCTCTTCAGCGATCTCTTCCGGATCCTTCGGGATATCTTCTCCCTTCGGAGCACCGGCCCTCGGGCCGAAGATCCTTTCAAGATCATCTGCAAAGATAACCTCTTTCTCCAATAATATCGCAGCAAGCTGACTAAATCCTTCGAAATTTTCCTTAAGAATGTTCTCAGTCCTGTCGTGAATGGTCTGTACGAGGTCTTTTACCTCCTTATCGATCAATTCTGCCGTCTTCTCGCTATATGGTTTTCCGAAGTCATATGCGCGAGCTCCTGTCGAATCATAGTACGAGATATTGCCGACCTCATCGCTCATGCCATAATATGTAACCATCGCATAAGCCATCTTCGTCAGACGCTCAAGATCGTTCAAAGCCCCGGTTGAAGGCTGGCCGTTCACAATCTCCTCTGCCACTCGTCCTCCGATAAGCGAGCACATCTCATCTATCATCTGATCCTTTGTCACAAGCTGTCTCTCCTCCGGCAGATACCATGCAGCTCCGAGAGCCTGTCCTCTTGGAACGATAGTGACCTTGAAGAGTGGATTTGCATTCGGAAGAAGCCAGCTTACGGTAGCATGACCCGCCTCATGATGCGCGATTGACCTCTTCTCTTCCGGAGTAATGATCTTTGACTTTCTTTCAAGTCCTCCGATGATTCTGTCTACCGCATCAAGGAAGTCCTGCTTGTCTATTGCCTTCTTGTTCTTTCTTGCTGCAGTAAGGGCAGCCTCGTTGCAGACATTGGCAATGTCTGCTCCTGAGAATCCCGGAGTATGTTTCGCAAGGAACTCCAGATCAAAGTCATCAGCAAGCTTGAGGTTTCTCAGATGCACCTGGAAAATCTCTTCCCTCTCCTTGAGGTCAGGAAGCTCCACATGTATCTGACGGTCGAAACGTCCGGCACGCATAAGCGCCTTGTCAAGGATATCAGCGCGGTTGGTTGCTGCGAGGATGATGACTCCGGAATTTGTTCCGAATCCGTCCATCTCTGTAAGGAGCTGATTGAGAGTGTTCTCGCGCTCGTCGTTCGAAGAGAATCCGCCGTTCTTGCTTCTTGCACGTCCGACAGCATCAATCTCGTCGATGAAGACGATGCATGGAGCCTTCTCCTTTGCCTGTCTGAAGAGGTCACGTACTCGTGAAGCTCCCACACCGACGAACATTTCAACGAAATCAGAGCCTGAAATCGAGAAGAACGGCACGTTCGCCTCACCGGCCACTGCCTTTGCAAGCAAGGTCTTACCTGTGCCCGGAGGGCCTACGAGGAGGGCTCCCTTAGGAATCTTGCCTCCGAGAGCAGTATATTTCTTAGGATTCTTGAGGAAATCCACGATCTCCATCACTTCATCCTTTGCTCCATACAATCCTGCAACATCCTTGAATGTAACCTGCGTATCACCTTTCTCCGCAAGCTTTCCTGTGGACTTGCCTACATTGAAGATGCCGCCCGGACCATTAGGTCCGCCGCCACCCATGTTCCTGTTCATTCCCCTGAACATGAACACCCACATGAGGATGAGAAGAAGAGGGAAAATCAGCCATTCGAGCACACTCCACCAGCTTTCATGATTTTCTATGACGACCTTCACCTGACGGTCTTCAGGAAGCTGGGCATTGAGTTCTCCGAACATCTCCTCGGCATTGAAGCTGCCTGAAACCAGGAATACGAAATGCGGAGACTTCTCGGGAACCTTGCCGGCAAACTTCTCGGCATACTTATCAAGCCTCTCCGGCCTCATGGTGACACGTCCCTCATATTCATTCCTTATGAACACGACCTCCTTGATGTCTCCTGCGAGCCATTGCTTCTGCACGTCCGCCCACTCCTCCTTCTGAGGGTTGGCACCTCCCTGGTTGAAGAACATCCAGCCTATGGCGACAAGCAGGATGAAGTATATCCAGGAAATGTTGAATCTGATCTTTATCGGCTTGTTGCCGCGTGGATTATTGTTGTTTTCTGACATATTCGCTTTGATTAGTCTTCGTACACGGTGCGTTCTGCGTCTGCCCAGAGATCTTCAAGCCTGTAGAAAGCCCTGTAAGGTGTCTGGAACACATGCACCACTACATCACCATAGTCAAGGATCACCCAGAAGGCATTCTCCTTGCCCTGAGTCCTGATGACCTTCCTTCTGCATTTTTCAATCATCCTGTCCTCCACATTATCAGCAATCGCCACTACATTTGGAGTTGAATCTGCATTGCATACTATGAAATAATCTGAAATAGCTGTTCCGATCGGCTTGAGGTCAAGTGATACCACATCCTTTCCTTTCTTCTCAAGCATTGCATCAGCAATGACCTTAAGTACGTTGTTGTCCATATTAAGAAATTATGTTAAATTTGTGAAAATACGGACAAAGATAATCAAATTCCGCACCATGACAAAGAGGACTGACATTATATGGATTGAAAGGGTCGATTCGACCAATGAAGAGGCTAAAAGGCGCATTTCTGACATTGACAATTTGTCAGTCCTGTCAGCATTCGAGCAGACAGCGGGACGTGGACAGAGAGGAAACACATGGTCGAGCAAGGCCGGTGAAAACCTCTTGTTCAGCATCATCGTCAAGTTCGGCCAGGACGGTGTCGAGCCGCTCAAGGCTTATGATCAGTTCGTCATCAGCGAGATTGCAGCACTCTCTGTCGTGGATCTGCTTGCGATCAATGACATAGAGGCGAGGGTCAAATGGCCGAACGACATCTATGTAGGCACAGAAAAGATCTGCGGCATACTCATAGAGAACTCACTGTCAGGCAGCGAACTGAGTCACAGCATCATAGGAATCGGCCTTAACGTCAACCAGACGGAGTTTGACCCGTCACTCCCCAACCCTACGTCTATGCAGAAGATCAGCGGGGAGGAATATGACACACACTGTCTTCTGGAACAGTTCACCGACATATTCAGAGATTACCTGGACCGATACTGTCACATCAAAGGCGGATACGGAAGACTGAGGAAGCTTTATCTCGCGCAGATGTGGAGGAAGGACGAGCCTTCGACCTTCATAGACCACACATCGGAGCAGCCTGCTGAATTCAATGGCACCATACGGGGATTATCTGACGTAGGACACATGCTTATAGAAAACGAAGAAGGCGAACTCAGAGAATTCGCCTTCAAGGAAATATCATACATATTGTAGTCAGCCTCTCATTCGAGCCACCACGGCAGCAGGATCCTCAGCCTTGAATACAGCACTTCCCGCAACAAGGATTTCTGCTCCGGCCTCAATCAATGCTTTGGCATTGGCAGGTCCTACTCCTCCGTCAACCTCAATCGGCAGATCCAGTCCCTGACGTGCGATTTCTTCACGTAACGTCCTTACTCTCACATAGGTATCCTCGATGAATTTCTGTCCGCCGAAACCAGCATAGACAGACATCAGCAAGATGAAATCAGCATCCTTCAAATATGGATAAAGGCTTTCAACAGGGATGTCCGGATTTATGACAAGACCGGCCTTCACTCCCAGAGAACGGATATCTCTTAAAACCGCAGCCGGATCCTCAGTGGCATTCAGATGGAATGATATCATAGAAGCGCCTACCTTTGCAAATCTCTCGACATACTTCTCAGGATTCACTATCATAAGATGCACATCAAGGGGCTTTACAGCGATTGAAGATATTGCTTCAACTACGGGAAAACCATACGAAATGTTTGGAACAAATGTTCCATCCATAATATCCAGATGAAAAAGATCCGCGCATTCGTTCACTATGCGGATATCCTTTTCCAAGTGCAGGAAGTCTGCAGCAAGCATTGAGGGAGCTACCAGTACCATATTATTTGAAGTTCACTATTACATCATTCAGCAGAGCCACGAATTTGTCGAGCGAAGCAAGGTCAAGTCTCTCTCCTGGCGCGTGGACACCGCGAAGAGTCGGACCGAACGACACCATGTCGAGTCCAGGGAACTTCTCAGTGAAGAGTCCGCACTCGAGACCCGCATGAATCGCCTTCACCTTAGGCTCAACTCCGAATAGTTTCACATAAGATGCCACACATGCATCTCTGATCGGAGACTCCGCAGCTGGCGCCCATCCCGGGTATTCACCTTCGTGCTTCACAACTGCGCCTGCGAGAACGAAGCATGCTTCCATCTTGGCAGCGGCGGCGCGGCGAGCTGCGGTGACGCAGCTGCGCTGGCTCGAGCCGATGCGGATGACGCCTGGCTCGGTCATCTTCACTGAAGCAAGGTTTGTAGATGTCTCCACAAAGTTCTCTATCTCCTGACTCATGGCAAGCACACCGTGAGGTGACGCGCAAAGGGCTGTCACGAGATTCCATGCTGTCATCTCGTCAATCGCCTTTTCAACTGGCTCCGCCTCAGCATATCCGACTTTGAGCTCTGTCTCGATGGCGCCATATTCCTCGGCTACGTCAGCAGCGAATGCTTCCATACGTTCATTGATTATGTCAAGAGTGTCAGGCTCTGCCGCAATCACAGCCTTTGCCTCACGGGCTATCGCGTTGCGCTTGTTGCCTCCATCTATCTTCACAAGCTGCCAGTCAAGGTCAAGGCAGCTGTAGAGGAATCTGCCAAGAAGTTGCACAGCGTTTGCGCGACCCTTGTTTATGTCATCTCCGCTGTGACCGCCCATTGCATCCTTGACGAAAACTTCCTCAAACTCGAAGTCTTCCTGTACCGGAACTTCTGTGTAATGGAATTCTGCTGTTGTGTCAAGTCCTCCAGCACATCCAACGAAAATCTCACCCTCATCTTCAGAATCGAGATTGAGGAGGACCTTTCCGCTGAAGAAGCCTGGCTGAAGGGCCATGGCCCCGTCTAATCCTGTCTCTTCCGCAGTCGTGAACAGACACTCGATCTTGCCGCAAGGCACGTCGCTTACAAGAACTGCCATCTGGGCTGCCACACCGATGCCGCAGTCAGCACCAAGGGTGGTGTCCGGAGCTATCATCCATCCGTCCTTGATGATATATCTGATAGGATCCTTTGCAAAATCGTGCTCCACTCCCTCATTCTTCTCGCAGACCATGTCGGTATGGCTCTGGAGTACTATAGTAGGAACATTCTCAAATCCCGGAGCCGCTTCCTTGACAATCAGGACATTGCCCGCCTCGTCTGTCTTGCACTCAAGATTATTCTTTGCCGCAAATTCCTGAAGGTATGCGACGATCTTTTCCTCATGTCCCGACTCTCTCGGAATCGTTGTGATTTCCTTGAAGAAGGAAAGTACCTGCTCTGAATTCATATGTATTTGAAATTAATTATCGTATGAGAACAAATATAATACAAAAAATCCAATCCCAAAGGGTTGGAATTGGACTTTATCTCTTGACCGGAACGAGAAGTTTCTCGATATCCGTCACATACTGCTTGAATGTCTTGTCTGTAGACATCAGGTCTGTCACTGTCGTGCATGCATGAAGTACCGTTGCATGGTCCTTGCCACCGATTTCAGATCCGATTGTCGAGAGAGAGCAGTTGCTGATCAGAATTCTTGACATATACATCGCGATCTGTCTTGCCTGAACTATCTGACGCTTGCGTGTCTTTGAAATAAGCTCCTCTCGTGAAATCCTGAAGTAGTCGCACACGACTCTCTGAACCTTGTCTATTGTCACGTCGTTCTGGTCTTCGCCGACAATCTTCTCTGTGATGGATTCCGCAAGTTCGACTGTGATCTCCTTGTGGGCAAGTGTTGCATTTGCAAGAAGCGATATCAGTGCTCCTTCGAGTTCTCGGAAGTTAGACTTGATCCTGTGAGCCAGAAACTCAAGCACATCCTTGCTGAGCTGAATGCCTTCCCTGTCAGCCCTTGCGCGAAGCATTTCAAGCCTTGTCGCATAATCCGGCTTCTGAAGCTCCACCGAAAGACCCCACTTGAGTCTTGATAGAAGCCTTGCCTCGAAATGCTCGAGCTCAGCAGGGGCTCTGTCAGAAGTAAAGATCAGCTGCTTGCCGGACTGGTGCAGATGGTTGAAGATGGCGAAGAATGCATTCTGGGTGCTTGGTCCGTTAAGGTCCTGGATATCATCCATGATGAGCACGTCCATCTTCTGGTAGAATGCTATGAAGTCTGTAAACTTGTTCTTGACTGCAACGGCATCCATGAACTGTGTCTTGAACCTGCTTGCAGGAACATAAAGGACTACGAGGTCAGGATATTTCTTCTTGATGGCAATACCTATCGCCTGTGCAAGGTGTGTCTTTCCAAGACCAGGTCCACCGAAAAGGAATAGCGGGTTGAAAGGAGTCTTGCCCGGTGCGGCAGAAATGCTCTCACCTGCAGTGAATCCCATCCTGTTGCACTCGCCTACTACGAGATTCTCGAAACAGTAAACAGGATTAAGCTGTGGATTTACCTGAATGCGCTGTACTCCAGGGAAGACGAACGGGCCAGGGTTTCCTCCCCTTGCGTATGTCTCTACTGAAATCGACTTGTTTACCGGAGTGTTGCCGTGAGCTGCCGGATATGAAAGCGGCTGAGCCTTCTGGACTGGCGCAATGACATATCTGAGCTTTGCTGCAACTCCCAACTCCTTCTTAAGAGCTGCCTTAAGAATGTCAAGATATGCATCCTCAAGATATTCGCGGAAGAACTCTGACGGAACCTCGATCTTCAAAGTCGAGTCTTCCAGTGCAACAGGCTTGATCGGCCTGAACCACACGGCAAACTGCTTTGGATCGATATTCTCCCTGATGAAGTTCAGGCAGTTGTTCCAAACCAATATGTGTCTTTCCGCTGTCATTTACAAGATTTATATCAAGTTTCAGGTGTTATTGTTGAAATCGGTTACAAAGATGAGGAAAAAAAAGTTATAAAAAATAAATTTTTCTATTGTTTTTTAATTTTATTTTACAGGCATAGAATAATTTTCGCAAGCGGGCTACTTTTGCTAATTCATTGAATTACTGCAACTTACAAAACCAAAAATCCTGTAAGTTGCAGTAATTCAAGCGTTAACCAATTTTGAATCATTTTAAATTAACAAAAGCGCGATTTTTCCTGTATAGACGTGCTTAGAACACTGAAATTTTAATATATTTCTTAGGATTTTCCTCGATTTTCTTAATCAGACTGTCGACATCATTTAAAAGTTCATCGACAGAGTCATAGACAGAACCGTCAACAAGAAGCTTTCCTACAGTTCCGTCCGGATCGTTGATCTTCTCAAGGAGATTCTTGAATGATGACACCAGGCCTGCGATGTCGGTTTCATCTATCTTTGTCACGATCGACGAGACTCCGGTCATTGCACCGTCGGCCTTGTCAGCAATAGAGCTGAACTTGGCAGAGAGTGAGGCAAGATTATCCACAAGGGCAACAAGTTCGGCAGATTTGCCATCTATTGTCGACGCAATGCCATTGACGCTTTTCATTGTCCTCTCAAGATGAGCGAGAGTATTGGATATCGCAGCCTGATTTGAGTCCGAAAGCATCGCATTCACTCCTGCAACCGTCACGCTGAGGCTGTCAAGGGTGTTGCCAAGCTTGGACAGAAGCGGACCGACACCCTCTGCAAGGCCGTCAAGCAGGCCGGCCTCCTTGGCCGGGGCCAACTCGGAGCCGTCTACGACCAGGGTTTCAGAAACACCGAGATCGATCTTCACTCCCTTTCCACCCATTATGTCAACTGCATATATGGTCATCTTCGAATCAGAAGGAATCCTGAATTCCTTCATGACTGAACATGTGACCTTGAAATCATCAGTCTCGGGCTGATACTCGACCTCCGCTACTTTACCGGCCTTATATCCTTTGATAAATACCGGCGCCGAAGGCACAAGACCTTCGACATTATCATACCTTGAGACAAGTTCTATCTCCTTATTGAAGATATCCTTTCCACGGAGATAGTTGATGACAAAAAACGAAACTACCAGTACGGAGACTACAAATACTCCGATCTTGACTTCTTTTGAAAACTTCATTGTGTGTGCTATTTGGTCTGAACCTCTATGATGAATGCCTGCGGAAACTTCTTCTTGATTTCAGGAAGTGCCTTAGCCGCATCATCTCTGGTCTTATATTTACCTATAATATATTTATATACTTTTGCACCTTCTGGCTTATAAGCCCTGGCGTCAAATCCTTTGAATTCCGAATCCCCCGCCTTGAGAAGCTTTCCGCTGCTCATGATCTGAACCGCATAATATGGGCCAGCCTCCTCGGCCGGTTCTTCCTTCTGCTCCTGGGCCGGCTCGACTTCAAGCATCGCAGTCTCCTGGACCGGAAGATTCATAGACATGTCATACTGCGTCTTATATGACTTGAATGCCTGAAAAAGCCTTTCGGCAATCTCTTCCTGTCCGTTCTTTGAGGCAAGATATTTATATTCCGTCGGATTGCTTATGAACGCAATCTCAAGAAGAACGGCCGGCATGTTCGCCTCTACAAGGACCTGGAATATATCCTGGTCTATCGCGATCTGGCGCGGAGCCAGCGGTTTCACCATAAGCTTGTCAACGACCTCTGCCGCAAAAAGGAGACTGCTCTCATAATGGGCCTTCCACTGCAGCGTATAACCGATATACGCCTCTGGAGTATTGGGGTCGAAGTGGGTATATTTGGTCTCATAGCCATCCTCCATGACGATAACTTCATTCTCTCGCTGCGCCACCGACTTGTTGCGCTCAAAATAATCCGTAGTGTTGGTTTTGCGCTCGGACCTCTGGCCGAGGATATGGACTGAACTTCCTTTGGCGGACTTGCTGTTATTGCTGTTGCAATGTATGGAGATGAAGAGGTTGGCATTGTTGTTCCTGGCAACCATGGCTCTCTCGTGGAGTCCGATGAATTTGTCTGAAGATCGGGTATACACGACCTTGACATCCGGATACGCATTCTCGATCTTCTCACCCAGGAGTTTTGAGACCGCAAGGACAATATGCTTCTCGTGAGTGCTCGAAGTCTGTCCGAGCGCCCCCGGATCCTTGCCGCCGTGGCCGGGATCTATGACTACTGTAGTAAGTCCCAGCCCCTTAGACTGGCTATGGGCTATGATAGGAAGAAGGACGCACAAAGTCATCAGGAATATTGCCTTAAGGGTGTATTTATATGTCATAGACAAACTCAATTTTGTATTAATTGAAAATATGTTCTAAATTTGCGATTTGCAAAAATAGCAAAAAACTAAGAATAACGGATAACAGACAGGACTATTAATGTCTACACATAATATCAAAAGGTGGATTGAACGATGGGGACTGGCAGCTGCCTTGCTGCTTGTGCTCAGTTCTTTCACATTATCATCCCAGGATGACAGACGTGAAAGGCGCAACCGCCGTTCAAGAGAAGCTCTGGATTCTCTTGAAGTGCCTGTCATATCCGATTCCGCACGAGCGGTCCTTGACTCGATCCATAGAGCAGACTCAATAGAGGCCCTTGACTCAATGAACATGCTCAGCAAGAGTTCCCTTGAAGCACCCGCTTTCACAACTGCCAAGGACTCCATCATAGAAGACTTCAGCGACGGCAAGAAGATGATATATTACTATGGCGACGTCAGCGTCTCTTATGGCAATATGAAGCTTACAGCCGATTATATGGAATACGACCTCAATACAGCAACCCTTTATGCAAGAGGTACAAAGGACACCACCGGAGTCATCAACGGAATGCCGGTGATGGAGCAGGGCGGCAAGACCTACACGATGGAGGAGGTCAGATATAACTTCGAGACCAACAAGGCCAGGATCACCAACATGGTCACTCAGGAACAGGAGGGCATCCTTCACGGAAAGAACATCAAGATGATGCCTGACCGTTCCATCAACATGACACATGGCAAGTATACGGTCTGCGACTGCGAGGAGCCACATTACTATCTGCACCTCACAGCAGCGAAAGTAATGACAAAGCCTTCCCAGAAGACAGTCTTCGGACCGGCATATCCGGTCATCGCTGACGTACCGCTCCCGATCGGTCTTCCATTCGGATTCATCCCGAAGAGGCCGGACAGAGCCACAGGTATCCTCTTCCCTACTTTCGGTGAGGAGACCAAGCGAGGTTTCTACATGAGGGATGCCGGAGTGTACTTCGTGATCGGCGACTATTTCGACATCGCCCTCACGGGAGACATCTATACACTCGGATCATGGGCCATCGATCTTAACTCGCGTTACAAGATCAACTACAAATGCTCAGGCAACTTCTCACTCACCTACTCCAACGACCAGGTCGGAGAGAAGGGAAGTTCGGATTTCCAGCAGATGAGGAACTTCGGTATAAGGTGGTCACATTCACAGGATGCAAAGGCGCGTCCGGGAACAAGCTTCTCCGCATCAGTGAACTTCTCCAGCCCTTCAAACAACCGATACAATTCCACATCGGTGACCGAGGCTCTCCAGAACCAGATTTCATCTTCAATTTCATATTCGAAGAACTGGAACGGAAAGGTGAACCTGTCCGTGAACGCCCTGCACAGCCAGAACTCACGAGACAGTTCATATACCTTCACCCTGCCTAACGTGACATTATCGGTGAGCCGTTTCTATCCTTTCAAGAGAAAGAACAGAGTCGGAAAGGAGAAATTCTATGAGAAGTTCTCCCTCGGATACAACACGTCATTCCAGAACAAGATCGCCTTCAAGGCGAAGGAGTTCAACACGCCAGGCTTCTGGGACAAGTTCCAGAACGGCATGACGCACAGCTTCCAGATCGGCCTGCCGAACTTCACGCTGTTCAAATATATCAACGTGACGCCGAGTGTCAGCTATGGAATGAACTGGTTCTTCCGGCAGACGGAAAAGGAATACAATCCGGACACAGGCGTTGTGGAGGATATAAAAGGCAAGTCATTCGGATCGTTCGGAGCGACACACAACTATTCGGGAAGCCTCTCTATGAGTACCCGCCTGTATGGTATGTTCAACTTCGGCAAACACCGCAAGCTGCAGGCGATACGACATGTCGTGACGCCGTCGCTGTCGGCATCCTTCAGCCCTGAAAAGGGAACATACTTCAACGGTTGGAGGACATTGAGCTATGTGGACAAGAACGGTCAGGTAAAGACGCAGGACTATAACATCTATGCCGGCAACATAGGATCATACCCGAGCAAGGGCAAGACCGCCAGCCTTAACTTCTCCCTCGGAAACAACTTCGAGGCAAAGGTCCGCGATCTCAAGGATACCACTGGAACCGGTACCAAGAAGATCAAGCTCATAGACAACCTGAACTTCACCACCGGATATAACTTCCTCGCCGAGCAGTTCAACATGAGCAATGTCGGAGTGACCATGAACACATCGATCTTCGGAAAGCTCGGCATCAGCGCCAACGCAAACTTCGACCCATACGCAATGGAAGTGCAGGAGAAGAGGGTCGTAAGAGTGAACAAGTTCGCGATCACACAGGGACAGGGTCTCCTTCGTCTCAACACTGCCAGCGTATCACTCTCCTACTCTATCTCCGGAGAAGGAAAGATAAATGGAAACGATGGCACAAAACAGGCAGGTGGAAACCCGGCTGACCACTACACCAGAATTTATTACCACCCGATCACAGGTGAATACATTCCTGGTGGATATCTTTATTATATGAATCCTAACGTCCCTTGGTCTGTAAACTTCAACTACTCGTTCAGCTACAGGCCTACATATCAGTACGCAAACGAGCAGATGACCAAGGTGAAGAACTATACCCAGACTCTCGGAATGAGCGGCAATGTCAAGCTCACGCCAAGACTCGCCCTGCAGATGTCAACGAACTTCGACCTCATGGCACTGAAGATGAGTGCGACACAGATAAGCGCGACATATGATCTGCACTGCTTCAACATCAACGTGTCATGGGTGCCTAACGGTAAGTGGGAGTCGTGGAGTTTCCGCATACAGGCAAATGCCGCAGCCCTTGCAGACCTCCTGAGGTTCAAGAAGAGCAGCAGCTACTGGGACAACGCTTTCTAAACATAAGTATGCACACTTCAAGTGCATACTTTTTTACATTTACAGGTTGCAGATTGTCTTTTTTTGCTTATCTTTGTGAATCCCAAGCGATTTTTGGGTATGCACATTCCCTTTTAGCAAGCATTTTGCTACATCATTTTCAGCCCGTTCATTTTAGGGCAAAATCAGAAGATTAATCATTACAAATAAATTTATGCACAACAAGAATGATTTGAAAGAAATGGACTTGGAGCAGCTCCGTACCATTGCGTCAGAACTTGAAGTAAAAGGTTACAAGCGAATGGAGAAAGAGGACCTCGTCTATGCTATTCTTGATCACGAAGCGGCAATCAACGCCAAAAATGCTCCGGAAAAGCCGGAGAAGAAGAGAGGCAGAGGCCGTCCGAAGAAAGAGAAGGCAGCTGCTGCACCAGTAAAGGAGACCCCTGCAGAGGCCAAGCCTGCAACAGAGACTCCGGCAGCAGAAAAGATAGAGAAGGCCGCTCCGGTTGAAGAAGTTCCTCAGCCTGCTCCACAGCCTAAGAAGCGTGGAAGAAAGCCGAAGAAGGCAGAGGACAAGGTTCAGCCTGAGGAGCCTAAGGTGGAAGAGGTAAAGCCAGAAGAGACTAAGGCTGAAGAGACCGATACCAAGCCAGACGAGCCTAAGCAGCCAAGGCAGAAAAGAGCAAGAATCAAGAAGGGAGCAAAACCGGCAGCAGAAGAAGTGCAGACAGTCCAGGAGCCTGTGGAGGAAACAAAACCGGAACAGCTGCAGGAGCAGAAGCGCGAGCATAAGCCTCAGCCTGCTAAACCTGAGCAGCCGCAGAAGAACGAGCAGCAGCCAAAACAGGAACAGAAACCGAAGCAGGAGCAGGCTCCTGAATTCGAAGGCGTCGTAGAAGCCACAGGTGTTCTCGAAATCATGCCTGACGGATATGGCTTCCTCAGATCATCAGACTATAACTATCTGAACTCTCCGGATGATATCTATGTATCACAGTATCAGATCAAACAGCACGCTCTCAAGACCGGTGACACAGTAACAGGAGAGATCAAGCCGCCAAAGGCTGGAGATAAATACTTCCCTCTCGTAAGAATCAAGTACATCAACGGACGCACTCCAGAGTTCATCAGAGACAGGATTCCGTTCGATTTCCTCACGCCTCTTTTCCCAGACGAGAAATTCAACCTTCTTGGCAAGGGCCACAATGACATGTCATGCCGAATCGTAGACATGTTCACACCTATAGGAAAGGGACAGCGCGGACTTATCGTAGCGCAGCCGAAGACCGGTAAGACAATGCTCCTGAAGTCAATTGCAAACGCAATCGCAGACAACCATCCTGAAGTGTACATGATTGTGCTTCTGATTGACGAGCGTCCGGAAGAGGTTACCGACATGGCTCGCAGCGTAAAGGCGGAAGTAGTGGCGTCAACATTCGACGAACCTGCTGAAAGACATGTGAAGGTTGCCAACATGGTACTCGAGAAGGCCAAGAGAATGGTAGAGTGCGGACACGACGTTGTGATTCTCCTTGACTCAATTACCCGTCTTGCACGTGCCTACAACACAGTACAGCCAGCATCAGGTAAGGTCCTTTCAGGTGGTGTGGATGCGAACGCACTCCACAAGCCGAAGAGATTCTTCGGAGCCGCACGTAACATCGAGAACGGTGGTTCACTCACCATTCTTGCTACTGCGCTCACAGAGACCGGTTCAAAAATGGACGAGGTGATCTTCGAGGAATTCAAGGGAACAGGTAACATGGAGCTTCAGCTTGACAGAAGGCTTTCTAACAAGCGAATCTTCCCTGCAGTTGACGTCACACTTTCAAGTACACGTCGTGACGACCTCCTCTACTCCCCTGCAGTGGCAAACCGCATCTGGGTAATGCGCAAGTTCCTTGCTGACATGACATGCATCGAAGCGATGGAACTCCTCCAGACAAGGATGAACAAATGGAAGACAAACGAAGAGCTTCTGCAGTTCCTACAGGACGATGACATATAAAAATCAGGGACCTTTTTTTCGGGGTCCCTGATTTTTATATATCACCGTCCTGATTATTTCTTGTGATGTTTCATCCCTTTCTTGAAGTCATCCTTTATCTTCTGACCGTCTTTCTTGATACAGTCCTTGCATGATTCTTCATCGGCCTTAGCCTTGCTGATCTGCTTGTCGAACTTCGCTTTCAGCTGTTCCTTGGTAAGTCCTTTGGTCTCGAACTCATGCTGACTCTTTTTCAAGTCATACTTAACCTGATTCTCAAAGAGTTCGATATTATCATACAATTCTGCCTTCTCGATGGCATTTCTGTAGTGACGCAGAGCCATCATCTGATTTGGGAATGTATAGACTCTTTCAGCTTCAACACATACGTCACCATCAAAGGAATATGCCTTGATATCGATAATACCATCATAAATATGGGTATAGACCACAGTGCTGTCAATTATATCCACTCTCTGCACATCTGGACTGCGATGCTTGATTGCCTGGTCCATGAACTGACGTTCCTGACGCATCGGTTCATTCATTGCCTGCCTTTCGGCCTTATCATTCTTACAAGCGGTCATAGCGGCGATTGCTGCCACAAAAGACACTACTAACATTAATTTTCTCATAACCCGTAATTTTTAATTAATCAAATTTACGCATTCGCAAAGTCAATTTCTGTGCCTTGAATGAGAAAATTATTAATTTTGTATCATAAAGGTCATTGTATGAACAGATATAAAGAGATTGAAAATATAGAAGCGCTTCGCACTGCGGTCGAAGCCGGCGGAACGCTCAGGCATTACGCCTTTCAGGCTATAGACTTCAGGCCAGTGATGGAAGAAGCCATGAAATGCCGTTATTCTGACTGCATCTTTTTAGGAGGATATGGTGTCGATGACATGCAGGAATGCATCGATGAGACCTGCATGATCATACCACGATTCAATGACCTTCCTTTCCGAGTGTTCAGAAGCGGTCTGTATAATGCCGCATCGCTATACGAGGGATATCGCACAGGCGATCCTGACTCTTATAAGGAATGCTATGACAGCAAGGTATATGAACACTATCTTGCTGCAGGCAAACAGACCGGAGACATAAAGGAGACTCTGGTACGCATCCTGCATGACCATTCGATAAATGACGGGATAGACGATTTTCTCAGAGCATTCGAAGAGAAAAGCGTTGTGGGAGTAATGGGTGGACACGGACTGTTAAGATGTGACGATAGTTATCGCAAAGTGGTGATGCTCAGCAAGAAGCTCACAGAAGGAGGCAGCCTTATGGTGAGTGGTGGAGGGCCGGGAGCCATGGAGGCGACGCATCTCGGAGCCTGGATGGCCGGAAGGACCGACGAGGAGGTTGATGAAGCCTTGCAGATGCTCTCGGTCGCACCGTCTTATAAGGACAGAGAGTGGCTTGACACAGCATTCAAAGTAATGGAGCGCTTCCCTGCCTCGTCATATGTCAGCCTCGGCGTCCCTACATGGCTGTATGGGCATGAGCCTGCAACTCCTTTCGCCACTCATATTGCAAAATACTTCGACAACAGCACTCGCGAGGACACAATCCTGACTATCGCCAAAGGCGGTGTGATATATTCGCCGGGCAGCGCCGGCACCATGCAGGAGATCTTCCAGGATGCAGTTCAGAACCATTACCTGAGCTTCGGATATGCCAGCCCGATGGTCTTCCTTGACTCAAAGTTCTGGACAGAGGAGATGCCGGTATACAGGCTGATGCAGCATCTCATTGAAAAGGGACGCTACAACAACCTGCTTCTCTCGATCACCGACTCGGTCGATGAGATCGTAGACATTATCGAAGAATTCCGGATGAATTAATCGGAATAATCAGCAAATCCGATTGCCTTTTCCTTCAGTTCCGGAGATATGACGTGGTCAGGATTGCCGATGTTTCTGTTGATGACATCCGCCAGTTCCTTCGCCATCTGGATCTTCCTTGCATTCCAAAGGAAGGCACTCCATGAAATGCGGAGAACGAATGCATTGATATTCTGAGTATTATCAAGCTTGCGCATGAACAGGTCAGGACTTGTCGTGTCATGATATCTCTGCCTGTCTGTCTTCAATCCGAACGAGTCATCCATAGACGATTCGATTTCAGAGAAGAGTTTCTCAGCAAGCTGGACATCCTTGACAAGCAGATCGGATCCATTGAAGGTCTCGTCTCCCTTTGCTCCACCATATGCAAGGTGAATGCTTGTCGGGAATTCCGGTTCCTTGTTACCGCTTGACGGCAGAAGAGTGATCACCCATGTACCATTTTCTGAAGTCAAGGAATTGATGTCTCCCATAAATTCATTCAAGCCCGGTACATCCCCTTTGTAAGTCTGGTTATAGAACGATCTGTATGGGCGTGATACGCCAAGCTCGCGGCTGACAAGGTTGAATCCACCAATCTTTGCCAGATAATATGCATAGTATCCGATCGCAGGGTCCATGCTGCTGGTTGGAGCAACAATTGTAACCTTTGATCCCCTGTTTATGAAACATCCGTAAGGACGATTGAGGACGAAATGTTCTATCGCCAGCTTGTCTGGAGTAATCGTGTCTATTGGACGAGTGATGGCAAGGTTCACGACCCTGAAATCTTCTGCAATATCTACTGCCTTGAATATATCGGCCTCTGCAAGCCCCTGAGAGGCCTGAATGTTTCCAAACGGAAGGCTCATCGGCGACAGGAAGAATCCTGTATAGACATCAGGAGTCCTCTCGAATGCCTGGTGAAGCTTGTCTGAAATGTTCTTGAGATTCTCCTTCTCTTTCTCAGCATTCACAGCCTGAAGGAAGCCGGAGCCGATAAGACCGGCCGGAACTGCAAAGATCGCTATCTTCAAGATACCGATCGCCACGGCAATCAGTTTTCCGATCATCGAGATCGGAGGTGTGTATGCAAGTCCTCCCGGATCTTTGATATATTGATTGAAAGCCCATAAGACAGCCTTCCACCCGTTTTTATAAACATCCGGCTGCACCTTGTTCTCAACAAAGAAAAGCACAAAAGAAAGAATAAGCGTTATTATGCACAGGAACTGAAGAGACACCGCCAGCTCCGCCTTCTTCGACATGAAAGCCGCCTTCAGGAGCTTGAAGGAAGTCATATACCTGAAAATCCTGAGCAGACGAGCAATTCGAAGAACCTTGAATGCAGAATATGGAATCGGGAAGAAGAATCCAAGGTAGAACGGATACGTCGCAATGATATCCAGGAATCCATAGAAACTGAAGCAGTATTTCAGTCTGCCCTTGAATCCCTTATATTTTGGATTGATGTCTCCAGCCAGCCATATTCGCAGTGTGACTTCGATTGTAAAGATAACAGTCGTGAATATGTCGATGAAGTTCAATACTCCACCAAGCTTCTCATTTACAGCCGGGAAGGTCGACAAAAAGACCTCAATGCTGCTGATAAGAATCAGCGCAATGACAGTCCAGTCGACAATCCTGTCCACCAAAGTGTTCTTCTCGTCATCCAGAGCATTTGCAATGGCTCTTCTTATCTTCTGAAATTCAGTCATATGTCAAGTTTATTTATTGATCTGCCATGCTACGCCGCAGCTTATCGCCCAGCTCTGGGCCGGATGCTGAAGGTCTACATTTGCCGCTATGTCAAGCTGCACCTTCCTGCCGACCATAAGGTTGAATCCGAAATCCATTGCGTATACATTTCCCAGGCTTCCGAAATAATTGTAGCTTTCGGCAAAGCATCCGAGGTTGTCCGTCAGGCTGAAACCAAGGCAAAGCGCAGCAAATGTGGTCGCGGACGGAAGGGTTCCATCCCATTCTGCTCCGACGTTGTATCCTATACTGAACCAATCGGTCACCGGATTTTCGAAAAGGAGATACAATGAAGGTGCAAGATGGTCGACATTAAAGCCCTCGCTGGCTGTATGAGGGATGGAGAAGTCTGCCATGACAGAAAGCGCCGGTATGGCTCCCCTGCCCTCGAAGCACTGAATCTTCGTTCCGAAGCTCAAGCCAGAAAATGCAGCCTTGAATCCATTGTTCAGGACATCGTCCTGATATAGGAAACCATCTCCTCCGATTCGGAGCTCCATTCCCGGGAATAATCCATATCGGAGCAATGTATTGCTGAAAGTAATTGTTCCTGCCCCGCCATCACCATCATACTGGAGTCCCTGCTCAAGCTGTATCACATTATGACCTACAACGCCAGGGCCAGTAGACGCTCCAGGCCTGTCAGCCGTAAAGCTCGCCTCATCCTGTGCCTGCATTCCCAATGATGCGCAAATGGCACACAATACAAATAATAGTTTTTTCATAGTCTGCACTATCTGCTAATTGATATAATCGCTAAATCCAAAGTCATAGCCTATCCGTCTGTTCAGCATCTCACAAGGAAGTTCTTTCCTGATTTCAGGCTCCAAAGCCCCATTGAAAGCATCTGCAAGGGTTTTGACAATCTCCAGGTAGCGGTTATCAAAGGTAAACAGATATGCTTCTACACGCAAAGTAAATACATTTTCTGCATTTATGTGATATGCAATATTCTTTTCTTTCTGGACAGCATACCATTCATTCCTGTCACACTTCAAGTCATATCTTACATCCATTACATCTGCCACTTTTAAATACAGCGAATCAAATGTCTGATAATCAGCTATCCTAGCATCCGGATCATCATAACCGGCATCGTGCTTGACAGTATTATAGCAGAAATGAATCTTCGTAGGACGAGACATCAGCCCTACAGCTCCAAGGACAGGTATCGCCCATGAACCCGGTCTTGAAGTCAGGCGATTTATATCATCAAGGAAAAGCCTCATATTCGGACAAGCAGCTTCATCTTCTATATTATAATATGTAACGGGATTATCTGCGTCAACTTCAATCTCTTTTGAGACATAGTTGAATCCGCCAAGTTTAGCTATATGATATGCAAACCATCCTGTCATCGGTTCTGTCGGGCCTGAAGTAAACACTATCGTAACTTTTGAGCCTCGGTCTATGCAACATCCGTAAGGAGTATTCTTCAGATAGTTGATGACTACAATTTTATCTTCCGGCTTGTCATTTCGGTTCAAAGAAGAGGCAAGATTGTATAGATGGAAGCAGTCTGAGGCCTCCACTGCCTTGATGATATCGATCTGTGGAATGAACTTTCGCGTCAGTATCGTATCGACGGGCTGATATCTCGGGACATGGAAAAGGTTGGTATGCTGCTGATCCTTTTCAAATTTGAACGAATGACGTATTCTTTCAATATTGTTCTTGATGTGCTCATCCTCTTTATCCGCATCCATGACTTCGGTGAATGCCGATCCTATAAGACCGGCTGGCACTGCGAAGATTGCGATTCCAAGCACACCGATGATGCAGGCGATGATCCTGCCCGTGAATGTGATCGGAGGAGTGTCGGCAAACCCGCCAGGATCGCCGATATACTGAGCAAAAGCCCATACGACTGATGTCCATCCGTTGTCATAGACTTCAGGCTGCGCCGCGTGCTCGACAAAGAAAAGCACGAAAGAAAGGATCAGCGTCACAATCGTGAGGAACTGCAGCGACACGATCATCTCCTGCTTCTTTGCCTTTATCGCGCGAGACAGGATGTTGAACGCCTTCATGTATCTGAAGATACGGAGAAGGCGGGCGATTCGCAGAGCCTTCAGAGCAGCATATGGAACCTTCATGAAGAAGCTCAGGTAGAACGGATATGTAGACAGGATGTCTATCAGTCCATAAAATGAGAAGCAATACCTGACTCTTCCCCAGAAACCTTTATACTTCTCATCAAGCAGGTCTGCACACCAGATTCTGAGACTGACCTCTATCGTAAAGAATATCGTGGTGAAATAATCCACAAAATGCAGCCATTTGCCATAACGTTCAACGATGCCGTCATATGTGGACAGGAAAACTTCTATCGTAGAAATGACAATAAGACCGATGATGGCATAATCCACGTAATTATGCCATTGTTTAGTGTGCAGATCATCATCAAAGACCCTGTTCAGTTCTTCTCTGAATTTCTCAATCCTCGCATTCATAGGTAAGAATCTTTTTATAAGCTGATTGCATATTTCTCTGCTATTCTGCAGAGGTCTGAAACATATGCGGCGACACGTTCTTCCGCAGGAATTATCATATCTTGGACTATCCTCAGTTTTTCTTCAGCGTCAATGAGTTCTTGATTCAGAGCTGTTAATTCCTTCTCTGTTGCCTTGATTTCACTCGTCAGCCTGCTCTTAAGGCTTGCCTGGAAGAGTCCTGCTGATTCAAGCTGTGCCTTCTTGTCGCTTAACACCGTATGGATGAGAGCAATCTTTTCCCGGACTGTTTCTACTTTGTTTTTCTGGATAATGTGGAGCTGCTTCACTTCCTCATAAGTCAAGGTATCTGGCTTCTTTAATGCATTCGCCAACGAACCTACCACGTCGAGGACCCCTTTGGCCACCCTCTCGTACAGGCTGTTACCCAGGTTCTTGTGAACTGATGATGCAGCATTGCTGACAAGGGATTCTTTCTGCTCAGACAGTCTGGTCGTATAAGATTCGACCTCTTTATATTGTGCCTCCCTATAACTGCGCTCCAACTGCTTCACATACCTCGACAGCATTCCATGGATCTGTATGGACGGACCTATGATCGGGAAATATCTGTCAAAAGTCTTGAAGAGGTTCTCCAACATCTCGTTATGATCCTTGATCTTTTCCTCCAGCATCTCCTGCTTTTTTCTAGCAGTCAGGAAATTCGTTACGGAAGAACCAAGTACAGCAGGATCAAGGATATTCTTCACCATTGGAACAGCCTTGGCCTGACCGCCGGGAAGCATCATATATGCAAGTCCGGAAACGCTGTCCGCCAGAAGATTGCCGGCATTTGCCATCATTTCAACTGCCTCTTCCTTGTCTTTTCTGATTGCGTATTGAAGTCTGGCCTCCGACACAAACAGCACGCTCTGGAGCATTGAAGTTATCGAGTCTCGAAGCTGCTGCTTCTCCTCCTCAGTTTCCGCTGAATCAAGCGCCTTATGCAGACACACTATTATATTATCCACAATCATTCCTGACATACTCGGCGACTCTATGAATTTCAGGACGCTGAGCTCCTGCTGTAGAACCATTCCGACGTTTACAGGCGCTCCAGTCCTGAGCTGACAGATCAGCTGTTCCATCTCAGCCATTGAATCCACGACTGTCGGCACATTATCTTGTGGCTGCTCGTCCTCACTGTTCAAATGGTCCTTGACCTTATCGACAACATTGGATATACCTGATGTTATTTTAGAAAGTCCTATGAATTTTGCCATATCGGTAATTCTTTAAAATCATGCAAAGCATGCCCCCAGAATAGCGGCTGCGAGAAAACTCACCATGACAAAGGCACCGAAGCCATAGCCGAACTTCTTCTTGAAGACCTCCCAATTGCTGAGGCGCCAGTAGTCCCTTGGAGCCACGATCATGTCACCGCTTATGGAGTAAGCGATAAAGAATGCAATTATTCCTATGATGCCACCGACGCCATAGAGCGCATTCTCACAGAACAAAACGACGTCCAGGCCTATCATAAAGGCAATGGCAACAACGAAAGTAAAAACAACGAAAAATCTCATAGAAAATTATATAATTACCATCAACATTACGGGTATAGGAATCATGCCGTCTGTAGTCAAAAGTATATCGCTCGTATTGGTATATCGGCCCCTGTAAATATGCTTGCCGTCGAATGTATACAGAATGTCGGAAGTATTAGTGTAACGATCTCTGTATAAATGCCTTCCATCCCATGTATAGAGGATATCCGAAGTGTTCGTATATCTTCCACGATAGACATGCTTCCCATCCCACGTGTACAGAATGTCGGAGGTATTCGTATAACGCCCTCTGTATAAATGCCTTCCATCCCATGTATAGAGAATGTCAGAAGTGTTTGTATACCTGCCGGAATAAAGATGCTTTCCGTCCCAGGTCGTAAGAATATCGGAGGTATTCGTATACCTTCCGCGATAAATGTGTGTATCTGCCATTGATGTCGAATATAATGATACCGTAGATCCGATAATTAAACCAATAAGTAAAGATACAAATTTTCTCATATTATTAATTCTCCTTCAGATGCATACTCAATTTGCTCTCAGCCCACTTCTGCTTGCTCGGGTTGAGTTCTCCTATATAATACTTGATTTCATATCGCACTATTCGTTAAGAGCATAGAACATCAACCAATGTTTCATCATCGCTTTGAAGGCCGCGTCCATGATTCCAACGAGGCATCTGTCTTTAAGTTCCAGGCATTTTGCCTTGACTGACTCATTGAACTTCACTGACTCAGAGGAGCTGCCCGCAAGTCCCAGATTATTGATCAGCGATACATAATCCTTCCTTTCGAGAAGGAGAGAATGGTTACCGTTCTCAAACTTACCTAGCCTCCAGAGGTATGCATCCAGCAGGTCGAACTGCTGAAGACCAAAACGTATTTTCTTATCAGTGAAAATCGCTTCACGCAATTCGTTGATGGCTCTCACATATGCCTCAATACTCGCCCCTATGCTTTTTCTTTCCGCAAGACGGACTTTGTTGCATACCTTGGGATATGATTCGATTGCAAGACTGTCATAAATCGGGAATCCCAGAGGGTAGGCCTTGGCATCCTGCATAAGCAGGTAATATGCATATTTCGAAAGCAGCGACATCTGCTTGCTGCCATCCTTGAGATTCTTTCTGATGCCGTACGGCTCGTTAAAGATTCTCTTTTCATCAGTCGCGCCTGTCGCTACTTTATAAAAATAATCGGCACATTCACGCTCCGATCCAAGACCTACTATCTTTTCCGCCATTTCCTCGATGGAGAAATAGCTGTATGCGGCATTGGTGGAATACAAAGAATCAATCACGGTAAGGCGAAGCATAACCTTCGCCATACCGTAATCCTTCTGATCGTATTTGCCGAACATCCTTCCGATCATCTGTCTTTGCTGGACATAGGAAAAGCATTGATCGGATGACTCCTGCTTAATGCCATCTGCGAGGATCTTCAGCAGATCTATGATTGTTCGCTTCATTTTATTTTAGGTCTTTTATGAGGCGGACAGGAAATCTACATGGGCGCATCCATGAACAATCCTCTTCATCTACACCACTCTTCCCAAAGTTCCAATTTCGCACAGTTGTCCAAAGTCTGTAACACCTCCCGTCATCATAGTTTTCCCAGTATTTTTCATTACTTGCGCATCTATAATCTGACTTAGGGAAGAATACTGCGCCCATTGACTCCAACTCGCTCCATTGTATGGCATCAAATTTATTTTCCAAACACGAATACGATGCTGTAACATCAATAGCAAAACGTAGTCTATTATTCCAGAAGTCATCAGGCAGCAATATCCAACCGGGGTTATCGCAAACGTTGCACCATATTACTAGCTTATCTGCGTTTGGCCTTCTTTCCAAAAGATACTCCATTTCCTCTTTGGTTGGAGTACGCCAAAGACCCTCTTGATTTCCGCCATTAGATATCGGATTATATGCACCCCAGTCAAAGTTTGCATTCTCACCAGTAAGATCTCCGGCTGCAGGACCATATGCATTTTCTTTGAAACTAAGCAGAGTCGGCTGACAACCCATATATCCGGATGTTCCCCATCCGAAAATATCAATCCAACCATCATAATCTGGGGCACACTTCTCATTTGCTTCCTTTCCCAAAGTCTCATACTGCTCCTCAGCAAACTTGAACTCATAGTTCTTGCAGTGGAACTGCAGATTTCCCTTTGAAAAGCAGATCTTTCTGCCGTCTTTCAATGTAAACACTCCAGGGAGCTCTCCATCCTTCTTATTTGCCTTGACGGATACTGAAGCTGGTGCTGCCTTTGCCTTTTCAGCTTTACGTTTTGCTTTCTCCGCTTCAGCCTTTGCAGCCTCGGCTTCTGCTTTTAGTCTCTCAATTTCAGCCTTTGCCGCCTCTGCTTCCGCCCTAGCCTTGTCTGCGGCTTCTGCTTTTGCTGCTTCTGCCGCTGCCTTTGCTGCCTCCACTTCCGCCTTAGCTGCCTCGGCCTCCGCTTTGAGCCTTTCAGCCTCTGCTTTCAGTTCATCTACGGCAGGGTTGGGTTCCTGAGCCGGTTCCTCTTTCTGCGCCGGGGCAGACTCGGCAACTCCGGTATTCTCCTGAATGAACCTACTGAGCTTTGCTCCAAACTGCTGAGTTGTCCAAGCCTTGTCGTACTCAAATCCCAAAGCCTCTGCAATCTGGCGCATAGCTCCCTTCGAGTTTGAGCATATGTTTCCGTCAATTGAAACGGAGTAACTGCCGTCGCTGTTCTTTATTATGGAGAAACTTCCGGCCTTGACTTCCGATACCGGAGTCTTTCCTGATGCTGCAGCACCTTCAGACGGACCTGCCAGCATAGTTTCCATATCAGCCCTGGTCGCACTCTTCTTCACGAGTCCGGAAGCGGTAAGAGTAAGGCCGTCAAGTACTGCCACCCAGTCGTCACAGGTGTACACCTTGACCTTCAGGCCGTGTTCTTCTGCCATCCTGGTGATGAATGTGCCCACCTGCAGGTTGCCTCTGCACTCGAATGTACCTTGATTGGTAAGCCCTACTTCCGCAAGAGTCGCGGCATCGTCAACCTGCGAACGTCCCTCATAAACATGCAGTACTGATCCAAATCTTTCATGGAACTGCTTCTTCAGTTCTATGACCTTTGTTCTTCTGTTAAGGATGAATGCATTGGCAGAGTCATCATCCCCATATAGATTATCAACAAAGTCAGTTACTCCGTCCTCAATTTTGTCAGAGATATGCTCTATCCCATCTTGTAATTTATCGGAGAACTTTTCAATGCTGTCTTCAAGTTTTTCAGAGAGGCCAGCAAGCCCTCTAGCAAATTTACCTAATAGTCCCATATTGTTATAATTATAATTTAAATTAAGACTTGAATCAACTGCATCACAGTATGCTGGAGTCTTGAAAGCGGCCATTCGTCCGAAATCTTCGGAAGGTGTACAAAGACCGAACGGGTGGCACGTCCTTGTGAAGATAAATGGTACAACGCTTCATAGTATGTCCTGTTGCAGACATACAAGCCCGCACTGTTCGATATCTTGACCTTATGTCCCTGAGCGACCAGCACATTGCGCAATGGCTTGAGCGGAAGGGTCGAGAACAATGCAGAAGGGCCGTCCGGATGTATGACCTCCTCATCAGGGACATAGCCGTCATTGTCGGGCTTTGACGAATCCATCATATTGATCGCTATGCGCTCTATCCTGATGGACTCGCTCTGGCCAGACTGGCCAAGCATGATAAGGATGTCAGGAGCGACCTCTGCAATGACACCTTTCAGCACATCACCCACTCTTCCAAAACTGACCGGAAGCAACCTGGCCTCAATGCTGACTCCGGATATATGAACACGCGAAACAGCGGAAGCGACTTCCCAAGACGAATTGGTAGAGCTTCCGCCGAATGGTTCAAATCCTGTGATCAGAACTTTCACTATTTCTTCAGTCTTGCCAATGCCTCCTTGGCATCTTCGATCTGACGCTTGTATCTCTCAATGTCACGGTCATGACGAGCTGCAGCATCTACCTTGCTCTTTCTGTATGAAGCCTTGCTTGAAGGAGAGGAAGCCCCCTTTATAAGTGCTGCATAACGTTCATTGTCACGCTTCTTTGCTTCCTTCTCCTTCGCAATATCAGCACGAAGATCGATAATCTTCTTCTTGTAATACTCCTTGGTCATAGATGCAATTATTATAGTTATTTGGCTATCCAGACAGCGGTCAGGCTGCCTGGACAATATGATATGTAAGATTACTTACCAGCTGCTACGAGAGTAACTGTGTTGTCTGCGAGTTTAGTGTCGTCAGCGTTTGCTACCTGAACACCGATACCGTAGAGTTCAGCCACCTTCTTCTCGAAGTTGCCTACCTGCATGTTGCCCTTAACTACGAGGTCGCCGCCCTTGAAGCCCTCTGCGCGGATTGAAGCGAGAGTTGCGTCATCGTCTGCGAATGCGCCCTTGCAAGTTGCGCTCTTGTAAACGCGAAGTGTTGAACCGAAGTTCTCCTTGAAGTTAGCCTTAAGGGTCTTTACCTTAGTACGGCCGTTGAGTGTAAATTCTGCCATGATTTTAAGTTTTAATGGTTAATAAAAATGTTTATAGATAAACTGATTATTCTACTACAATGAATTCGGTCCTGCGGTTTTCTGGTGCCTCGGGGTTCTCGGCATTCTTTGGTTCTGACGAACCCTTTCCGATAGCCTCCAGACGCGAAGCATCAATGCCGCCGTGCGATACCATAAAGTCTACCGCAGCCTGAGCTCTGTCTACTGAAAGTTTCTGATTGAAAGCGGCATCCCCCTCTGCCGATGTATGTCCGACAAGCTGAAGCTTGATTTCTGGATGTTTCTGCATCATCTTGGCCAGATCGTGAAGGACGAACTTGGCCGACTCGCTGAGGTCTGCCTTTCCGGCAACGAATTCAGCTGCATTGAAGTTCTTCTCTATCTCTTCTATCTGCTGAACATATACGGTATCGACAACTGTCACCACCTTCTCGACAATCTGAGGTTCAGGCTTGCGGCCAAGAAGGAAAGCAAGGATAGCCAGCAGTATTGCGATGACGGCAATAGCTATCCACAGACCTGCTCTGGATTTCTTTTGAACTGGCGGCACATAACCATTCAGGTATTCAAGACGGAATCCTCCCTTTTTTGCTCCACCTGATGCCTTTTCGAAATCGGCTATAATGATACCATATTGTTTAGCGTGAGAAACAATCCTCTCGAATGTCGGCTTGGTCCACATGCATGCCATCTGGACCTTCTTGCCATCACCTGTGACAAGCAATTCTTCAGGAAGATCGAAATAACTTCTATATTCCCCTTTCGGAGTCGGAACTGTCGCATATGTGAAAAGTTCGTCGGTACCGGCTGTCGGATTGAGGCTGTTTGGAAAGGCCTTTCGAAGATCTTCGAGTTTAGCATGAGGATACATGATCATATATGCATGAGCAATGCCGAGAACTGTCCTGTTCTGGGCTTTACCATATACCCTGACTTTTGCTCCGGCAATTTCTGCAGCACTGCCTTCGACAGCTTTCTCAATATCAGTAGTTGGGACAAGACCCTTATTTTCAAGGAAAGAAATCAGTTTTGCACCGATCTGATATGTATTCCACTTCTCGTCGATCGTAAAACCTGCCTGAGAGGCAATTTCCCTCAAAGCAGCTTTCGCATTTGAGCAGACTTCTCCATCTTTGGCGACAGTTATTGCGCCATTATCTGCTCTTGTGACAGTATAGTTTTGAGGTCACCTGGACAAAAAGTAGGATGATTTTACCTTGATTTTTCAAGGGTGGACAAAAAGTAGGATACTCGGGCAACAGTCAAGCGCGAGGACGGCCCTTTGGCCGAGCCGCCCGGAGCGCTTGATCTGTAGTCGCCGGAG
>JAFUJQ010000104.1 GCA_017473705.1 Bacteroidales bacterium | reverse complement strand
AGTCTCTGCTATGAAAAGACTTATAAGTTCCGGCATCGTTCTCATTGCATTGGCGATGCCAGTCGAAGCTCAGATCATCGAGGAAAGACAGCAGGCCGATACATCTTCCGTGGAGGCAAGGGCTGCGGTCGTGGATGCCGACCGAATGAACAAGGGCTTGCCCGAGACCCCTCTCAAATCCCTAAGCGGCCAGGTCGCCGGAGTGAATGTCTCCACTGACGGTTCCGAAAGGATGGCGATGCTCAACAGCGTGCGTGTCCGAGGCACCACCTCCATCACCGGCGGCAACGACCCTCTCGTGATCATTGACGGTATCTCTTCCGACCTTGCGACCCTCTCAACCATCTTCCCGGCTGACATCGCGTCCTTCACTGTCCTGAAGAACGCCTCGCAGACCGCACAGTACGGATCCAGGGGAGCATCCGGAGTGATCGTCGTGAACACCAAGAGGGGCAACGCCCAGAAGTTCAGCATCTCCTATGACGGCCATTTCGGAGTCGAGTCGATCTACAGGAACATGGACATGCTCGGCCCGGACGAGTACCTCAGCACGGCGCAGTCGATGGGCCTTCCTGTAAAGGACTTCGGATACAGGGCCTACTCTCCGGACATAATCACACGTACCGGCATTGTCCATAACCATCATCTCGCCTTCAGCGGCGGCACCGAGTCGTCGAACTACCGTGCCTCCATCGGCTATGCCGACCGCGACAACGTCATCCGCGGCTATGGCGACGAGAACCTGGTGGCGAAGCTGAACATCTACCAGAAGGCCTTCGACGACCTCTTGACCGTCGATTTCGGAATATTCGGCTCTTCACACAAGATACGCGACCTGTTCGACTACCAGATGATGTTCTATTCCGCCGCTACCCAGAACCCGACCTGTCCTACGGGTGACGACGCGTACGAGAACTGGGTGAAGAACAACACCGCGTCCTACATCAACCATCCTGAGATCCTCCTTGACGAGAAGAACGACGAGAAGGGACTGAACTTCAACACCCATCTCAATCTTGGCTTCGACTTCACCAGGGACCTCCGTCTGGTGCTCTTCGGAGCATACAGCTACAGTTCGATCGAGAACGCCGAGTTCTGCCCGACCTGGGTGTGGGCTCAGGGACAGGCCTTCCGCAAGGAGACCAAGACCGAGAACCTCCTTGGCAACGCCACTCTCAGTTACAGGCATTCCTGGGGAGCGCACAGCCTCAAGGCGAGCCTGCTCGGCGAATACCAGCGTGGCGCCCTGTCCTGGTTCCAGACCAGGGTGAGCGGCTTCACGAGCAACCACTTCCAGTATGAGAACATCGGCGCCGCGACCTCCAGGCCGTACGGAGAGACACAGAGTTTCTCCGAGGGTTCCGCTCTGGCATCTGTGATGAGCAGCGTGTCATACTCGTACGATGACCGCTATTCGCTTACCTTCACGACCCGTGCGGACGGCAGCTCGATGGTCGGCGACATGCACACCTGGGGATTCTTCCCGTCGCTCTCCGCATCGTGGAACCTCAAGAACGAAGGCTTCCTGAAGGACAACCCTAAGGTGAGCCTTCTGAGCCTCAATGCCGGATACGGACGTTCCGGCAACCTCGGCGGCATCACCCCGTTCTCTACGATGGAACTGATGCTCCCGGCGGAGGTGGTTCCATACGAGGGGTCATCGACAATAACCCTGAACCGTCTTCGCAACACCAATCCTGATCTCGAGTGGGAGATGAGGAGCACCTTCAACGTCGGAGCCAGCCTCGGACTGTGGAAGAACAGGCTCGCCCTTACGGTGGAGTATTACTATTCCCTGACCACCGACATGCTTTACCAGTACGACGTTCCGGTGCCTCCGTTCAAATACGACAAGCTTCTGGCCAACATCGGCTCGATGTCCAACTCGGGAGTCGAGGCGGGCCTGCTCGTGACCCCGGTAGAGAAGGATGATATGGAACTGAACATAAGCGTGAACATTGCCTGGCAGCGCAACAGGCTCCTGTCGCTGAGCGGCGACTACAACGGGATGCATATGTCGGCGGCTGACATCGTTCCGGTCGGAGCATTGAGGGGAGCCGGAATGAACGGCGGAAACAACAACATACTCTACCAGATCGTCGGCGAGCCTCTCGGAGTGTTCTACCTTCCGCACTGCACGGGGCTGCGTCTTGACGAGGCCGGCAACTACAAGTACGACATCGCCGACCTGGACGGTGACGGAAGCATCGACATGAGCGATGCAGGAGACAGGTACATAGCGGGCCAGGCCACTCCGAAGGTCACTCTCGGCTCGAACATCAACTTCCGCTGGAAGGATCTTGACCTGTCGGTGCAGGTGAACGGAGCGTTCGGACACAGGATATACAACGGAACGTCACTCGCGTATATGAACATGTCGAACTTCCCTGACTACAACGTCCTGAAGGAGGCTCCTGCAAGGAGGATCGTCGATCAGAACGTCACCGACTACTGGCTGGAGAGGGGAGACTACCTGAACATCGACTACCTGACCGTAGGATACAACGTCCCTGTCAGGTCAAGGTACATCACATCGCTGAGGGTGTCTGCCAGCATCGACAACCTCGCGACCATCACAGGCTACAGCGGACTCACCCCGATGATCAACAGCTATGTGTTCAACAGCACGATGGGTATAGACGACAAGAGGTCTTACCCTGT
>JAFUJQ010000103.1 GCA_017473705.1 Bacteroidales bacterium | reverse complement strand
GCGTGTAATCTTGCTTTTTTCACGCCTCCTTGTCACTTCCTCTTCAAGCAGTCGTCTGAGATAGCCCAGACATCCCCACTGCTCCCGAACTGCATCCTGTGCATACGGTTCGGCATTCTCCCTGAACGTTGCCAGTTTAAGTTCCCGCACATAGGCATTTATAATATCCGTCTCATTCATATGTCTATCCTCCCTGCATTATAGGAGCCATTCCCGCACATGACGGCATCAAGTTGCGAGAGCACGTCTTCACTGCCCATTTCGATTTCCAGGAATGCCTCCGTCCTTTGTTCTTCAGAAAAAGTAAGCGGTCCTGCATCCATGGTTTCCAGTGCTACCTTTATCTGATCGGTATTGATGTGTCTGGCTCCACGCATCCGTATTATTTTCACAGCTTTCAGTATGTCGTCATAGTCGTGACCTTTCTGTTGGCAGTACTTCAAAAGCGCCAGGAAGTCTTTCCCGTTATCGGCATAATGCACACGGAACAGGTCTTGCATCTTCTGAGGCATTTGCTTGAGTGCTACGGAACCTTTCAATGCCCCCGGTTTCCTTATCAACGTGTCCAGATAGTGGTTGATATCAAAATGCCAGGACCCTTTGTCATAGCTTCGTTCATGTCTGGCCACTTTCTTATGGTCAGTGTCATAGATGTGCAGTTTTTCGCTATAGAGCTGTACTGTAACGGTTTGTCCGACAAGGCTGTCCGGAACGGAGTAATGACAGCCCTTGACACAGATTGTGGATTGTTTGTCAACAGAGCATGTCATCATATCAAAGCATCCGAAGTCACCGGGAAAGTGCAACATGGCGTCAATGTCCCGTCTCAAAGCCTCCGGTTTCTTTCCTGTGGCTATACTTCCCGTTTCTCTGTTGATACCTTCACATATGCGAGAAAGCCACTGCTGGGCAGCCTCCACGGAGTCAAAGTTTATCCGGGTGGTGAATGCACGGCCACGGACATAGTCCACGCTACGCTCCACGTGTCCTTTCTCCCATCCGGCGCGTGCATTACAAAAACGGAAGTTAAAGCCGTAGAAAGTACACATACGGGTAAGGGAATCCGTCGGCTGCTTACCGTCCGGTTTCAATATCACGGCCACCTTCATGTTGTCATACACCATCGTATGAGGTACACCGTGTACATCATGGAAGAAATTACGGTGTGACTCCATAAAAGCCAGATTGTCCTGATGGCGAAACAGATAGGCCCATCTGCCTTCGCTATGACAAAGGGCAAATACAGCCATGGTAAATGTTGTCAATTTACCATCTATATAAAGTTTGACCTCGCCCCAGTCAAATTCACATTCCTGTCCCGGCTCATAATATTGTTTGATGAAAGCCTCCTTGGGTTTTCTTGTTTTCGCCTCGTTACGTCGTTGGATGTACTTGCATACACTTGAATAACTGATGTCGTATCCCTTCTCTATCAGTACACGATGGATGTCCTGGCGCTTCAGGCATTGTTTGTGCAACCGCTTCAAACGCCGTCGTGCATTCTCTTCCAACCAATAGTCAATCTCGGAACAAACAGCATCCGTGAGACGGATACGTTCGGATTTACGGCAGGAAGAATAAGCGGGCTTTTGTTGAAGGCAACGCTCAATGCCGTCTTCTCCATCCTGCAAAGACATCTTTTCAAACTCACGGACATAACGGGTCACTGTCTTTCGGTTTAACCCAACCCTACGGGATATCTCCCGCAAACTAAGACCATCTACACGATAGTAATGTAAAATCTGTTCTTTCTTATCCATCTTAATCATG
>JAFUJQ010000102.1 GCA_017473705.1 Bacteroidales bacterium | reverse complement strand
TATAATAATTTCATTATTCCGGAACTCTGCCTTATAAGCAGGACGGGATTTGTCGGAGAAGTTCCTTATGCCATCGTAACAATGGATAAGGGTATGAATGTAGAAGGTGTGAAGGCGTGGTTATACGATTATGTCGTAAAGCTCTATAAAGAGCCATTGTACAGCGAGAGCGAAGAGGTCAAGGCAAAATATAATGAGTTATTTGCTTCTGCTGATGTGAAAGACACGCCTCTGTATATCTGGCAGGATAGCAAATCTGTCGTTGCCCTGATTCAGTATGATTACGGCGAAGGTAGGTGGATATATTACATCAAGGCGGAGCCGGTGAAATAAATCAGGGAAGAGAGTGGGAGTCTTCTAACCGGAGTTATTTGGTCAGGAATGATGCGATATCCTCCCCTTCCGGCATCTCAAGGGTCTGGCGGATGGTGCTCTTGCGCTGGTAGACTGTTCGGACGGACTGCTGGGTCACTACGCTGATTTCCTTGGTGGAGAAGTTGGCCTTGAGGAGGCAGCACAGCTGGATTTCCTTTTCATTCAGGATGTTTCCGAATCTTTCAACAAGTGATGTGTAGAATCCGTCATAGATATAGTCCATTGTCTGATAGAGGTCTTTCCAATTCAGGAGGGCATCTACATTGACTTCCTGGCTGGTGATATCCTTCATCCTCTTCAAGAGTTCCTGATTGGCTGTGGTTGGGTTGGATGCTGCCATTCGGATTACGCCTAGCTGCTGGAGCACTATTCTCTTGAAGAAACGGTCATCCTTCTGCTCGGTATTCACCTGCGATTCGCTGACCAGTTGGCGCAAGGCTTCCAGTTCTTCCTCCTTCTCGATGATCTGATGCTTCTTTCTGCGGTAATAGAATACAGATACTGCTATCATCAGCAGTAAAGCCAATCCCACATAAGTAAGGATGATCTGGGTGCGCTGCTTCTCGATAGTCAGTTTGAGGTTGCGCTCGTTGAGATTCCGGATATTTTCCTCTTTGGCATTGTTTACATATTGCTTCATTCTGGAGTTCTCGTCAATCTGATTGCTTAACAAAGCCCACTCTTTCAGGTCAAAACGATTATATTTGGCATAAAAGAGAATACTTTTAACAGCCTGCATATGTATTGCTGCCGACAAGTTGCTTGTAAAGTATTCATCTGCATATTCCTCGCATAACTGAATGTGGCGTTCTGCCTGTTCCAGATTTCCTTGCAATATATAGTAGCGCGCAAGAGACAGGTATGCTTTTGCAACCCACCAGTTATCCTGACCGATAAAGTGGTTCACAACTGTCTCCTGAAGTTCTATAGCCTTCTCAATATCCCCGCATTCGCTTATGATGTCTGCATGATTGGGAAGGATTCTCTCAAAATAACGGACGGAATCTCTGGATGTCTTTATATATTGTGGCAGTTCGTCAAACAAGCGTATGCAGTCATCCTTCCTGTCCATATAGAAGTATAGCGTTGCCAATGAATGAAGGTTATCTAGATTTCTGGCACTTTCATCTTGCAGCATCCGACACATATAGCCATACGCAGCCTCGAAATCGTAGTCTTTCGATGCCAAATCGTACAATACCTCTAAAGCGCTATTGTCAGTCTCGGCAAGAG
>JAFUJQ010000101.1 GCA_017473705.1 Bacteroidales bacterium | reverse complement strand
TCTGAACGATGGTCATGCCGATGGCCGCCTCCGAGGTCACGATGTTTCCCTCCTCGTCGGTCATGTAGTCCTGCGTGCCCTTCCGCTTCACCGGCGCCGCCAGTTGCTTGATGATAGTGTCTTTTAAGTCCATAGGGGGGGTTGTTAAGTGAAAAGAAAGCCGGACCATTTGGCACGGGCAGCACTAAAACGGAATCGTGAGCGTAAACGTAAACCACCGTCGGCAGCGTAAGCGTGAGCAATGAGGTCAAGATTGCCGACGATGCGATGTGTGAATAGTTTAGCAAACTACCGCTAAGGATTGACCGTCCAAAGCAAAGATAAAATGCTTTACTCCCGCGTCTACCAATTCCGCCACCTCTTGCGAGGGTGGGACTCGAACCCACACGTCTTGCGACAAAAGTAAAAAGGTCTCTGCTCATGCCGCGTGTTCATGTCGGTTTCCCGTCAGGCGGTCAGTCCGACATTATCCGGCTGTCTTTCTTTTCAGTTTATAGATACTTTACTTTCAATTCCTTGTAGAGTGGTTTCAGCGCGTCGGGGATGATGATTTTCAGCGCGGCCAATTCTTCAAGCCGCTGCTTCTTCCAATCATTCATCTGCGTCTGAATGCCTACCAGTTCGGAGTTGACTTTCTGAAGGTCGCGGTCATACTGAGCCTTGGCCGCTTTCCACTCGTCCATCTTGCACGTCTGGTAGTCCATTGCAAGGTTAGAGAACTTGGCCTCGATGCCGTTCTTCTCGGCTTGCAACTTGCGGTACTCCGATTGCAATTCAGTGTAGAGCTTGTCGATGTCGGCAGAGATATTCACGTCCACCTTGTATGTGGTGATGATGGTGTCGCGCCCGCTCTCCTTCACCTCCGTTGGATTCTGCATGATGCGAGCCAACTCCGACTTCTGACGTGTCAGCAGTCCCTTCTCGTGGATCATCTCGCCATATACGGCCAGCGCAGAGTTCAGTTCCACGAAGCGGTTGTACTCTTTCACCGTCAGCCCTGTGTCGAGGATAGTGTTGTAGTCCTGGAAGTTAATGCGCGGCATCTGTGGCGGTTGCGGTACGGCGGGCTTCTCGATGCCCTGTTTCTTCATCCAGTCGTCGAGCGACATGTCCGACACGTACTTCTGTGCCTGTTCACGCTCCTTCACTGCCTCGCGCAGCCATGCTATCAGCGCATTCGCCTTGCATATCCGCTTCACGCTTTCGGCAATCTCCGGCAGTGTGTTGTTCGCCATCTCAACGGTCACTTCGGCATCACCTATCACTCGGATGCTCTTCTCGTAGAGTCGCAGCCCCATAATGTGCTGCTTGATGTCCTGTACCATCACGTTAGCCATAGCCGAAACGTGTTGTGCGCTTGTGGAGGTCATACCCTCCTCGGTTGTGAAGTATATGTCGTTAAACACATACTCCGAGTCAATCATTAAAATGGCTCTCTTTTGAGCCTTCTCCATAATGTTCATAGTTCCTTGATAATTTATTTGAGTTACTTGATTTTCTCGATTTCTTCGGTCACGGCCTTGCTGATGCCTTGCATCCAGAAGTGCTGCGAGACGTAGTTCTCAATCTGTGCACCGCGTGACGCTTGCCAGCCCGGCAGCATCGCAATCCCGTCCGCACGGGTCATCAGCAGCAGGAGGTCGTAGCATAGCACCACGGCATACGCCAGCCGCTTGCCCAGCACCCACTCCATCGCCCTGTAAATCCACGGCCACCGACAGGCCCACACCCTGCACGGGTTGATGCACCCGTACCCATGCCGCCTCAGAATCGCTTCCGCCTCCCCGAACCGCCGCACATAGTCAGCACGCTCCACGCCCGACATCCCGCCCGACAAATAGATTCGCCTTT
>JAFUJQ010000037.1 GCA_017473705.1 Bacteroidales bacterium | reverse complement strand
ATGGCACGAGCGTGATCTGGAAGACTTCATCAAAAGAGACAGGAATCATCCGTCAGTCATCATGTGGAGCATCGGAAACGAAGTGCTTGAGCAGTGGTCTCATGCAGATGCGGATACATTGAGTCTGGCGGAGGCCAATCTTATCCTCAATTTCGGACATTCCTCCGACATGCTTGCCAGGAATGACGGAAACAAGTCCGTCAATTCGCTCCTGACAGAAAAGCTTGCGGATATCGTGCGTCAGAATGATGAGACAAGGCCTGTCACTGCCGGATGCAATGAGCCTGCTCCAGGCAATCATCTTTTCCGCAGCGGTGCACTTGACATCATAGGTTTCAATTATCACAATCATAATATCCCTGATGTCCCGAAGAACTTCCCGGGAAAGCCTTTCATAATCACGGAAAGCAATTCGGCCTTGATGACGCGCGGATATTATCGTATGCCGAGCGATCAGATGTTCATCTGGCCGGAGCGCTGGGACATACCGTTCCATGATGACTCTTTTGCCTGCTCGTCATATGAAAACTGTCACGTGCCGTGGGGCAACACCCACGAAGAGACAATAAAACTGGTACGTGACAATGAATTCGTATGCGGACAGTACATATGGACCGGCTTTGACTATATAGGCGAGCCTACTCCATATGGATGGCCTGCACGCAGCTCGTTCTTCGGTATCGTCGATCTGGCAGGTTTCCCTAAAGATGTGTATTATCTCTATCAGTCTGAATGGACAGACAAGGATGTCCTTCACCTTTTCCCGCATTGGAACTGGGAGAAAGGACAGGAGGTGGACATGTGGTGCTATTACAATAACGCAGATGAGGTGGAACTCTTCGTGAACGGGGTATCACAGGGAGTCCGTTCGAAGACGGATGACTGTCTGCACACCGTATGGAAAACTGTTTTTGAGCCTGGAACTGTTGAAGTTGTCGCCAGAAAAGATGGCAGGGATGTCAGAAGAAAGGCGATCCGCACAGCAGGGGAGCCGGCCGCCATGCGTCTGTCCAAGGTGCAGTATGGAGAATATGCGGAGGAAGATGCGCTTTGCTATGTGACCGTGGAGATCATTGATGCAGAGGGCAATCTTTGTCCGAATGCAGATAATCTGGTGACTTTCGAGGCGGACGGACCGGCGTTCATTGCCGGAGTCGACAACGGCAATCCCGTATCTATGGAGCGTTTCAAGGATAACAAGAGGAAGGCCTTCCATGGAAAATGTCTTGTAGTGCTCCAGGCGGACAAGTCCGGCAAGACCAGGCTTACGGCAAAGTCCGATGGACTTGCTTCGGAAAGCATATCCTTTATTGCAAGATAGAACTATGACCAATGTCCAGACAAACTCAGCCATCTCGGTCGACTGCGTGATTTTCGGTTTTGACGGAAAGAACCTCAAGGCTCTGCTTGTGAGGCGCAGGACTGCTGACCCTCTTTATGGAGACGGGGAGCAGAAGCTGCCCGGTGCCATGATCCGTGAGAACGAGACTTTGCCTGAGGCTGCTGCCAGGGTCCTTGAAGGAGCCACAGGCCTTACCGGGCTGTACCTCAAGCAGACATCCATCTTTTCCGATCCTGATAGAGTGGATGCCGATGAATTGAAATGGATATGCCAATATCATGGCATCAATACAGACCGTGTCGTGACTGTCGGATATTATGCTCTTGTGAAGCTTGACAAGGGCCTGTCTCTATATACCAGCCGCAAAGGCGCTGCCTGGGTCAATGTGGATGAGATCCATGATCTTATAATGGACCATATGGACATTCTCTCCGATGCTCTTTCTGCCTTGCAGAAGGACATATTGTGGTCTCCGATTGCATTTCAGATGCTTCCTAAGAAGTTTACTATAAGGCAGTTGCAGAATCTGCTGGAGGCGGTTTTCGGAATAGAGATAGACAACAGGAACTTCAGAAAGAAGATCTTTACTACCGGCATCCTTCTGGAAACCGACGAGATGGAGCGCAATGTCAATCACAAGCCCGCCCGGCTGTATGTGCTGAACAAGTCGGCGTTCGGCCGCAAGGAACTTGCACCGAAGCTCAACTTCGTGGCCTCGTGGCTATAGTTATAGTAATTTTTACTGCAAATTATATGTTTGTAAATTGTTATGTGTTAATGTTATAGTATGATACTTAGCGTATTTTTGGCACAAACTGGTAGAACAAATGCATTCTTCTGTTAAATTTGCATAGTTAATAACACTAAAACTAATAATATGTATCTCTTAGGTTACGATATCGGAAGCTCGTCGGTCAAGGCGAGCCTCGTGGATGCCCAGAGCGGCAAATGTGTTGCTTCTGCATTCTATCCTAAGTCAGAAGCGGCGATCATCGCCGTGAGGCCCGGCTGGGCGGAGCAGGACCCTGCCTCATGGTGGGAAAACCTCAAGCTTGCGACAGCCGACATAATGGCATCTTCTGCAGTTTGTCCTAAGGACATAAAGGCCATCGGTATTTCTTATCAGATGCACGGACTGGTGTGCGTGGACAAGGATAAGAATCCTCTCAGACCTTCTATAATATGGTGTGACTCACGCGCCGTGCCTTACGGCCAGAAGGCGTTCGACGCCCTTGGCCATGAGCAGTGCCTGTCGCATCTTCTCAACTCTCCGGGCAACTTCACTGCGTCAAAGCTTGCTTGGGTGAAGGAGAACGAGCCGGAGCTATACTCAAAGATATATAAGATAATGCTCCCTGGAGACTTCATAGCAATGAAGCTCACAGGTGAGATATGCACAACTATATCAGGCCTCTCGGAGGGAATGATGTGGGACTTCTCCGAGTCGCGGACAGCGAAGATGCTTCTCGACTATTACGGCATTGACGAGTCTCTCATTCCTGAGATCCGCCCTACATTTGCGGAGCAGGGCAGAGTGAGTGCTGCGGCAGCTGCCGAGCTCGGTCTTGCAGAGGGCATCCCTGTGACATACCGTGCAGGCGACCAGCCTAACAATGCATTGTCACTCAATGTGTTCAATCCTGGTGAAATCGCCTCTACTGCAGGTACTTCCGGTGTGGTATATGGTGTCCTCGGAGAAGTCAATTATGATCCTAAGTCTCGTGTGAACACATTCGCACACGTAAACCATACTTCAGAGCAAACACGCCTCGGTGTGCTTCTCTGCATCAACGGAACAGGCATCCTGAACTCGTGGATGAAGAGGAATGTAGCTCCGGAAGGCATCTCATATGCGGAGATGAACGAGCTTGCTGCGACAGCTCCTATAGGAAGCGCAGGCGTAAGCATCCTTCCGTTCGGAAACGGAGCGGAGCGTATGCTGGAGAACAGGGAAGTGGGCAGTTCCATCCACGGAGTGAACTTCAATGTGCATAATAAGGCGCACCTGCTTCGCGCAGCCCAGGAGGGCATCGTATTCTCGTTCAAGTACGGCATCGAGGTGATGGAGCAGATGGGCATGAATGTCAATAAGATCCATGCCGGACATGCAAACATGTTCCTCAGCCCTATCTTCCGTGATACCCTCGCCGGTGTGACAGGAGCGGTCATCGACCTCTATGATACCGACGGTTCTGTAGGAGCGGCAAAGGGCGCTGGCATCGGAGCAGGCATTTACAAGGACAACAACGAGGCTTTCGCAACCCTCGAAAAGCTTGCGGTCATTGAGCCTGCACGTCAGGACGAGTACACTCAGGCCTATGAACTCTGGAAATCACGTATGTAATACTCAACAAAAACATAAAACTATGGCAACAAAAGAATTTTTCCCTGGAATCGGCAAGATCCAGTTTGAAGGCAAGGAGAGCAGAAACCCTATGGCTTTCCGTTACTATGACGCAAAGAAGGTAGTCCTCGGCAAGACCATGGCTGAGTGGCTCAAGTTCTCTATGGCATGGTGGCACACACTCTGCGCAGAGGGTGCAGACCAGTTCGGCGGCGGAACAAAGACATTCCCTTGGAACGGTGCCGCATGCCCTGTACAGGCAGCAAAGGATAAGGTCGACGCAGGATTTGAGTTCATGCAGAAGATGGGTATCGAGTACTACTGCTTCCACGATGTAGACCTCGTTGACGAGGGTGCGGACGTAGAGGAGTATGAGGCTCGTCTCAAGGAAGTTGTTGCATACCTTAAGGAGAAGCAGGCTGAGACCGGCATCAAGCTTCTCTGGGGAACAGCAAACGTATTCGGCAACAAGCGTTATATGAACGGCGCCGCTACAAACCCTGACTTCGACGTTGTGGCACGCGCAGCAGTCCAGATCAAGAACGCAATCGACGCGACAATCGAACTCGGCGGTACAAACTATGTGTTCTGGGGCGGCCGTGAGGGTTACATGAGCCTTCTCAATACAGACCAGAAGCGTGAAAAAGAGCACCTCGCAATGATGCTGACCCTTGCACGCGACTATGCACGTTCAAAGGGCTTCACAGGAACATTCCTCATCGAGCCTAAGCCGATGGAGCCGACAAAGCATCAGTATGATGTCGACACAGAGACTGTTATCGGATTCCTCAAGGCTCATGGTCTTGACAAGGACTTCAAGGTGAACATCGAGGTGAACCATGCGACTCTCGCAGGACATACATTCGAGCACGAGCTCGCATGCGCAGTTGACGCAGGCATGCTCGGTTCAATCGACGCAAACCGCGGTGACTATCAGAACGGATGGGATACTGACCAGTTCCCTATCGACTCATTCGACCTCACTCAGGCTATGATGCAGATCATCCGCAACGGCGGTCTCGGCAACGGTGGTACAAACTTCGACGCAAAGACCCGTCGTAACTCAACCGACCTTGAGGACATCTTCATCGCTCACATCGCAGCAATGGATGCAATGGCACGAGCTCTCGAGAACGCAGCGGCTCTCCTCGAGGAGTCTCCGCTCTGTCAGATGGTGAAGGAGCGCTACGCAAGCTTCGACGCAGGACTCGGAAAGAAGTTCGAGGACGGAGAGCTTACTCTTGAGGATGTTTACGCTTATGGCAAGGAGGTAAACGAGCCTAAGCAGACATCCGGCAAGCAGGAGCTCTACGAGGCTATACTTAACATGTACTGTTAATTGTCATTTCGAGCGTAGTCGAGAAATCTATGACAAATAAAAATAATAAAGGCAGCAAGGGCTATCTGTTCTCGATAGTCCTTGTAGCCGTTATCGGAGGTCTGCTGTTCGGATACGATACAGCAGTGATTTCGGGTGCAGAGAAAGGACTTCAGGCGTTCTTCATGGGCGCAAAGGACTTTGTCTACACTGACTTCATGCACGGCATCACATCATCCAGTGCTCTCATCGGATGTGTGATCGGTGCCGCAATTTCAGGAATCTGTGCATCAAGAATGGGTAGAAAGAAGTCCCTCATCATGGCTGGAGTCTTCTTCTTCCTTTCAGCCCTTGGATCATATTCTCCTGAATTTCTTTTCTTCGAGAAAGGTCATCCTTCATTCTCCCTTCTGATTGCATTCAACCTTTACCGCGTGCTCGGTGGAGTGGGAGTAGGTCTCGCGTCTGCAATCTGCCCTATGTATATCGCAGAGGTGGCTCCGAGCAACATGAGAGGAACTCTCGTGTCATGGAACCAGTTCGCGATCATCTTCGGCCAGCTTGTGGTCTATTTCGTGAACTTCCTGATTCTTGGAGACCATATAGCTCCTGTGATCCAGAAGATTACGGAAGGCGTCAACCAGATCATGAACCCTGCTGAAGCTCAGTGGTGCATCGAGAATGGCTGGAGATATATGTTCGTAAGCGAGGCTGTTCCTGCCGGACTTTTCACAGTGCTCCTTTTCCTCGTTCCTGAGACTCCTCGCTACCTTGCTATGACTGGAAAAGATGAACAGGCGCTCTATATCCTTTCAAAGATCAACGGCCAGGACAAGGCCCAGTCAATCCTTGCAGAAATCAAGGAGACAGTCACAGAGAAGACCGAGAAACTGTTTACATACGGATGGGTTGTTATCTTCGTGGGTATCATGCTCAGCGTCTTCCAGCAGGCTGTCGGCATCAATGCTGTCCTTTACTTCGCGCCTCGCATATTCGAGTCGCTTGGCATGGGCAACCCTATGATGCAGACTGTCCTCATGGGCATCGTGAACATCACATTCACCCTCGTAGCCATCTTCACAGTGGAGAAATGGGGCCGCAAGCCTCTCCTCATCTGGGGATCTCTCGGCATGGCTCTCGGCGCTGCCGGTGTTGCTGTGACAAGCGTTTCATCTGCCCTTCCACCGGTAGTGGCAGTTATCAGCATCATGGTATACAGCGCGTCATTCATGTTCAGCTGGGGACCTATCTGCTGGGTGCTTATCTCTGAGATATTCCCTAACACCATCAGAGGCGCGGCTGTAGCGATCGCTGTAGCATTCCAGTGGATCTTCAACTTCATCGTATCGTCTACATTCCTTCCGATGTACAACATGAGCCTTGGCTCGATGGAAAACTTCGGTCACGCCTTTACGTACGGCCTTTATGGCGTCATCTGCATCCTGGCTGCAGTCTTCGTATGGAAACTTGTTCCTGAAACCAAGGGCAAGACGCTGGAGGATATGTCGAAACTCTGGAAAAAAAGATAATTTTTTCGCGACAGCATAGTACTTTTAAACAGAAAGTCCGTCTAATAGTCAAAACCAATGATTATGAGACGGATTTTTTTCATTTTTATTCTTGCTGTATGCTCTGTCTTTGCTGCAGCCGCTCAGGATAAGATCTATTTTGTCGATTCAAGTGTTGTGGACGCTGTAGTCGATGAGGTGGGGGACGAATTGATCTATTACAGATTGTTCAGCAATCAGCATGGCCCGGTCTACTCGACCACTCGTTATAATGTTACAAAAATCGTTTATGACAATGGCTATGAACAGATGTTCGGTGCGCCATTGTTGTCGCCAGTATTGCCGGAAATGGCTGCTGTAAGTGGTCATGCGATGAGGTATTACAAGGGAAAACTTTACCTTGGATCGCAGTCTTACTATGGTGAAATGCAGGCAGACTACATTGCATTCAATCTTTATGGCGATGAATATTTCAAGGCGAACAGACGCCGCACTACAGGCATAACCCTCATTTCGCTCGGAGCGGCAGTGTTCGCTTCAGCATTCTGTGTCCCCGAGATTGAAGGTGCTGTGCTTCTGATGGCGGTCGGAGCAGGCGGACTTGGCTCAGGCATCCCTGTCCTCTGCAGCGGAAACAAGATGCTCAAGTCAATCGCGGCAGACTATAATGCAAATCATGCAGTAAGAAAGCAGCCATCTCTTACCCTCGGCGCATGTAACAATGGAATCGGCCTTGCCCTTAACTTCTGACATTATGAGACGTATATTGATAACCCTGTTATTATGCATGAGTGTCTCTTTGCTTTCTGCAAGGGATTATTCGGAACCTGTCGGATACTATAGACTCCAGTCAAACCACTCCATAACGACGACTATCCTTGGCCTTGAGTACAGCTTTGAAGGCAGGGTCGCAGACCGCTGGACCCTGATAGGGCGTGCAGGTCTTGTCCCAACAGGTTTTTCGATCTATTCGTCATCATATGAAGGCGCGGGTTTCCATGGGACCATGGGCCTTGGAGTATCCTTTGAGGGCAGATGGTACTCAAGCATAGCAAGAAGAGTCACCAAGGGAAGGAGCACATACAATAATTCCTCAGATTTCATATCCATGAGACTGCGCGCTGACACCTCAGGCGGCCTTAATGTCAGCTTCACTCCGGCTTATGGCTTCAGACGTGCCATCGGCAAGCACTGGGTGCAGGAGTTTACCCTCGGTCCGAAATTCGGCATATGCAACGATGAATATTATATATTGCCACATGTGCAGTATCGAATAGGATTTGTGTTCTGATATGTAAAAATTCACGTTTAAATATGATTTTTAGTCAATAAAAAGGGCAACCACATATGCGGTTGCTCTTTTTTGTTAAAATTTATTAAATTTGTGTGATTTGAAATAACTTTTAAAACCATATAACCATGCCAAAAGTAATTACGTTCGGCGAGATCATGCTCCGCCTTGCAACTCCGGGTTATCTGAGATTCTCTCAGGCAAAGCAGTTTGAGGCCACATTCGGTGGCGGTGAGGCCAATGTGGCGGTATCTCTTGCAAACTATGGTATCGAGGCTGAATTCGTTACCCGTTTCCCAAAGAATGACATAGCGCAGAGCTGCATCAGGGATCTCCATAGCTATGGAGTCGGCACAAAGCATTGTGTTTACGGCGGCGACCGTCTCGGCATATATTTCCTTGAGACAGGTGCTGTGGCACGTCCGAGCAAGGTCGTCTATGACCGTGCTCACTCGTCTATAGCTCAGATTGAGAAGGGTATGATCGACTGGGAGAAGGTCTTCGAGGGAGCAGACTGGTTCCATTGGACCGGTATCACTCCAGCCATCAGCCAGGGCGCTGCAGATGTATGCCTGGAGGCAATCCAGGCGGCTAACAGGCTCGGTGTCAAGGTGTCATGCGACCTCAACTACCGCAAGAACCTCTGGAAATATGGAAAGACAGCTTCTGAGGTGATGCCTGAGCTTGTTGCAGGATGTGACGTGATCCTTGGAAACGAGGAAGATGCTGAGAAGGTGTTCGGCATCAAGCCGGAAGGCTTCGACGTGACAGCAACTCATGGCGAGGTCAATGCTGCAGAGTTCGAGAGCGTATGCACTCAGCTCATGGCGAGGTTCCCACGTGCAAAGAAGGTGATCATAACACTTCGCGGCTCTATCAATGCAAACCACAATACATGGGGCGGAGTCCTCTACAGCGACGGCAAGCTCTATCAGTCTCCACGCTACGACATCACTCACATCGTTGACCGTGTAGGTGGAGGTGACTCTTTCATGGGAGGACTCATCTACGGCCTCCTTACCTATACGGATGACGATCAGAAAGCGCTCGACTTCGCGGTTGCGGCTTCATGCCTCAAGCATACGATCTACGGAGACTACAACCAGGTGACTGTGGCAGAAGTCGAGAACCTTATGAAAGGCGACGGCTCAGGACGTGTATCAAGATAAACACAAGACTATGGCAAAATACAGCAAGCAGCAGGTTATCGCTGCAATGAAGGAGACCGGCATGGTTCCGGTATTCTATCACTCGGACCTTGAGACTGCAAAGGCAGTCGTTAAGGCATGTTATGAGGGCGGCGTACGCGCCTTCGAGTTCACAAACAGAGGCGATTTCGCTCACGAGGTGTTCGGAGAGCTGGTCAAGTTCGCCAACAAGGAGCTTCCTGGCATGATCCTCGGCATCGGCTCGGTGGTTGATGCACCTACTGCCGCTCTTTATCTCCAGCTCGGAGCTAATTTCGTGGTGGGCCCTCTCTTCAATCCTGAGATCGCTCCGGTATGCAACCGTCGCCTCGTGCCTTACTGCCCGGGCTGTGGCACTGTTTCAGAAGTGGGTAAGGCGCAGGAACTCGGCTGTGACCTCTGCAAGGTCTTCCCAGGCGATGTCCTCGGACCTGCATTCGTGAAGGGCCTCAAGGCTCCTATGCCTTGGAGCCAGATCATGGTGACAGGAGGTGTGAAGCCTACAAAGGAAAATCTCGAAGGATGGTTCAAGGCAGGAGTGACCTGTGTCGGCATGGGCAGCAACCTCTTCCCTAAGGAAGCTGTCGCTGCCAAGGACTGGGGAGCGATAACAAAACTCTGCAAGGATGCCCTGGAGATCATAAGAAGCTTATAATCAAATCACACTAGACTAATGAAAAAGGACACTAACCAACAACTGATGACCAACTGGCGCTGGTGGATGGTGGTTCTGCTCTTCGTGGCAACGACCGTCAACTACATGGACCGTCAGGTTCTTTCCCTCACATGGAAGGAATTCATCGCGCCGGAGTTTCACTGGACTGACAGTGATTATGGAACAATAACAGCCGTATTCTCCCTCTTCTATGCGTTTGCAATGCTTTTTGCCGGCAAGTTCGTAGACTGGATGGGAACAAAGAAGGGATATCTCTGGGCAATCGGAGTATGGTCTTTCGGAGCATGTGTACATGCTCTCTGCGGATGGGCTACAATGCACATTGAGGGATATGATTCCATAGAGGCCATGAAGGCTGTCGAGGCAGGTACAGGTGCGGCTCTCGCGATCGCATCTGTCAGCGTATGGCTCTTCCTTGCCGCTCGAAGCATCCTTGCCCTCGGTGAGGCAGGAAACTTCCCGGCAGCCATCAAGACTACAGCCGAATACTTTCCTAAGAAGGACCGTGCTTTTGCAACATCGATCTTCAATGCCGGTGCATCTGTTGGCGCCCTCGTGGCTCCTGCAACCATCCCGCCTCTTGCTGCGGCATTCGGCTGGGAGATGGCATTCATCATCATCGGAGCCCTCGGCTTCATATGGATGGGTTTCTGGGTGTTCATGTATGACAAGCCTCAGAAGTCTAAATATGTCAACGAGGCGGAGCTTGCATACATTCAGCAGGACGAGGACGAACCTGTGGCTGCAACTCCTGCAGAGGAGACAAAGTCCATTCCGTTCCTCAAGTGCTTCACTTTCCGCCAGACATGGGCTTTCATCGCAGGTAAGTTCTTCACCGACGGTGTATGGTGGTTCTATCTGTTCTGGGCACCAGCTTACTTCCAGGATCAGTTCGGATACAAGGCTTCTTCGGGTACAGGCATGATGCTCATCATTACGCTTTATGCGATAGTTACCGTAATATCCATCTTCGGAGGATATCTGCCTAAGTTCTTTGTAGAGAGGAAGGGCATGCACCCATACAGCGGACGAATGCTCTCGATGCTCATCTTCGCATTCTTCCCGCTCTTCGCCCTCTTCGCTCAGCCGATGGGCCAGTTCTCCGCATGGTGGCCTGCAATCATCATTGGCCTTGCAGGAGCCGGACACCAGGCATGGTCGGCAAATCTTTTCTCGACAGTAGGTGACATGTTCCCTAAGTCAGCGATAGCAACCATCACAGGCATCGGCGGTATGGCCGGAGGTATCAGCTCGTTCCTGATCAACAAGGGAGCCGGCGTCCTCTTCACATACTCAGAGAATGCAGGCGCAGCCTTCACATTCCTCGGCTTCGAAGGCAAGGAGGCAGGCTACATGATAGTCTTCTGCTTCTGCGCGGTAGCATACCTCATTGCATGGTCGACAATGAAAGCCCTCGTGCCAAAGTACAAGAAGATAGAAGAATAGCTTTTATGTAATAAACGATAAAGGGAGGTGATCAGTCACCTCCCTTTATCGTTTATTACTTGAAATATCTCTTGAAGAGACCCTGGAAGCCTGCTCCGTGGCGAGCCTCATCCTTGCACATCTCATGAACTGTGTCATGGATCGCATCGAGGTTCTGCTGCTTTGCAAGCTTTGCGATGCGCATCTTGTCCTCGCATGCGCCCTGCTCGGCGAGCATTCTCTTCTCAACGTTGGTCTTGGTGTCCCATACGCACTCACCGAGGAGCTCTGCGAACTTTGCAGCATGCTCTGCCTCTTCCCATGCATATCTCTTGAATGCCTCTGCGATCTCAGGATATCCCTCTCTGTCCGCCTGACGGCTCATCGCGAGATACATTCCGACTTCTGAACACTCACCTGCGAAGTGGTCGCGAAGACCCTTGAGGATGACCGGATCCACTCCCTGAGCCACACCGAGTCTGTGCTCGTCTGTCCAGGTAAGGTCACCGTCTGTCTCAACGATTTCCTCAAAGTTCTCTGCACCTACATGGCACAATGGGCACTCCTCAGGAGCATTTTCACCTTCATGAATATAACCGCAAACAAGGCATCTGAATTTCTTAGTCATAACTTTATTCTTTTAATTGTTAGTAATATCTAAATTTGAATAATTCTAAATTGTTTCTGGTGCAAAGGTAGAGAAAAAATATTAATATCCAAATATGACATCAAAAATTTTGTAACTTTTTTGAAAAAATACTGTAATTTTATTGATGTGCCTTGGTTTGGCAACATCGCGACCTATATTTGCATCTTAAAACAAGAGTATGACACCATTCCTTAAACAGGTAGCAGAGCATTTCTATTCGCTCGGAAACATATCGGACAGATGCTTCATCTTTCCGAACAGACGTTCGATGACCTTTTTCCGCAAGTATCTCTCGGAAGCGGTCGCGGATTCTCCTTCTTCAGTGCCGATCATCTCACCGCAGATGCTGACGATCAATGACTTCTTCTTCAAGGTCGGCGGTCAGGCTCCGGCTGACAAGGTCAGGCTGCTTCTATACTTGTATCAATGTTATAGAAGACTGAACCCTAAGGCGGAGGCCCTTGACGAATTCGTCTTTTGGGGCGATGTGATTCTCGGTGACTTCAATGATGTCGACAAATACCTTGTGGATCCTAAGCAGCTGTTTGCGAATGTCGCTGACCTCAAGCAGATTCAGGCTGATTATTCTTTCCTGACTGAAGTCCAGCGAAATGCAATCGATGCATTCGTCAGCCATTTCAGTGACATGTCCGGCAAGGTGACCGTAGATCTGGATTCGGATAATCCTAAAGTGAAGGAACGCTTCCTCCAGATATGGAACATCCTGTATCCGCTATATGTAGATTTCCGCAAGCTGCTGGCAGAAAAGGGACTGGCATACGAAGGAATGGTATATCGCGATCTGGCGGAAAGACTTAAGGCGACTTCTGCAGACGCTGTCTTTGCAGAAGCCTTTACTCCGGATACAAAGTTTGTGTTCGTGGGTCTCAATACGTTGAACGAGTGTGAAAAGACTCTGCTGCGTGAGTTGAAGAAGGCCTCCCGTGCGGAATTCTGCTGGGATTACAGCGGAGAAATGATCCGGGACAGCCAGAACCGTTCGTCCCTCTTCATGGAAGAGAACGTAAAGGAGTTCGGCCAGGCAGCCAGATGGGATCCGGAAGGCGTCAGCGTTCCTTCCGTAAATGTGGTGAGCGTGTCATCTTCGGTCGGTCAGGCCAAGAGGATACCGGATATTCTCAATACTGTGCCTCAGGGAAAGGATTGTGCGATTGTCCTTCCTGACGAGAACCTTCTGGTTCCGGTCCTGAATTCGATACCTCTTCATGTCCAGGACATCAACGTGACTATGGGCCTGCCGATGAAGGGCAGCATCCTGTTTACGATGATGGAGACTGTTGCGGCCATCCAGCTCCATGCTGCATATAGAAAAGGATCATGGCATTTCTATCACAAGCAGGTATGGGATCTTTTCTCCAATGCATTGTTCAAAAACGCGATGGACGAGAAGACCATCGAGATAGTAAGAAGCGTGAAAGCTTCGGCCAAGTATTATATTCCTCAGGAAGAACTCAGCGGCTCGCCGCTGCTGGATGCTGTTTTCCAGGTGGCTGTGACTGACCCTAAGTCAAGAGACCGTGCGCAGATTGCTGCCATGTCAGAATATTTCAAGGCCGTGATTGTTGCAGTGGCGCCTTCAGCGGCAGAAGACATGCACCTGGCTCTGGAACTGGAGTATGCCAAAGAATACTATAAGAGCATCAACATGCTCCAGGACAGCCTTTCAGATGTGGATGAGGCTCTTGGTCTGGAAATATTGCCATTGACATATGTCAGGTTGCTTTCCCAGATGGCGGGAGCTTCCTCTGTCCCTTTCAGAGGAGAGCCTCTCAAGGGCTTGCAGATCATGGGACCGCTGGAGACAAGGGCATTGGACTTCGATAATATTATAATAATGTCTTCCAATGAGGGGGTGTTCCCTCGTAGAAGCGTCAGTTCGTCCTTTATCCCGCCGGAGCTTCGCAAAGGTTTCGCCTTGCCTACATATGAGCTTCAGGATGCCATATGGGCATACTATTTCTACAGGATGATTTCCCGTGCGGATAATGTGTGGATGCTTGTGGATTCAAGGACGGAAGGCATAAAGTCGGGGGAGGAGAGCAGATATATCAGGCAGATGGAATATCATTTCGGCCTGCCTTTGAAAAGATATGTGGTGATGATGGATACCATGAAGGCGGCGGAACTGCCTGACATATCCAAGACCCCTGAGGACATGGCTAAGATAAAGGGAACGGAAATGTCAGCAACCGCTATACAGAATTATCTCGCCTGTCCTGCAAAGTTCTATTACTCGGTTGTAAAGGGACTTGTGAGTGATGATGAGGTGGCGGAGACTCTTGATGCCGGAATGTTCGGAAACATCTTTCACGAGGTGATGCGTTCTCTCTATACTTCGGAGGAGGCTATGGACCCGGATTTCTTCTTTGACGGTCTTGGCGGTGCGAAGTCTCTTAAGAATGTCCTGAGATGCATTTCGAGAGATTATATAAACAGCTGGATAAATCGTGAAGATGACATAAAGGCTAAGGTGAAGGCCCTTATTGTCCATCAGATGAATGCCATAGAGGTCACCGGAAGAAACCTTGTCGTCGCTGATGTCATTGTCCGTTATGTGAAGAAGACATTGCTCAGTGACCTTCAGCTGCTGAAGGATGCGGGCAAGGACTCGTTTGAGATCCTGGGCCGCGAGCTCAGGGTGAAGGGCGAGTACTTCGGCTTCAGGTTCAAAGGATTCATAGACAGGCTTGATGCCTTCGGACCGGATGAGGTCCGTGTGGTGGACTACAAGACAGGAAGGGTGCTGGATGATGACATATATATAGGTGACGACAATGCTGTCGACATTGCAGACAAGATATTTGCACCGGATGTCAAGGACAGGCCGAAGATAGCGTTCCAGTTCTATATTTACGACCTTCTGGTTCAGGACAGACCGGAGGTGCAGGGAAGGAAACTCTTCAATTGCGTATATTCGACATCGCGCCTGTTCGGCAGGCTTCCGGAGGCGATTCCTGTACATCCGGAGTTCTTCAACGCTTCGTCGGAACATCTGGGCCGGCTGATGGCGGAAATAGACGATCCGGAGGTGCCTTTCAGAAGGACTACGGATAAGACGGTTTGCAGTTACTGTGATTTCAAGACAATTTGCGGAAGATAGGATATGATCAGAATAATGAAGGCATCGGCGGGTTCGGGCAAGACCTATAACCTCGCCAAGACATACATAAGGCTGCTTCTCCAGAATGATGACAGATATGCATACAGGCATATACTGGCTGTGACTTTTACCAACAAGGCGACGGAGGAGATGAAGAGCAGGATATTGAAAGAGTTGCATATCCTGGCCACCGATCCGGCACAGTCGGACTATCATGACGACTTTGTGCCTTCTCTGCTTCCGTCTGACGCAGAAATAAGCGCCAAGGCGTCAAGGGTGCTCAGAGACATCCTGCATGATTACAGCGCCTTTGCTGTGAGCACGATAGACCGTTTCTTCCAGCAGACGCTGAAGGCGTTTTCTCGTGAGATCGGCCAGTTCGCGTCTTATCAGGTCGAGCTTGACAGGAATTCGCTTGTTGCAGAGAGCGTTGACCGTGTGCTTGACTCGCTCACGGAAGCGGATACAGGTCTCCTTGCCTGGCTTACGGACAATGTGCTGGAACAGATCGAGCAGGGAGGTCGATATAGCCCGGATGCAAATCTGCTGAAGCTGGCGCTCCGTATGAAGTCGGCCCAGAGGCAGGAGGAATTGGACAAGGCGGGCATCGATGAGGCGGCAGCATATTCTCCTCAGGTGCTTGGAAATATCCGCAAAGCCTGCAGGCAGATCATTGCTGATTTCAGGAAGGCGGTCAAAGAAAACGCAGCGGCTGCTGTGGCTGTGCTGAATGCTGCCAAGGTGGAGGCAAAGGACAGCAACAGGGGATTCATGAAGGCTCTTGAAGTGTATGCGGGACTGGATGACCGTGATGCAATCAAGCCTCCGACAGCGTCCTTTATGGAAAAGGCGCCTGATAGTGAAAAGTGGTTTTCTGCCGCCAAGGCAAAGGCGCTTCTCGGCAAGGTATATCCGGCTCTGATGGATCCGATGCTCGCGTTCTGTAATCTATGGGAAAAGGAATATCCGGTATATCAGACTGCCGTGATTCTTGACAGACAGATTTATGGACTTGGAGTGGCGCGCGAGCTTTCTGATGCTTTCAAGGAGTTGATGAAGGAGAAGAATGTCCTCTGCATTGACGATTCCAATGTGATCCTTAGAGATATCATAGACAATTCCGATGCACCGTTCATATATGAGAAGATAGGTGTCCGTTTTGACCATTTTCTTCTTGACGAGTTCCAGGATACGTCTTCTGTGCAGTGGACCAATTTCAGCCCTCTTCTCAAGAACAGCGACTCTCAAGGCCACGAGAGCCTTATTGTCGGCGACATCAAGCAGAGCATCTACAGATGGAGAGGATCTGACTGGAAGCTTCTGGCTGATGAGGTTCCTGCGACCTTCCCGGATTCAGGGACAGAGGTGCTGGATACCAATTACAGGAGCCTCAAGAACGTAGTCACGTTCAATAATGAATATTTCAAGGCTGCGGCTGAGGTCCTGGATGGTCTTGGCGGGGAGAAGGATGGAAGAATTTCCCATATCTATTCCGATGTGGAGCAGGAGGTGTCCAAGCTGGACATGCCGGCCGGCAGTGTGAGCATCACCTTCTGTCCGAAGGAGGAGGAACTCCAGAAAGTGCTCGAAAGCGTGCAGGAGGCCGTTGCGGCCGGGGCGCGCTTGTCAGAAATCGCTGTTCTTGTCAGGAGCAATGCGACCGGAGAGAGTGTTGCGGGATACTTGATAGACAACGGCTTTACCGTCGTTACGGATGATTCCCTGAATGTGAAGAGCGCTGTGACGGTCCGTCGTCTTGTGTCTTTGCTTTCCTATGTGGATAATCCGGAAAATACCGTCAACAGCTATCTTGCCGAAGTTCTTGACATAAAAGTGCCTGATGGGTATACTTCGCTGATTGACATGGCAGAGTCGGTGATCAGGGAGCTCAAGGCTTCCGATGCCGACGGAGTGGTCGAGGGCGAGATTCTTCATGTTCAGTCGTTTATGGATCATCTGCAGGAGTATGTGGCGAATTACGGCAATAATCTCAGGGGATTCCTTAAATATTGGGAGGACAAGGATCCTTCAATATCGTCTCCGTCGTCGGGTGACAGTGTGAGAGTGATGACCATCCATAAGTCAAAGGGACTGGATTTCCCATATGTGATAATACCTTTTGCTGAAAATATCACTTTGTTCAAGGCTGACAGCAGGTGGTGCTCGCCGGATTTGTCCGGAACGCAGCTCGAGGGAGTGGCGGAAGGAGTATACGATGTGTATCTGTCGCAGTCGTCGGAGTCTACCTTGTTCTCTGAGCATTATAAGGACGAGAGATTCCTGCAGCAGGTGGACAATATAAATACCATATATGTGGCTATGACCCGTGCGGCTCTCGGAATGCATGTCATAGCCCAGACTCCTGCTCAGAAATGCCAGGATGCCATCAGGGACAAGGTTCCATATGCTTTCACGGATTTTTCACAGATACTGTACTGGTTCGTCGCCGCGTCAGGAAAGGTGAAGGATGTCAGGAGGTCGGGCGGAGAAGGCTTTGTCCGGTTTGATGTGGGAGAGATGGTGGATTTTACATCTCTGCGGAAGGAGAAGAAGTCGGATGTCATGGCGTTCCGGACAGGCGAAGGTGGCTCATATCCATCCTTCGCGCTGAACCCGGAGGCAGGGGAGGACGAAACCGATGTAAGGGAGCGTGGACGCTTGAAGTTCTCGGCAGACTCTCTTGATTTCTTTTCCGCTGATGGCGATGCCGGCATTTCTGCCTCCAACAGGATCAGAGGCGTTGTCCTGCATGATATTTTGTCTTCTGTGGTGGTGCCGGAGGATCTTGATGAGGCTGTTGACCGTTCGCTTGCAAGCGGAGAGGTCACTCCGGGAGAGGCGGAAGAAATACGCAGGCTCCTGGCTGACAGAATAGCAGAAGGAGCGGGAAGGGGATGGTTCCCTGATTCGGCCCGTGTTCTGAATGAAACCAGTCTGATTGATGTTGACGGAAGCATTTTCAGGCCCGACAGGGTTGTCGTCGACGGCAATAAAGTGGTCGTCATAGACTATAAGTCTGGCGAACATCGCAAGTCATATGAGAGACAGCTTGCCAGATATGCTGATATATGGAGGCGCATGGGGTATGAGGATGTGTCGTCGGTTTTATGGTATGTTCACACCGGAGAGTATGTGATTCTCTAAAGATTATTTTGTATATTTGCAAGTTGCAACAAATCATGTGTGAATAGTATGGAAAATACAGGAACAGATACTTACAAGCTTCTATATAATACAGAGAGAGTCACTCTTTACATCCCTGAATATGGACGAAATGTGCAGAAGATGGTAGACTACCTCAAGACCATCGAGGACAGGGAGAAGCGTAACGAGCAGGCCAGGGCGGTCATCAAGGTCATGGAGATCATCAACCCGGCCGTCCATCTCCAGGATAATTATGAGCAGAAGCTATGGGATCATCTTCATATAATTTCAGGTTTCGACCTGGATGTGGATTCTCCATATCCGGCTCCTGCACCTGAAAGCCTGAATGAGAAGCCTCTTCCGATTCCATATCCGGGAAAGCCCGTCAAGGCTGCCCACTATGGCCGTAACATCGAGAACATGATAGATTTCATCGCTGGCGTCGAGGACGGTGAGTCCAAGACCTCCATGATCCGTTCGCTGGCTATATATATGAGACAGCAGTATCTGATATGGAACAAGGACACGGTTTCAGACCAGACAATATTCCAGGATATCGAGAGGATGTCAGACTATCGCATCAAGGTCCCGGAGGGACTGCAGCTTGCAAAGGCTGATCTCGGATCAGGATATGCAAGGCAGGGACAGAAGCAGGGCAAGAATCAGTGGCAGCGAGGCAATCAGAACAAGAGAAAGCATAACAAGTGATATGGCAGGGAAAAAGATAAAGACAGCTAAACAGAAGGAGAAGAGGTTCTTCTCTTTCTTTGCAGATATGGACCCCGAACTGAAATCGATACTTCTCAAGTGTGCCGGAGTCCTGGTGTTCTTGTTTACGGTGTTCACCTTTGTGGCCATGACCTCATACATGTTCACATGGCAGCCTGACAAGAGCCTGTTCTCCAATCCGGATATGATGCAGAAGTCTGTGGAGGCTCATAACATGGCCGGAAAGCTCGGCTATCTGTGGGGACGTTTCCTGGTCAGCAGCATGTTCGGCCTTGCCAGTTATGTGTTTGTGTTCCTGTTTTCGGTCTTTTCATACAGGCTTTTCTTCTGGCAGAGGAGCATTGGGCTCATGAGGATGACATTTCTCTCGGTCAGCGGTGCATTCATTCTGTCTTTGGGCCTGTCTCTCATAGGGTCGCCGAGGCTTCTTGACGGCGGACTGGGAGGTGATGCCGGACATGCGGTCATGGCATGGATGTCAAATCTTGTCGGACCGATAGTGCCGGTTTTTCTGCTTGTTGCGGCTGCCATAGTCTGGATGCTCTTCGCAAGCGGAAGATTTGCTCACTGGTTCGCCATCACAGGTGAAAGGAAGCCTGTCACGCAGAGCGGCCCTGAGGAACAGCCGGACGAAGTGGCTGATCCGGAAATCGTTGAAGAGCCGGAGCCTGAGCAGGAAGAAGTCCCTGATGCCGATGTTGAGGAAGTCCATGTTCATGACCAGGCAGAGGTCGTGGAGGAGGAGACGGTTCCGGTCGAGGATGATGTAGTCCCGGTCCCTGTTCCTGTCCCGGACCCTCAGCCTGAAGACCAGGAACTGGAGGTGATAAGGGGAGATGTCGTCACTGAAGTCGTTGAAGACCTTCCGAGAATAGACAACAGGGAGGAACTCGAGAGATTCGTCTTCCCGCCGCTTGACCTTCTGAAAGACTATACAGAAGGCGTACACGAGGTAAGCCAGGCTGAGCTTGACAAGAACAATCTCCTTATCCGTAACACTCTCAAGAACTATAAGATCGAGGTGGAGAAGGTTACGGCGGTCGTAGGTCCGACAGTCACCTTGTATAAGATCGTCCTTGCCCCGGGTATGAGAGTGGCGTCGATAGAACAGGTTCACAGAGAGATCGCGATGGCTCTTGAAGTAGGAGGTGTCAGAGTCGTGACCCTTCCTGGCAGTGTGGGCATCGAAGTCCCTAACAGCACGCCGTCGATAGTGCCTCTCAAGTCAATGCTCAATGACGATTCTTTCCGCAACAGCCCGGCAGAGCTTCCGGTTGCCATAGGATATTCTACTCTTGCGCAGAAGGTTAAGACATTCGATCTGGCGGATGCTCCACATCTTCTTGTTGCTGGTGCGACAAAGCAGGGTAAGTCAGTGGGATTGAACGTCATCATCTCGTCTCTGCTTTACGCAAAGCATCCTTCTGAGCTCAAGTTCGTGTTCATAGACCCTAAGGCAGTGGAGTTCACTTCATACAACTCTCTCCTCAAGCATTATCTTGCAGTCCTTCCTGTGGCCGGGGATGAAGAAGAGGAAAAGAAGAATGCGATCGTCAAGAAGGCCAAGCAGGCTGAACAGGTCCTTCATTCGCTATGTATAGAGATGGATGCGAGGTATGAGCTTCTTGCAAAGGCCGGAGTCAATGACTTCAAGCTCTATAATGAGAAGTATAAGGACCGTTATCTTCTTCCGACCGAAGGCCATCAGTTCCTTCCATATCTCGTTGTCGTGATCGATGAGTACGCCGACCTGATCATGGCCGGAGGCTCAAGCCCTGAGGACCGGAAGTCTGCAAAGAACATAGAGGCATACATCATCCGTCTCGCTCAGAAGGGTAGGGCGGCAGGTATTCATGTCATCATAGCGACTCAGCGTCCTTCAGTGAACGTGATCACAGGTCTCATCAAGGCCAACTTCCCGACACGAATCGCATTCCGTGTGCTTTCAGGAGTGGATTCAAGGACCATTCTTGATGCTGTCGGTGCAGAGAACCTGATCGGTAAGGGAGATATGCTGTACTATGCCGGAGTCAAGGTCGAACGTATCCAGTGTGCCCTTGTCAGCATGGCGGAAATCAACGGTATCACCAGGTTCATCGGTGATCAGGACGGTTATAAGCAGTGCTACAGCACTCCATATTACCTTCCTGTTCCGGAATCTCAGGATGGTGAGCCTGGTGGCGGAAGCATTGACATGCAGAATATCGACTCGATGTTCGAGGAGGCTGCACGGACTGTTGTCATCTCCCAGAAAGGATCGACTTCGGATCTTCAGAGAAAGCTTGGTATGGGATATGCAAGGGCAGGCAGAGTGATGGACCAGCTGGAGGCTGCAGGCATCGTGGGCCCTCAGGAGGGATCGAAGCCGCGCCAGGTGCTGGTAGCTACGCTCGACGAACTTGCAGAGGTGATAGAGCCGTTCCTTAACCAATAAAGAAAAGATATGTATAGAAGGATTGTTTCAGTCATGACGGTCATTGCCATTTCGATGACATGCCTCATGGCTCAGGATACACAGGGCACAGCTTTGGACAAGCTGTGCTCTGCGCTTTCGCATTCATGCGTATCCCTGAATTGCTCCTATGGTTTTGATATGTCAGAGATCCGTTTCAATGCTGAGGCTGATATCAAGGTGCAGGGCAGGGCGTATGTAGTGGATGGCGCTGCGCTTACTTATAGTGATGGAGAAACAGTGTGGACTGTCGATCCTAATATAAAGGAAGTATATATTCAGTCTTCCGGTAATGAAATGCTGAATGATCCTGCGGCCTTTTTCCAGAATCTGGACAAATACTTCAAGGTTACAGGAAAGACCCGGGACGGCGGCGTCGAAGTCTATGCCCTTGAAGCCGTAGAGGATTGTGGGATCAGGTCTGCTGTGCTTGTTCTCAAGCCGGATGGTACCATTGTATCAGCCATCATAACACTTTCCGATGGAGGAAAGATGGATGTCAAGGTCACATCGATGACGGTGGAAGAAAAAAAATCTGTCACCTTCTTCCGCCCTTCAATGTCTTTCGACGAGGCTTGGATAGTGACAGATCTGAGATGAATTGTTCAGACTATTTCTTGCGGACGCATCTTACTGCAGCTCCGAATGTCTTTGTGTCTCCCATGCTTATCATAAGGTCAGGTACCTCGCTGATGAGGTATCTGTAATATGCCATACCCTCTGATTCTTCAACGAGGTCCGCTGTCCAGAATACGGCGTATTCGCTGTATCCGTGGAACTGAGCCTGCGGATATCTGTTGTCGATGTTCTCGTCTTCCTGAGGTGATGAGGCTTTGGCTCCGAGAGTCGCATATCCAGTCGGGATGAACGACAGTCCTGTTGCATTGGTGATTTCTCCTACTTCCGGCCAGTATTCCCACATCAAGTCTCCGTTGAAGTATCCGTTGCCCATGAGCGCTGCGGCTACACCTTCGATTGTGTCATATGCCTCGGCGCCTTCCGCTCCGGCTGCGGCTGCAGCCTCGAGCCAGTCGGCCTCTGTAGGCAGCTGCCATCCTTCCGGACAGACTTCAAGAGCCTCCTCATATGAATAGTATCTTCCGAATACGTCTTCCATTGCCTTGCTGTTGTCAAAAGGTGCTCCTGCAGATGCATTGGAAATGTTTCGGCAGAGCCAGTCTGTCGAACCTATTGTGACATAAGGATATTTTACAGATCCTGCTGTGATGACAGGCAGGCCCTTGAATACGAGATTGGTGATGGATCCGTCTATTCCACCCTTCACGACGGTGGTGTAGCTGGTCTTGGATACGTATGAATACCCTTTGGCGTATGCATAACCCTGTACGGTGTATGTCTGAAGTGTATCGGAGAACTTATGTGTGAATGATCCGTCTGACGGATTGCCGTTCTTGTCCAGTCCGTTCTCAAATCTTGTGGTGTCAGCCTTCTTCATTGTAGGGGACACCTTCCAATAGTATCCGATTTCTCCTCCGTCCGGGTGGGTCACTCCTGAAGGGACCATCTTGACTACTGTCTCAGGCTGAATGTATTCCGGCAGGTTGAACGCCAGGCTTCCTTTGAGTGACGGCGGTACGGTCGAATCCTCGTCTTCCTTGCAGGAGAGCGTGCAGAGAGCAGCCGCTATGATGAATGCAATGGAGGTCAGTTTTCTAAAACTCATTTCCAATCGTTGTTTTTAGGTGTATAATCGTGCAAATATCGTGAATTAATTTGAAAAACCGCTACCTTTGTACAAATACTTTGCCTTACAGAAGGATATGGGAAATAAAATCAGAATGTTTTTTGCAGTCGCGCTCATGGTCTCGGCGATCTCATGCTCTCAGGACCGCGACAAGTATATAAAGATAGAGGGATACGCCCAAGGGGGAGTATACTCAGTTACTCTCAATCTGGACAGCGTCGATGTCAGACCGGAAGTGATCCGCGACTCTGTGGAAGCTATACTCCACCGGATAGACTTCACCCTGTCCGGATATAACAGAAACTCTCTCCTGAGCGCTTTCAATCAGGGTGATACCATCGTTCCGAACCGGTTGTTCGTGGATATGTATGTCAGGGCGTATGATATATACAACGAAACCCGAGGCATTGTGGATGCGGCGTCCGCTCCTCTGTTCGACCTGTGGGGGTTCGGCTTCAAGTCCGGTGAGATGCCCTCTGACGATCAGGTGCGGAAGGTGCTGGCTTCTTCCGGAATGCAGCATCTTTGCGCTTCCATGGAAGCAGGTGTGCCATTGGCTGGAAGCGGTCTTCTGATTGAAGGGGATGAACCTCCGAAGCTGAATTACAATGCCATTGCACAGGGATACAGCTGCGATCTTGTGGCTGAATATTTATATTCGATTGGCGTCAAGGACATGATGGTGAATATCGGTGAGATATTCTGTGACGGCCTCAATCCTTCCGGTCAGCCATGGACAGTCGGCATAGACCGTCCGGTTGACGGCAATAACGAGCTTGGGGTACAGGTCCAGGGTATATTCAAGGCCCCCTCGGGCCCTCACGGCATAGTGACTTCCGGCAACTATCGCAAGTTCTATGTACGCGACGGAAAGAAGTATGCTCATACAATAGATCCAAGGACCGGCTATCCTGTATCGCACAGCCTTCTGAGCGCTACCATAGTGGCGGACGATGCCATTATTGCCGATGCTTATGCCACATATTGCATGGTCGTGGGACTGGAAGAGTCAAAGACGTTGCTCGCACAGCGTCCTGATTTGGAAGGATGTCTCATATATGATAATGAGGGGGAGTTCATGACATGGTGCTCTGACGGGTTTACATTGACGGCAATGTAGGCGTTACATCACCGCTATGATGCTGAGGGCTTCGGAAAGGGCTGATACAAGCCATTCTGTGGCCCTCAGCATCATTGTCGGATGCCAGCCCAGACATGATAGGGCGAGAGTGAGCAGCGCTGCCGGGATGATCAGCGAAGTCAGCGGTATGGCAATCATGTTGGTCAGGATGAAATTCACCGGGAAAGTATGGAAATAGTAATATGCTATCGGCCCCGTCGTGATCTGGCATGATATGGACATCGCAGCCGAGTTCCATATCCACCTGGTTGCCTTCGTCAGGACCGCGTCCTGCCTCCGGTCTCCTGGCCAGAAACCTTTCAGCCATGGAAATATGAATGCAATTCCGGCTATCGCTGCATATGAAAGCTGAAAGCCGACGTCCCGTATCGATCCCGGCCAAAAGAAGACCTGTATGGTCATGGCGGTCATAAGGACGGTGGGCAGCGTCATGCGTATGCGTCGTAGCGACGCGTATTCTCCTGTCACTATGAACAGATATGCCCTTACGATCGACGCTCCAGCTCCTGTTGCGATGGTGTAGAACCCGCATATGGCTATGACGAGCAGGGAGCGTATCTTCTTGATTGTGCCTGAGTTGCCGAGGACGGACAGCAGGCCGCGGATTATCCCGTATATGATGCCCAGATGGAGACCGGAAAGCGCCAGGATATGCGACGCTCCGCTCTCTCTGAATGCAGCTGTGACTTCCTTTGGAATCCCGGAACGCTCTCCGGTCAGCAGTGCCTTGATTATCTGGCCTGTCGCCTCCTTCTCGAAAGGTATGGCGTCAATTGCTGCTTCCATCCTCATGCATATGTCCGACGCCTTCTGCTCAAGCCATCCGGCTCCGTCGGGCCGGCTCAGTGACAGGATCCTGTCAGTCAGTCCTGTGAGATGCCCGCAGAATGCCATCAAGGCAATTATGATGGCCCATTGCAACGGTATCCCAAGCGCTCTGCCTGAAGGAGCCATGAGTATGGTGGTGAATGCTGCAACCGCGATGCAGGACAGAACAGCCTGCCACGGATATATGGTCCCGGCGTAAACGCTGACTGCGACGCCGGCAATGAATGGTAATGCTATCCCTGCAATATCCCTCTCCGCTTTCATTTCATCGTCTATTTTTGCTAAAGTAGTGAATATTTTATTAACTTTGCAAAGATGTGCTTGAAATAATTTTAAAAATATAACAAAACCATAATAAAATGATCATTTTAGTACTCAATTGCGGAAGCTCATCGCTTAAGTATCAGCTCCTTGATATGAAGAATGATGAGGTATACGATCTTCTCGCCAAAGGTCTTGTGGAGAGGATCGGAATGGAAGTCGGATGCCTCAAGCATCAGGCGGCCGGAAAGGAAAAGTTTGAGAAGGAAATGCCTATAGAGAACCACACAGTGGGTATCAAGGCGGTTCTCGATGCCCTTCTCGACAAAGAGCATGGCGTTCTCTCGACTCTCGAGGATATCGAGGCTGTGGGACATCGCGTGGTTCATGGAGCAGAGGAGTTCGTATGCAGTCAGCTCATTACAGACAAGGTCGTGGCTCAGCTCGAGAAATGCTCTGTGTTCGCCCCTCTTCACAATCCTGCCAACATCCTCGGCATCAAGGCTGTCTCTGAAGTGCTCCCGACAGTGCCTCAGGTAGGTGTTTTCGATACTGCATTCCACCAGTCCATGCCTCCACATGCATACATGTACGGCCTTCCATACGAGTATTACGAGAAATATGGCATCCGTCGCTACGGATTCCACGGCACAAGCCACAAGTATGTGTCTGCAAAGGGTGCCAAGTTCGCAGGCCTCGACCTCGAGAACTCGAAGATCATCACATGCCATCTCGGAAACGGAAGCTCTATTGCAGCAGTCCTCAACGGCAAGTCGGTAGATACTACGATGGGATTCACTCCGCTTGAGGGACTCATCATGGGAACACGAAGCGGAAGCGTTGACCCTGACGTGGTCACATACATCCAGGAGAAGGAGGGACTCTCAGCTGCAGAGATGAGCAAAGTGCTCAACAAGAAGAGCGGTTTCCTCGGTCTGTCATGCCTGTCTTCTGACGCACGCGACCTTGACGATGCCGCAAATGAGGGCAATCCGAAGGCAAAGCTCGTTCTCAAGAAGCTTACATATGAGATCACCAAGTACATAGGCGCATATGCGGCAGCGATGAACGGTGTCGACCTCATCGTGTTCACGGGAGGAATCGGCGAGAACAACAGCCGTCTCCGCCGCAGAGTATGCGAGAACCTCGCATTCCTCGGCCTCAAGTTTGACTATGATGCAAATGCAGTCAGAGGCGTTGACACCATCATCACCCTCCCTGATTCTCAGGTGAAGGCGGCCCTCATCACAACCAACGAGGAGCTGATGATCGCACGAGACACAATGCACATCGTACAGAACGAAGAAGAGTAAGATAAGACATATGCTGACCACATTTGAACAGATCTATGCCGAGCTTCGCAGCAGAGGCAGCAGAAAGAGAATGGTCGCAGCGTGGGGTGTCGACGGGCACACCGTGGCTGCTGCCGGAAAGGCCGTGGAACTCGGCCTCGCGGATGTCACCCTGGTAGGTGATGAAAACCTCATTGCGCAGGCCTGCAAGGACGAAGGAATTGACATTGCTGCATTTACAATCGTCCACAATCCGAACGAAATGGCTTCAATCGCGCAGGCAGTGCAGATGGTCCGTGACGGTGAAGGGGATTTCCTCATGAAAGGACTCTGCTCGACAGATAAGTTCCTTCGCGCCATCCTCAACAAGGAGACAGGTCTCCTTCCTCCAAAAGGAACCCTCACGCACTGCACTACGCTTGAGATTCCGAGCTACCACAAGCTGCTCTTCGTAGGAGATGTTGCGGTAATTCCTGCACCGGACCTTAAGCAGAAGCAGATAATCATGGAATGCCTTGTGAGGACTGCACAGGCTGTGGGTGTTGCAAAGCCTAAGGTTGCGATCATTGCGGCTACTGAGCAGGTTCTTTCGAGCCAGCCGGCATCCATCGAGGCTGCCATACTTTCAAAGATGGTGGACCGTGGACAGATCAAGGGATGCATAGCGGACGGTCCGCTTGCCCTTGATGTGGCGATAGACCAGGAGTCTGTTGCGATCAAGGGCCTCGTAAGTCCGGTAGCTGGAGATGCAGACTGCCTCCTTTTCCCTAACATAGAGTCCGGAAATGTCTTCTATAAGGCAAATTCAAAGCTCGTGGCCGGCGTGAGACAGTCAGGTATCCTGGTGGGAGCAAAGGTCCCTTGCGTGCTCTCAAGCCGTGCGGACAGCATTGATACCAAACTTAACTCCATCGCGATAGCGGCGATGTCTGTAAAATAACACTGGAAAACACTAAAACTATATCATTATGAAAGGTAGAATACTGGTAGTCAATACCGGCTCCACCTCGACTAAGATTGGGTTCTACGACTCGGGAGATCTGCTGTTCGAGAAGAATCTCACGCACTCTGCCGAGGAAGTGGCACAGTATAAATCCGTGATGGATCAGGGCGGAATGCGCCGTGATGCCATCACGGATTTCCTTTCTGAAAAGGGAATAGCACTGGAGACTATTGACATTGCAATGGCACGAGGAGGTCTTATCACACCGATAAAGACCGGAGTGTATGAAGTCAATCAGGAGATGCGCGACGCGCTGATGTCCGGCAAGGACGGTGTCCATGCCTGCAATCTGAGCGCGCTCATTGCTGATGATATTGCCGTGGAGGTCAACAAGGCCAGGGCGGAAAAGGGCATTGAGGGCGTTTGCCGTGCCTATATCGCCGATCCGCCGATGGCAGACGAGATGCTTCCGGAAGTGAAGGTCGGCGGACTGCCGGAGTTTGAAAGAAGGACTCTGTTCCATGCGCTTAACTCACGTGCCATGGTTCGTCGCTATGCTCGAAGTGTAGGCAAGACCAACAAGGAAGTGACTGTAATCGTTGCCCATATGGGAGGCGGCTCGTCGGTTTCTCTTCATCGGAACGGACTGGTCATAGACACCAATGACGCGCTCGGAGGTGATGGTCCTATAAGCCCGGAGAGGGCAGGCTCGGTGCCGGGTTTCCCTCTCGTGGAGATGTGCTTCAGCGGAAAGTACACCAAGGACGAGATCAAGAAGAAGCTTGTCGGAAAGGGCGGAGCTGTCGCATATTTCGGAACGAATGACCTTCGTGTGGTTGACGAACGGGCGGCCGGTGGCGACCAGGAATGCCAGGTCTTCCTGAAGGGCTTTGCAGTATCTGTGGCCAAGTATATAGGATCGCTTGCAACCGTGGTCGGCGGCAAGGTCGATGCCATTGTGCTGACCGGCGGAATTGCCAACTCGAAGCAGATTGTCGCCGACATCATCGATAAGGTCGGCTTCATAGCTCCTGTTGAAGTCTATGCCGGAGAGAACGAACTTGAGTCTCTCGCGGAAAACGGCTACGGCATCCTCGCAGGTGAGTTCGAAATAAAATACTATCACAGATAGTAGACTTTTGATGATTTGTCATCATTTCATGACAAAAAATCATATGATATAAGTCTGTTAATGGTTATATTTGCAATAATCACTAACAGACTTTCTTTATGACCACATTCAACACGAGACTGATCCGTTCAGCAGCATTATTCGTTGCGAGCCTCACTCTGCTCGCTTGCGGTACAGATTACGAATTCAGGCATCTCTACGAGGACCTTCCTTTCGAAATGGCCAAGGTCCAGCGTCCTGACATCCCGGCTCGCCAGGTGAACATTGAAGACTTCGGCGGAGTCGGAGACGGCGTGTTCCTCAACACAGAGGCGTTCGCCAAGGCCATTGACGTGCTTTCGCAGGCAGGTGGCGGCCGTCTTGTTGTCCCTACAGGAGTATGGCTTACGGGCCCTATCACCCTCAAGGACAACATCGACCTGCACATCCGCCCGGATGCAGTGCTTCTATTCTCGACAGACAGAGACCTTTATCCGATCGTCGAGACCGTGTTCGAAGGACTTGACACAAAGCGCTGCCTTGCCCCTATCAACGCTGATGGAGCGAAGAATATCGCGATTACCGGTGGCGGAACAATCGACGGAAACGGTGACTCGTGGCGTCAGGTCAAGAAATCCAAGATCTCACCTTCGCAGTGGAAGGACCTCCTCAAGAGCGGAGGTTTCACAAATGAAAAGGGAGACCTCTGGTATCCGGATTCGACCTCTTACAGGGGTTCGGTTGTCAGTGACGCATTCAACGTGCCTCAGGGCCTGACCACGGAAGAGGAATGGAACAGCGTGAAGACATACCTCCGTCCTGTGCTTATCGGCATAAAGAATTGCGAGAATGTGCTTCTCGAGGACTGCCTTTTCCAGAATTCTCCTTGCTGGAACATCCATCCATTGATGTGTAAGAATGTGATCATCAATAATATAACCGTACGCAACCCTTGGTATTCGCAGAATGGTGACGGTCTGGATGTGGACTCTTGCGAGAATGTCCTTGTCATCAACTCAAGCTTTGACGTGGGTGACGACGCCATCTGCATCAAGTCGGGAAAGGATGAGGACGGCCGCAGAAGGGCAAGGCCATGCCGCAATCTTATAGTCGACAACTGCATCGTGTTCCATGGACACGGCGGATTTGTGGTCGGCAGTGAGATGTCAGGCGGAGTGGAGAACATCAAGGTTTCCAACTGCCGTTTCCTCGGCACTGACGTAGGCCTCCGCTTCAAGAGCTGCCGCGGCCGTGGCGGTGTCGTGAAGAATATCTACATCGAGGACATAGTGATGATGAACATCCCTACAGAGCCTCTTCTCTTTGACCTTCACTACGGCGGAAAGTCTGCAGTCGAAGCAGCGGCAGAGGGTGCGTCGCCTTTCGATGTGGAGTATGTCGATGCTGACGAGACCACACCTCAGTTCAGGGACATCTACATCAAGGATGTCGTCTGCAGCGGTGCGGCAAGGGCGATGTACTTCAACGGCATTCCGGAGAAGAACATAGAGAACATCGTGGTCGAGGATTGCGAGATCGTTTCCACAAAGGGAGCGGACCTCAGATATTCGAACGGAGTTCAGCTCAAGAATGTCAGCATCACTCAGTCCGAGGGTCAGGGATATAGCGTTGCAAACTGCAAGAATGTGCTCATAGAAGACTGCTCTGACGCGTCAGGCAGCGGATCCCTCAATGTGTTCCAGCACAAATCCACAAATGTAAAGATTGACTAGTCATGAAGAAGATAACCTTGTTGATTTCAGCAATTCTCCTGAGCGTCAGCATGATGGCGCAGGAAAAGATTGTCCTCCGCCTTATGGGAGACTCTACAATGGCGGACAAGGACCTTTCGTATGAAAACCCTGAGAGAGGCTGGGGCCAGCGCCTCAAGTCGCACCTTGACACCAATGTGGTCATAGCCAACTATGCGCAGAACGGCCGCAGCACCAAGAGTTTCCAGACCCTTGGCATCTGGGACCGCGTGAAGAAGGACCTCAAGGCAGGGGAGTACCTCTTCATCCAGTTCGGTCACAACGACTCGAAGGAGTCTGACACCACGAGATATGCAGCCCCTTTCGGAGCATATCAGGAAAATCTGAGAATATTCATAGACCACGCTCTCAGCGTCGGAGCAAAGCCGGTTCTCTTCACTCCGGTCTCACGCCGCTGGTTCGACGACGAGGGCAATCTCAAGAGGGAATGCCACGGGGACTATCCTGCAGCTGTGACTCAGATCGCTCAGGAATACGGTCTTCCTCTGATTGACGCCAACACCATAACCCAGGAGTGGCTCATAAGCCTCGGTGACGAGCCTTCACGCAGATACTACATGTGGGTGGAGAAGGGAACCAACCCTAAACATCCTGACGGAAAGGTGGACAACACCCATACAAATGTTGCAGGAGCCCGTCAGATAGTGAATCTCCTTCTTCCTGAGATTGTCAAGGTGATTCCAGAGCTTGCATCTCATGTGGTTGATTATGACTTCGTGGTGGCAAAGGACGGAAGCGGAGACTTCTTCACTGTCCAGGAGGCTGTGAATGCAGCTCCGGACTACTGCAAGCAGGACGAGACCACCATCTACATCAAGGACGGAGTCTATGAGGAGAAGGTGACCATTCCGACCAGCAAGCAGCGTCTCCACCTGATAGGCCAGTCAGCTGAGAATACCGTGATCACATGGAGCGACTATGCAAAGAAGATCGGTCCGACAGGATACGAACTCGGCACATCGGCGACTTCGACTGTCTTCCTTTATGCTGATGACTTCCTTGCTGAGAATCTTACCATAGAGAACGCCTCTGGAGAAGGCAAGGCCATAGGCCAGGCATGCGCAATCACAGTGGACGGCGACCGCGTGGCGTTCATCAACTGCCGCTTCGTGGCTAACCAGGACACGATCTATACATACGGAAAGGGTAAGAAGCAGTATTACAGAGGATGCTGGATCGAAGGCACCACAGACTTTATCTTCGGAGCGTCTACATGCTGGTTTGAGGATTGCACGATCCTCTGCAAGAGAAACAGTTACATAACTGCCGCTTCGACTCCGGAGGGTGAGGAATTCGGATATGTCTTCAAGAACTGCCGTGTGATTGCTGATGAGAAGACGGACAAGATGTACCTTGGCCGCCCTTGGAGACCGTTTGCGAAGACTGTCTTCATCGACTGCGAACTCGGCGGGCACATCCGCAAGGAAGGATGGCACAACTGGGACAAGAAGTATGCAGAGAAGACCACATTCTATGCTGAGTACGGAAGCAAGGGTCCGGGAGCCGCTCCGGCGAAGGACCGTGTGAAGTGGAGCCATGTGCTCAAGGCCAGGGATGTGCAGAAATATACGCCTGAGAACGTCCTCAAGACAGGCTCCGAGATAGACAAGCACGGAGTCGACGTCAAGGTGGAGTGGTATTTCAAGGTGTTTTAACGGATGAGATTTCATAAAGTCATATGCATGGTTGCTGCAGTCCTCTCGATGACGGGGACTGCGGCGCTGCGTCAGGCCCATGCTGAGCCTCTCGAGTTCATATTCGAGCATTACTCGTCTGATGACGGCCTGCCTCACAACTCGATCTGCGACATCCATCAGGACCGTCGCGGATATCTGTGGCTATGCACATGGTATGGTCTCAGCCGCTATGACGGCAATGGTTTTGTGAACTATACCATGCTGCCGGGGGACTATTCCAACCTTTCGCATAACAGGATCCTGTCAGTGGAAGAGGATGCTTCCGGATACCTCTGGGTGACGACATATGACTACCATCTGTATCGTTTCGATGTAAACCTCGAGGAGTTTGTCTCCATCCCTGGAGACCTCGAGGAGTTTCATGTGTCAGGAATGCAGGCCAACGACATCATGCCTGACCGTAATGGCAATGTATGGGTGAGCATAAACGGCACAGGACTGATGAAGATCATGCCTGATCTTTCATATGAGCACTATTTCAGCAGCATCGGCAAGGACATATCTGAGATATATGAAGACTCGGAAGGATCGGTATATGTGGTGTCCGAGCTTGGCGTTTCGATGATCAGAGACGGCAAGGTGTCGCTTCTGTCGAGAAATTCAGATGTTGTTGCCTTTGAAGAGAAGAACGGCGTGCTGTATATTGCATGCACGGATCAGCTCATTGCCCTGGATATGCAGACAAGGGAGCAGGTCAAGGTCGATTTCGCCGCCCTGGGAGTGTCTGAGGCCACATCCATGGTTATGACCGGTGGTTCTGGCTGGATCTACGTGGGCTTCAAGGACAATGCTGTCGCTTCGCTCGATACGGAGACTCTCAAGCTTACCCTTCATAAGAATGACATGGGCCGCGTGCGCTATCTCTTCCCGGATCCGGAAGGACTTCTGTGGATAGCGACCGAGCGCACCGGAATATATTCATTCAATGATTCGACCGACACGTTCCGCCATTACGAGCACTCCAGCAACGTAATGTCTTATTATGTGGATACACTGGCTCGTGTCGAGGACCGTGACGGCAGGTTGTGGATCAAGATGAACAACTATGGCTTCGGATACTATGACCGAAGCAATGACGAGATAGTTCCGCTGAGCAATGTCAAGGAACAGAAGGACTGCCGTTTCATGAACGGTGTGGCCTGTTATGACATCGATGACTCAGGTGTGCTGTGGATGTCAACTGTCGGAAGAGGTCTCGAAAGGGTGACGGTCATATCTCCGAAGATCGATGTGATCGTGCCACCGACCCGCTCGGATGATGAAATGTCATCGTCTGAGGTCCGGGCAATGACCGGGGACAGCAACGGATATGTATGGGTGGCGACCAAGAGCCGTGAACTTTACAGATATTCTCCAGACATGTCTTCATGCAGACGTTTCCCTGATGCGAAGACAGGAGATGTCGGGGTCATATATTCGATCTTCGAGGATGACAGGGGCAATATATGGCTCGGCACCAAGGGTGACGGACTTATCCGCATGACCCCGGATGGCAGCGGCTACAGAACGACCCGTTTCACCCGGGATCCGCACAATCCTGATGCCCTGAGTTCCAATAACATATATTCTATAGAACAGGACATGGACGGCCGCATATGGGTGGGAACATACGGCGGAGCTCTGTCTATGCTTCCTGATCCTGACGGTGACAAGTTCATCACGGTAAGGAACAATTTCCCTGACTATCCTCAGGAGGTCGGTGACAGAGTCAGATATCTGCATTGCATGCCTGACGGACAGATGCTCGTGGCCACTGTCGGCGGTCTGATCATATTCACTCCTAACGACAATCCTGAACTTACGGAATTCAAACTGATCCAGAAAGTTCCTGGCGACAAGAACTCCCTGGGTAACAATGACATAATCCATATATTCACGGACAGCAAGGACAACACCTGGCTCTGCACATTCGGAGGAGGACTCAACAGGCTGTATTTCGAGAACGGTGAGCCTCGCTTCGAGATCGTCAGCACGGAAGAGGGCCTTGCCAGCAATATCATTCATTCCGCAGTCGAAGACTCGGAGGGAGTGATATGGATTGCAACGGAAGCCGGACTTTCCACATATGATCCTCAGACATCCAAAGTGAGGAATTTCAGTATATATGATGGTGTAGGCTCTGCTGCATACAGTGAGGCCACCTGTCTGGCATTGGATGACGGTACAGTTCTGTTTGGAACTTATGATAATGTATATCGGATTGATCCTGAGCTGTTTGCTGATGACTCCAGCTGCGACCGCATAGTGATTTCAGGTCTGAGCGTTGACGGAAAGCGTACTTCGTTTGATGACGAAATAGTCATTCCTCATGACTGCTCATTCTTCAGGATTGACTTTGCCTCTCTCGACTTCAGCGACAGGGGAGAGAAGTCGTTCCTTTATATGCTTGAGGGATATGACAAGTCATGGATCTCCAGCGCGGGAACCAACAGGGTCACATACTCGCGCATTCCTCCTGGAAATTATACTTTCATCGTCAAGGATTATGTAAGCATTCCGGTGCAGGTCAGACCTTCGGTGTGGAATTCTGTCTATGCCAAGATGATATATGTGCTTCTCATACTGGCTCTTGTCTTTATCGTAGCCCGCATATTGCTGACTTCCTTCAAGATACGAAGCGATGCAAAGCTGGAGCAGGGCCTTTCAGACATAAAGATGAGGTTTTTCACCAATGTCTCACACGAGCTTCGCACGCCTCTTACACTGATCCTTGGCGGCATTGATGAGATCAGCAAGAATACAGAGAACGGTTCCCAGCAGGAATACAGCGTGAACATTGTCAAGAAGAACGCAAAGAGGATGCTCACCCTGGTCAATCAGCTGCTTGACACAAGGTCGCTCGTTGATGGTCAGATGAGGCTGAATGTCAGCATGTTCGATGTGGTCAAGCTCGTTCAGGGAGTATACGACGATTTCCGTGACATGTCGGTGGAGAGGCAGATGGAGATGCGCATCATCAAGTCTGTGGACAGCCTCATGGTATGGGGAGACTCCATCCGTCTGGAAGCTCTTGTATATAATCTGCTTTCGAATGCCTTCAAATATACTTCTGATGGCGGAAAGCTTGAGGTCGGAGTACTCTATAGGGAAGGTGATGACGAGTTCCGCATCATGGTGAAGGACAATGGCATAGGAATAGCCAAGGAAAATCAGAAGGCCATATTCGAGCCTTTTACCAAAGGCTCTACGACAGCCTTCAGGGGAATGGCCAGCAGCGGTATCGGACTGTCATTCTGCAAGGAGATAGCCGAGATTCATGGCGGTGAGATCTATGTCGAGAGCGAGAAAGGCGTGGGCTCTAAGTTCTTTGTCCGTCTGCCGGTGGGATGCGAGCAGCAGTCCGAGGCGTACGGAGTGAGCAAGTACAAGGTAGAACCGACATGTCCTGCCGGTGCGAGGAAGGTGCTCGTGGTGGAGGACAATGCTGAGCTGCGTGTATACATATATAATAATCTCAGTTCGCAGTATGACGTGCGCGACGCCGGCAACGGCCGTGAGGCACTTCAGGTGATATCGCAACGCTGGATGCCTGATATCGTCATCACCGACCTCATGATGCCGGAGATGGATGGTATGGAACTTATAGAGGCCTTGCGTAATGACTTTAATACCAGTCATATACCGATTGTGATGATTACGGCCAAACATGAGGATGATACTCATGTAAGGGCTATGAAATATGGCGCGGACGGATATATCGCCAAGCCTTTCTCGATGGAACTTCTCAAGGCTGGCATAGACAACATCTTCGAGCGCAGGAAGGAAGTGATCAAGAAGCCTGGCAAGGTGGAGATTTCTCCGGAGGAGATCGTCATCACAGACAGGGACGAGCAGCTCATCAAGAAGGTAATGACATGGCTGGAGGAGAATGTCTCCGACCCTGATGTGACCGTGGAGCAGCTTGCGACATATGTCGGTATGGGACGTACGTCCATGTATAACAAGGTGAAGGGTCTTACAGGCAAGTCGCCTGTCGAGCTTATCCAGGACTTCAGGATGGAGAAGGCGAAGTACTACCTCAAGAGCGGTCAGTATTCGGTTTCTGAGACTTCGTACAAGGTCGGATTCTCCGATCCGGGATATTTCAGCCGCTGCTTCAAGAAGCATTACGGCATGTCACCGGCAGACTATATAAAACAGAATAAAAACTCTTAAACTATATGATAAACAAGAAATCAGTATTGCTGCTCCTCGCAGTGACATCTGTCTTGAGCCTGATGGCGCAGACTCCTTATTCGGTAAGGATGATAGAGTCAGAGATGAAGAGAAATCCGGACGCAACATATCTGGACGGCAGGAACGGTGAAAGGAAATGGAACTATACGACCGGACTTGAACTCAAGTCTTTCCTCGACGCAGCCAAGAGATATGATCTCCCGGAGGTTGTTGATTATGTCCGCGACTGGGCTGACACCATGGCGACTGAGAAGGGTGTTGTCTATAAGTATAAAAAGTCCAACTTCAATGTGGACCACATCTGTCCGGCACGTATCTACTTTGATCTTCATGATATGTATGGCGACGAGGACAAGCGTTACCGTCGCGTGACGAGGATGATCCGCGAGCAGATAGACGATCAGCCCCGCACAGAGTCGGGAGAGTTCTGGCATAAGCAGATATATCCGCATCAGGTGTGGCTGGACGGTTTCTACATGGCCCTTCCGTTCTATGCGGAATACACCAAGAGATATGCTCCGCAGGAAGAGAAGGACTCGCTGTTTGCAGACATTGTGCATCAGTTCACGGCCGGTGCGAAAAACACTCTGGACCCTGCTACAGGCCTCTTCCGCCACGCATGGGACGAGTCCAAGTCAATGTTCTGGTGCGATCCTCAGACCGGACTTTCGGCTCATGCATGGGGACGCGCGAACGGCTGGTATGCCGTAGCTCTGGTCGAAGTGCTTGACTATCTTCCTGCAAAGCATCCTGGCAGACAGGAACTGATCGGTCAGCTCAATTATTTCCTTGAAGTGCTTCCGAAGTGGGCCGACAAGGAGACAGGCATGTGGTATCAGGTGCTCGACTGTCCTGACCGTGAAGGAAACTATCAGGAGGCGACCTGCTCGATCATGTTCACATACGCCTTCCTGAAGGGCTTGAGGATGGGATATATCGATGAATCTCATGAGGAATATATTCTGGGGCTCTATCCGAAATTCATAGATCGCTTCATCCGTGAAAATGAAGACGGAACCATCTCTATGACAGACTGTTGTGCGGTCGGAGGCCTTGGCGGCAAGCAGATGCGCAAGGGTGATTTCGAATACTACCTCAGCGAGCCGATCATAGAGAACGACTGCAAGGGTGTCGGTCCGTTCATCTGGGCTTCGCTCGAGTGGGAGGCAAGACAAAACATTGATTACTTTCCTGAACGTGACCTTCCAGTCGCTTTTGAAGGAGCGGAAGGTTGTGGAAAATATGCCGCAGGAGGCCGTGGAGGCAAGGAATATGTCGTTACTTCTCTTGCCGATGACGGTTCGGAGGGCACTCTCCGTCATGCCGTTGAAGCTGAAGGACCAAGAATCGTGACTTTTGCCGTGAGCGGTGACATATGTCTTGAGAGCGAGCTGAAGATTGAAAATCCATACATATCTATCCTGGGCCAGACTGCTCCGGGAGAGGGTATCACTATCCGTAATCATGGCGTGTTCGTTGAGGCTGACCATACAATAATCCGTTACCTGCGCTTCAGAATGGGCTCTGAGGCCGGTGTCGAGGGAGATGCCCTCGGTGCAAGGCATTGCAGCAATGTGATCATAGACCATTGTTCCATCAGCTGGGCGACGGATGAAAACGGTTCTTTCTATAATTTCAGGGATGCTACAGTCCAGTGGTGCATGATCACTGAAGCATTGAATTCTTCAGTCCATCATAAGGGCAGACATGGCTACGGCGGCATCTGGGGCGGCAGGAATGTGTCTTTCCACCATAACCTGTTCGCGCATAACAGCAGCCGTAATCCTCGTTTCGATCATCCGCGCATCTATTGGCGTGAAGACAGGGTCCTATACCGCGGCACTGTAGACTTTAAGAACAATGTAGTATACAACTGGGGGATGAAAGCGATCTATGGTGGCGAGGAAGGCTGGTTCAATGTCGAAGACAATTATTTCCGTCCGGGGCCGGCAACCAGACATCTTGACGGCGAATGGCTTGACATCAGCACATCTTCCACGACATCAATGATTCCTGGCGAGTTCTATCTCGAGGATAATGTATATGATGTGTCTGCCGTGAAAAAAGGCGGATTGGAAGGAAGGAAGCCCGAGTACGATAAGATTGCAGAAAGAGAAAATTACTATGGCGAGGTGTCTGCAGAAGAACCTTTCGCGATATCAGTGGAACCGGAGTCACAGGATGCGGAGGAGGCATATAAGGCCGTATTGAAGCATGCCGGAGCTTCGAAGAAGCGCGATGCCGTTGACAAGCGCATCATAAAGGAAGTGAAGAAAGGCAAGGCGACATACAGCGGCTCAGTCACAGGCCTGCCCGGCATCATAGACTCAGAAAACGACGTAAAGTAACCCGACTGTCATTTCGAGCGAAGTCGAGAAATCTATAAAACTAAAGAAATGAAGAAATTTCTACCCATACTCTTCCTGACCCTGTTGGCAGCCTGCCAGCCCGACGACCCTGTAGTCCCTCAGGAGGTCCAGGCTCCTTCCGGAGTCAAGCTTGTCTCCGCCACTCAGACATCTCTTGTGTTCGCATGGACTGAAGTGGATGGGGCTGACTATTATGTCGCAAGGCTTGAAACAGCAGACGGAAAGTTGGTCCCCGGCGGACAGACAAGCCCGCGTGAAGCATCGGTCGGCTATGATGATCTCACCCCAGGCACAACCTATTCGTTCAAGGTCAGGACCAAGGCCGGCGAACAGGATTCTCCATATTCTTCACCGATTGCTGCAAGTACGTTGGAGGCTGGTGAAGAGCCTGTTCCAGGTCCGGGACCGGATCCGACACCGACTCCAACACCTTCGGAATATTATGAGCAGTTCAAGATCCCTGTTGCGGAAGACCAGCATGGCCAGACGCTTGCGTTCCCAGGGGCCGAAGGCGGCGGAATGTATACGACAGGCGGACGTGGAGGCAAGGTGATACATGTCACGACGCTTGCAGACAGCGGTGCCGGCTCGCTCCGCGCAGCCCTCGCAGAATCCGGTGCGAGGACCATCGTATTTGATGTTGCAGGACTCATAGACCTCAAGTCTCAGCTCAATATCGCCAAGGGAGATGTCACCATAGCAGGTCAGACAGCCCCAGGTGACGGCATCTGCCTCAAGGGATTTTCAACTCAGATGAAGGCAAGCAATGTCATAATCCGTTTCGTTCGTTTCCGCATGGGAGATGAGAACAAGCAGGAGAGTGATGCAATATGGGGCAGATATTTCCAGGATATCATTCTCGATCACTGCTCTATGTCGTGGTCTGTGGACGAGTGCTCTTCGTTCTATGCCAACAGTAACTTCACCATGCAGTGGTGCATACTTACTGAAAGCCTGTGCAATTCCGTTCATGGCAAGGGAAGCCATGGCTACGGAGGCATCTGGGGAGGAAAGAATGCGTCATTCCACCATAATCTTCTCGCAAATCACAAGAGCCGCAATCCCCGTTTCGACCATCCGGAAGTGTATGACAGGTATGTGGAGACTCATCGTGGCCACGTCGACTATCGTAACAATGCCGTATACAACTGGGGAGACAACTCGACATACGGCGGCGAAGGCGCATGGTTCAATATGGTAGGCAACTACTACAAGCCGGGCCCTGCGTCGAAAGACAGGAAATATTTCCTTGACGCCAACGGCATATATACATCTTCAAAGACCGACTACGGATATCCGTTGCTTTATCTTTCAGGCAATGTGCATACCAGGCATTCGGATATCACTTCGGACAATTCTGCCGGAGTCTATTGGCACGACCACAAGACAAACACGCCTCCGGATGCGTCCAAGCTCCTCTCTTCGGTGCAGCCGCTGTATGGCCCTTCGTCAGAAGATGTATACACCACGACACATACTGCCGAGACAGCTTTTGAACGTATCCTTTCGTATGGAGGCGCTTCTCTGTCCAGGGATGTTGTCGATGAGCGTGCCTGTACGGACGCAAAGACCGGAAAGGCGACTTTTGCAGACGGTGGCAATGGTTCCAGGAACGGTATCATCGACACTCAGGCAGCGGTCGGAGGATGGCCTGCATATGAGGCTTCATCTGCAGAACTTGACAAGGTCAAGGATGCTGACGGCGACGGAATGCCCGACTGGTTCGAAGATCAGTTCGGCTTGAAGAAGTCTGACGCTTCCGATGGAAACGCAAAGACTCTGGATCCGTATGGGCGTTACACCAACCTGGAAATGTACCTGCACTATCTGGTGAAAGATATCATAGAGGCGCAGAATGCAGGTGGAACATATCAGAAAATATCATGATTGCGTGCCTGCGTACGTGTACGGTGTTAAAAAATACATGTAAAGCGATAAATTTTTACTCGCCCCTTGCGTACGATTTGGTAATTTCGCAATATCGAATATTCACTAACAACTAATACAAACCAAAAAAGTTCATTTATGAAAAATCTGACTTACAGGATTTCTCTGCTGATCTTAGGACTGCTTGCCACAGTATTTGTGGCAAACGCTCAGGAGATCAGGGGTGCCGTGTCAGACGCTAACGGTGAACCGCTGATAGGCGTATCCGTTTTCGTGGACGGCACAACTTTAGGTGTTTCGACGGGTGTTGACGGTGACTATGTCATCAACGTCCCTGATGCCAAGGGCAAGACTCTCGTCTTCTCGATGATCGGTATGGCAACAAAGGAAGTCGTGATCGGAAACAACACGACAATCAATGTTGTCCTTGCTGAGGATTCAAACTTCCTCGACGAGACAGTGGTCATCGGTTATGCAACAGTAAAGCGTCGCGACCTCATGGGTTCCGTGACTTCAGTGGGCAACGAGGCTCTCGTGCAGGTGCCGGTTGCTTCTGTAGGCGAGGCCCTCACAGGTAAGATGGCCGGTGTGCAGGTTACCACTACAGAGGGTGACCCTGATGCTGAGATCAAGATCCGTGTCCGTGGTGGCGGTTCAATCACTCAGGACGCTTCTCCTCTCTACATCGTGGACGGTTTTCCGGTAGAAAGCATTTCTGACATCCCTGCGTCTGACATTCAGTCAATTGATGTCCTCAAGGATGCATTCTCGACAGCGATCTACGGTTCTCGTGGTGCGAACGGTGTAGTTCTCGTGACTACCAAGTCTGGCGCTGCCGGCAAGATTTCAGTAAGCTACAACGCTTATTGGGGACAGAAGAAGATGGCTAACGCTGATGCGATCGAGACCGGTTCTTCATATGATTTCGTACGCAACCAGTATGAGCTCGCAGTCCTTCGTGACGAGGTTGAGGACAGATTCGTCTCTAACTTCGGCGTATTCGAGGATATGGATCTCTACAAGAACGTGGACAAGAATGACTGGGTGAAGAAGGTGTTCGGCAACGTCGGCACTACATTCAACCATAACATTTCCGTTTCAGGTTCGGGCGACAAGGTCAAGTGGACTGCAAGCTACGCTCACGTAGGTGACAAGGCCATCATGATGGGTTCAGACTACAAGAGAGACAACCTCAACTTCAAGACCCAGTACAAGCCTATCAAGCAGATCACAGTCGACATCAATGCAAGATATTCCCGCACAGAGGTGATGGGTGCAGGTGCAAACTCTATGAACGACGGTGGATCCACATCAAGCAACGGCCGTCTGAAGCATGCGGTTCAGTACACTCCATTCCCTATTACAGGTGTGGCAACTGACTCTGACCTTGCTGAGGACTATGGCGACAACGCTCCGCCTCTCCTTTCAGTGTCAGACAATGACAACAAGAGGATCCGTAAGAACTGGACTCTCAACGGTTCTGTGACATGGCATATCATCAAGAACCTCAACCTCAAGGTAGAGGGCGGTATCGATGACTACTCACAGGAAGACAACCGTTTCTATGGTCTTACTACATACTATGTGGGCAACACAGCGACCATCAAGGGTCAGCCTGCAACTCAGTATAAGAATGCGTTCCGCACAAAGTATCGTACAACCAATACTATAAACTATAACTTCGGTGAGGTGTTCACAAATGACAAGCATAAGCTTGACATCCTCCTCGGTCAGGAGTACATTCTTACCAAGTCAAACACTCTCTCATCTACAATAGAGGGACTCCCTACATTCTTTGATTCACAGATGGCCTGGAACTTCATGGCTTCAGGTACTCCGGTGGCTTCAAACAATTTCTACAACCCTAACGACCAGCTCCTCTCATTCTTCGGAAGAGCAAACTATGACTACGACGGCAGATATGCAGTTTCTGCAACAGTACGTGCCGACGGTTCGTCAAAGTTCGAGAAGGGCAACCAGTGGGGCATCTTCCCTTCAGCAGCCGCATCATGGACAATCTCCAACGAGCATTTCCTCGAGGATGCAACATGGCTCAACAACCTCAAGCTCCGCTACAGCTACGGTACGGCAGGTAACAACAACATTCCTTCGAATGTGTCATCTCTCCTCTTCCAGGCAAATCAGACTCAGTGGATCTCAATGGGTAACACATGGTGGGGAACCACAACTGTAGGTGGAAGATCCATCATGCCGAATCCGGACCTCACTTGGGAGACTACAGTTTCTCACAACATCGGTCTCGACTATGCATTCCTTAACAGCCGCATCAACGGATCGTTCGAGGTTTACCACAACACTACAAACGACCTCCTCATCCAGTTCCCTGTGGCAGGTTCGGGTTATGACTACCAGTACCGCAACCTCGGATCTGTTCAGAACCGCGGTTTCGAGGCATCTGTGAACTTCGTGATCTTCGAGAAGAAGAACTTCGGACTCACCCTCGGCGGAAACATCAGCTTGAACGAGAACAAGGTCACAAGCCTTGGAGGTCTTGAGAAGATCGAGGCTACATCAGAGTGGGCATCGACTGAGATCGGTCCTGACTATATAGTTACAGTAGGCCGTCCTCTCGGAGACATGTACGGCTACATTTCTGACGGACGTTACTCAGTAGACGAGTTCACTCATGACGGTTCGGCATGGGTTGCAAACGAAGGCACAGTTGACGCTTCTGACGTACTTGGCAAGGAGTTCTTCCGTCCGGGTGCCATGAAGCTCAAGGATATGAACGGCGACGGCAAGATCACTGTTGATGACAAGACCATCATCGGTAATGCCCAGCCTCTCGGAGTAGGTGGTTTCAACCTTTCAGGTTACCTCTACGGATTCGACTTCTCTGCTAACTTCAACTATGTGTTCGGCAACAACATCTACAATGCCAACAAGATCGAGTTCAGCCACTCACGTAAGTATTCTAACCGTAACCTCCTTTCTTCTATGAATGTGGAGAACCGTTGGACCAACATCGACTGGGCAACAGGTGAGGAGATTACAGATGCTGACCGTCTTGCAGAAGTGAATGCAGGCACTACAATGTGGAACCCTGGTGTAAACAAGGCTATCTTCTCTGATTGGGCTGTCGAGGACGGTTCATTCCTCCGTCTCCAGTCTGCAACCATCGGTTACACCCTTCCACAGAAGTGGACAATGAAGATCAAGATGCAGAAGCTCCGCGTATACGTTACAGGTACAAACCTCTTCTGCCTCACCAGCTATTCAGGCTATGACCCAGAGGTCGACACAAGACGTAAGACTCCTCTTACTCCAGGTGTAGACTGCTCAGCATATCCAAAGAGCAGAGGTTATGTAGTCGGTGTCAACATCACTTTCTAATTCCTCCAATGTTATTCTGAACGAAGTGAAGAATCTAAAAATCAGAAATTTATGAAATTATTGAATAAAATATTCATTGGTGTAGGAATGCTTGCTGCAGCAGCCCTGACTTCATGCTCAGAGGACGGCCTCAAGACACCGACCCAGTCATCATTCGACGAGTCTGTGGTATATTCGAACTACACCCTTGCAGAATACAACGTATTCGGAATCTACGAGGTGTTCGGCCACACGAACTGCCATCGTGGACGCTACCTTCCTTGGTATGGCTTCAATAATGATATCGAGCTCTACCTCAATACTACTGCTGACGAGAAGTCAAGCATCGCAAGATACTCGATGACTCCTACCAACGGTCAGCTCAACCTTGCAAACGGTCCGTACAATGAGCTCATGGGCGGTATCGAGAGAGCAAACCTTGCAATCAGAGGCATCCGCCAGTATGGCAACCCTGAAGGCAATGCGCAGATGGCCGAGCTTCTCGGTGAGGCTCTTACAGCACGCGCGCTCCTTTATACCGAACTCCTCAAGGCTTACGGTGAGGTTCCTGCACGTTTCGCTCCTATCGATGCGAATACTATCTATCTCAACAAGACTGAGAAGGACGTCATCTACAAGCAGCTCCTCTCTGACCTTGAAGAGGCCTTCACATATATGAACTGGCCTGGCAAGAGCACTGTGACTGCTACAACTGACCGTCCTAGCCTTGCATTTGCAAAGGGTCTCTACGCACGCCTCTGCCTCATGGCTTCCGGCTACTCTCTCCGTCCAGACGAAGGACAGGTGGGAACCGGCAACCCTGGTTCGGTAAGACTTTCCAATGATCCTGACCTCCAGAAGGACGTCCTCTATCCGAAGGCTCTTGCAGCTCTTAAGGATGTGATAGCCAACGCAGGTCTCTCACTCATGGACTTTGAGCAGCTCTGGAGAGAGTTCAACAACATGGACATCACTGCAGGCAAGGAAGTCATCTATGTGATCCCTTCATCAGACACACGTGGCCGCTGGAACTATACATTCGGTATCAGGACAGAAGGTAATCCTGACTGGAGCCAGGGTCCTACATCAAGCCGTGGCGGTACAGCCGGTCCTGCTCCTACCCTCTATTGGAAGTATGACAAGGAGGATGTACGCCGTGACATGAGCTGCGTGAACTGGAAATGGGTCCTCGGTCCTGACGGAAAGAACATTCCTGTTCTTGCAGGTCCTAATGACTGGTATTTCGGAAAGTTCCGTCTTGAATGGCAGATCAAGTCTCCATACAACGGAGGAAACGATGACGGTATCAAGCCTGTTTACATGAGATATGCAGACATCCTTCTCATGGCAGCGGAAATCGCAAACGACCCAGCATGCGGAAACCGCGACGAGAACTTCGCAAAGGAGTGCCTCCTCCAGGTTCGTCAGAGAGCATACAAGGGCAACGAGGGTCTTGCAACTGCTTATGTGAACAGCCTCAGCGGACAGGACGCCATCTTCAACGCTATCGTTGATGAGCGTGCTCTCGAGTTCGTAGGTGAGATGCTCCGCAAGCAGGACCTCATCCGCTGGAACCTCCTCAAGACCAAGATGGACGAGTCTAAGGAAGAGCTTAAGGCATGGATGGACAATGCGGGTACACAGTTCGGCCCTGCAGTATGGTTCAGATATGCAGCTGACGGTTCTATCGAGACTTACGGTTACAATGAGCCTGCAACTACAGATGCTGCTCCTGCAGGAGACGGCTGGGAGTGCTATACCAACTCGAAGGGTGAGGTTTCTACATACTTCAAGTTCATGTCAGAGGAAACCGGTACATACAGTGATTCGGCTCAGAAGAAGCTTGATTCATACTATGACAACGACCCTGACACAAGACAGTGGTGGCCTATCCCTGAGGCAACTCTCGTGAACAGCCAGGGAACACTCTTCAATGACTATGGTTTCTAAATCGATGACAATTATGAAAAGAATATTTTCAGCAATCATACTGGGAGTATCACTCATCGCCTTCGGAGCAGCCCTTTCAGGCTGCGCCGAGGAGATGGTGGACATCAACGACGAGGTTGCCCTCGGCAGATGCCTTACTCCTACTGAACTCTCAGCCAAGGTGATCAACGGCGAGTTCATTGAATTTTCTTGGACCAAGTCCAAGGGTGCTACCGAGTTCGTTCTCGAACTTTACTCTGACGAGCAGATGACAGATCTTCTTCAGACCATCGTCATCCCTGCGGCGGAACTTCCATATACTGCAGACCTTGAGGCAGATATGACTTATTATGCACGTGTCAAGGGAGTTAACGGTGACGGTGCCATTGCTGATTCGCACTGGGCAGTCTTCGACCGCGCTCTCCAGACATATGCAATCAAGTCTTCACTCAATCCTGAGCTCGTTGACAGGTCAGAGTCTTCAATCACCATCAAGTGGGCGAAGGATCCTGAAGTTGACCATGTCCGCATCACTCCTGCCCTCAACGCTGAGGAAGAGTATACACGCTTTGATGTAGACGCTGCTGCTGTAGAGGCTGCACAGGTTGAGGTTACAGGTCTTAATCCATCAGTGAACTATACTCTCGCCGTACACTTCAAGAGTGCACAGCGCGGTACTGTGTCAGCATGGACCCGTCCTTCAATTGACGGCGCAACTGAAGTCGCAACTTCAGAGGCTCTTATTCAGGCGCTTACAGACAAGGCAGCTGTTATCAAGGTGGCTTATGCTGAGGCTCCATATGTAATAGGAAACGTAGTTCTCGGTGCTCCTGTTGCAATCTATGGTGACGCTACAGCTGCTGGTGTTCAGCCTACGATCCAGGGCGCTCTCAAGATCGGTGCAGACGTTACAAGCATCCATCTCGAGGCTCTCACATTCGATGGACTCGGCTCGGCTGATACTCCTCATAATCTTACTTTCGACGCTGCAGCAGCAGTAGAGAGCATTACAGTCGTAAACTGTAAGCTCAACAACTACCTCCGCGGTGTCCTCTATGAGAACTCAAAGGGTCCTCAGGTAGGCGCAATCAAGTATGACGGTGTTGAGGTCAACAATGTTGGCGGAGACGGCGGTGACTGCTTCGACTTCCGTGGTGAAGCTACAGTGGGCAGCATCGAGTTCATCAACTCGACTCTCAATACAGGTGCCCGTACATGGTTCCGTATCGATGCCAAGGCTGTTCTTGAGTCAATCAAGCTTACTCATTGTACATTCAACAACCTCTGCTTCGCAAACAACGGCAACAATAACGGTATCTTCAATATCCGTGCAGTCAACGCAGCTGGTGCAGCTCCGACATTCGTGCTGACACACAATGTGTTCCTCAACATGAACGACGAAAACAAGAGATGCTGTCTCATTGCGAAGAACTCTACTTCAGCATTCCCTACAGAGATTTCAAACAACTACTTCTATAACTGCTACGACAGATTCTTCGTTGCTCAGAAGGACGGTTCATCACTCTCTGGTGACGACCTCAAGGCTGCTGCAGATGAAGGACGTGCACGCATCCTCGTTAACGGCAGTGTCGAGCTTGATGCTGACCCTTGCGTTGACAGCGCGCGTGACAAGTACAATGTGACCAGCAAGGAAGTCATCGAGGCTAATGCCGGTGACCCAAGATGGTATGCAGCATATGTGGAGATTCCTGAGGACCTTACTCAGGAGGTGACAGCAACAGGCAAGATCTGGGATCTTACTGACGGCCAGACATTCAAGAAGATGGCTGACAAGGACATGGTTCGCGACGGCATCCGTTTCTTCGTGAAGAACACTCCTATCAACTTCACAAAGGAAGGATTCGAGTTCTCAGGCGAGGCTGCAGTAGGAGCTGACGGCATCCCTACTGACGGCGCGATCGGAATCAAGGTAAACGAGCCAGGTTCTATGATCATCTCAGTTGCTGCTGCAACAGGCCATTCAAACCTCACTGTAAGCCTTGACGGAAAGGTTTCGGCTTCAGTTCCTGCAGGCGCAGAATATCAGAAGGTTACATTTGCGAATGTATCAGGCGAGCAGATGGTATACATCTATGGATGTCACCCTGCAACAATGACATTCCTTCAGTGGACTTCAGACATTCAGGTTCTTGACAAGGTTCTCGCAACTCCTGTAGTATCTATCGACAAGACAGTCGTTGACGAGCGTGCAGAAGGTGAGATCACCCTTACTTGGGAGCCGGTTGATTATGCTGCTTCATACAATGTGACCGTTGATGGCAAGAAGAAGAACATCACTGAGACTACATACTCATTTGCTACCGCAACATTTGCTGTTGAGGAAGAGGGTGGTGACTTCGCAATCCAGGTGACTGCAGTTCCTGCAGACGACGACTACACTCGCGAGGAGTCGGCACCGGCAGAGCTTTCATTCCATGTAAACGATGTTCCGATCGTTGACACAGGTGAGATCGTTGACCCTTCAGCTATCACTGAGACTTACTTCACTGAGCTCAATGAGGCAGGCGGATTTGCAGCTCAGGAGTTTGCTGAGGGTAGTGGTTCTGTGACAATCGACAAGATTACATTCGGTGATAGGGCTCAACTCGATGGAAATCGCTATAAGTTTGGCGGTGGATCTGCTTTAGGTGAGGATGGTATCCCAACTAATAGATTCGTCTCATTCAAGATTACTCGCGCAGGAACTATATCACATCAGGTAATATCAGGAAGTGGATCCGATGCAACACGCGAATATGTCGTGGCGCTTGTTACTAACGTAGGTGGCAACATAACTGTAAGAGAACTTCTTAGAGAATGTGCTCCTGTTGATCAAAGCGGTGGTGTCAAGACTACAGAAGTTACTGCTGACATGCTTGCAGGCATCACTGAAGCTGCTGTGGTTTATATCTATACTATCAAGAATTGTAATATCTATGCAGTAGGATACGACCCAGTACCTGCAGCACCTGCAAAGGTTGACAAGGTATGGGACTTCTCTGCAACTGAGTGGGTTGATGCGATGACCGGCAGCGGAATTGCAGCAAACACTAATGACAGCAACTGGAACCTCGAAGTGGATGGTCTCAAGGTCGTATCAGGTGGCGGTTCTATCAAGTGGAACGTCGCAGGCGAGACGACTTACTACTGGCAGCCAGGCGGCAAGAGCGACGGAACAACACGTTACTTCGAGTTCACTACAGATGTAGCTGGAAAGCTCACAGTATATGCTTCAAACACCGGCAGCTCAGAGGATCTTACCCGCATGGTGACAGTACAGGTAGGCGATGCCGAGCCAGAATCCCTCCCAGGAGGTTACTCAAGCTCGGATTTAGGCCATGCAGTGGACTTTGACATCACAGCAGGTACAGTTAAGATATACCCTACAGGTAACGGCTTGAGATTCTACAAGATCGAGTTCCACTCACTCTAGTGGACCCGGTTTTAAAACCATAACCAATTAAATATCACGTTTCGGGGTGACTGTCTCAAGACAGCCACCCCGATTTTATTACATCCCAGCCTGGCGCTTAACCCGCTGATTATCAATCACATCCCGAAAGCTCGTGCCGCCAAAGGGGAGCACGAGGTTTGCGTAAGTTGCAGAGTGCCAGGGTGTTGGCCGCCAGCGCTATGTGGGGCCGATGTCTGAGTCTGTCTGTTCTGGTATGATCGGCAGAGGGATTCTGCCGGTTATTCGAAGAGGTTGCGCTGTGGGAGTTTGTCGCTGTAGAGTGAGCGGCATTCCTTGAAGAGGGCGTCGGTATATTTCGGGAAGTGGGGACCGCGGTATGTGCTGGTGTTGGTCACCATGATCCAGCATTCTCCGTCCGGGAAGTATTTGACCAGGGCGCTTGTTCCGGCGAGCGTGCCGGTCCTGCTCCAACCTGTGAGAGGGGATGTGTCATTCCAGCCGAGGGAGAATGTGTTCTCGTCGAAGTATTCTGTCATCTGGCGGAAGCTTTCTTCCGAGATGATGTCCTTGACTTCAGGTCTGCCGTCGATGCTGGCTACGAAGCGGGCTATCTCGGCAGGGGAGGCGCACCATGCGCCGGCTCCTGAGAGGAGAGGCAGGTTGGTGCCGCCGTAGCAGCGTTCTACCATGCGGCCGCTGCCGGTGTATTCCTCGACGTATTTGCCGTCGCCTTCGTGAGTATAGTATCTCACTTCGTTCTCCCTCCTGTCGGCGTAATAAGTGCCTCCTATGTGCATGTCAAAGCATCCGGCAGGTGCCATGACCTCTTGCTGCATGAATTCCTCATATGGCATTCCTGACACTCTCTCTATGATTTCGGACAGAAGCAGATAGCTGAAGTTGGAGTATTTCTGGCTTGCGCCCGGCACCCATCTGAGCCTTCTGCTCAATACCAGGCCGAAGTGGTCTTCCTTTTCAGGAGCGTGGTCCAGGCCGAGCTGGTTCTTGACATCCACTGATGAGAACAGAGGATCTCTCCTGAATCCGGCCTGATGCCTGAGAAGATGCTCCACTGTTATTTTTCTGTAATTCTTGTCGCATTCCACAAGCTCGTTGAAGAACGGATCGTCGAGTATTCCACCAGGGCCGAAGACGGTGTCCTTTATGCTGAGTGAGTCCCTGTCCTGAAGCACCATGATGCCGGTTGCAGTCAGCAGCTTTGAGACAGAGGCCATTCTCAGTATGTGTCCCGGCTCCATCTCGCGTTCTTTCTCCTTGTCCGCCCATCCGTATCCTTTTACATATAGCAGTGAGTCATTCCTCATGATTGCCAGCGACGCCCCTCTGATATCCCACCTGGTCATGAACCTTCTGATCTTCTTGTCCATTCCCTCAAGCTCAGGATAGTCCGACAGTCCGTTTGTCAGCGTGTCGTTCAGATGAAGCAGCACATCAGCCGATTCATCTGCTTCATCTGACGTGTTACCGGGACGTATAAATGCAAAAGCCGTCACGAGGGCGGCTATGATGATTCCTATAAGTATGAACAGGTGTGTTTTCTTCATTGTGTACTGTTAGATGAGACCTGCCTTTCTGGCAAAATCGATGATGAAATCCGCAGTGCCCTCTATGTCGAGCACAGACGAGTCTATGCAGAGGTCGTATGTGCCTGCTACGCCCCAGTCTCCGAATGTATAATAATTATAGTATTCTGCTCTCTTCCTGTCCATCTCCTCCACCATTCTTGCCGATTCTTCCAGAGTCTTTCCGCTGCGCTCCGCAACTCGTGCTGCGCGTATTTCTGCAGGAGAGGTCAGGAATATGTCAAGAGTATTCTCCATGTCTCTCAGAATATAGTCCGAGCAGCGTCCTACGATGATTGCTGAGCCCTGCTCCGCAATCTCCCTGATGGCCTGACTCTGCATCTTGAAGATGCCTCTGTCGCTCATATAGTTCTCGGTGTCGCCGAATCCGTTTGAGAAGATGGATGCCAGAGAGAAGAACCTCTTCTTCTCGTCGCTCTCTTCGAAGAACTCCGCGCTGAAACCGCTGTTCTGAGCTGCCTTTTTCAGGAGTTCCTTGTCATAGACCGGGACACCGAGCTTCTTGCCAAGCGCCTTTGCAACTGCGAGTCCTCCGGCTCCGAACTGTCTTCCGATGGTGATGATGATCTTCTTGTCCATAACAAAATCTCCTATAGCTGGCTGCCCAATATCGACGGTTCGTCACCGTCGTTGAGCTTGTTGAACTTCTTGAAAAGACTTCCGAGCATGAATGCCGTCATGATCGTGGAGATGAAGTCCGCAATCGGGAAACTCATCCACACGCCCTTGGCGCCAAACCACTGTGGAAGCGCATAGAGCAGAGGAAGAAGGAAGAGAATCTGGCGCGAAAGTGACAGGATCACGGACTTCTTCACCATGCCGAGGCTCTGGAAAAAGTTGGTCGCAATCATCTGGAAACCGACGATAGGGAATACTATGGTCATGATCCTCATGCCCTCTACCGACAGATTCAGCAACTCTTCATCATGTGTGAAGATGCCTGCTGCCATCCTTGGGAAGAACATGCACATGATGAAGCATAGAGTTGTCATGCACATCGCCAGCGTGGCGGTCTTCCAGAATACTTCCTTCACGCGTGAATATTGCCTTGCGCCATAATTATATCCGGCGATAGGCTGCATGCCCTGGTTCAGACCCATGCATATCATCATGAACATGAATATGAACCTGTTGCAGATGCCGTATGCTCCTATGCCCAGGTCGCCGCTGTATTCGCGCAGCTGCTGGTTTATGAAAAGCGTTACCAGACATGCCGCTGAATTCATGAGGAACGGACCGAGGCCTATGGCGAGCGAATCCTTCGCTACACGCATATCCAGACGCACGATGCCTTTCTCGAAGTGGAAGGCTCTTGTCCTGTCGCTGAAATGCTTCATGACCACTACCATGGCAACAGTCTGAGCGAGGACAGTCGCCCATGCCGCACCGGCTATGCCCATGTCAAGTCCGAATATGAATATAGGGTCAAGGACTGCATTGAAGAGCACGGTGAATATGGTGAGCGCCATTGCCTTCTTCGGGTGTCCCGAAGACCGCATGGCCGCGTTCAGGCCGAAATACAGATGTGTGATGATATTGCCGATCAGGATGATCTGCATGTATTCCTTGGCGTAGGGGAGAGTGTTCTCGCTTGCGCCGAAAAAGTACAGGATCGGGTCTATGAAGATAAGAGCGACAGCCATGAAGATCAGTCCGATGATGATGTTCAGACTGACGACGTTGCCGAGAACCTTGTTGGCAGCCTTGTAATTCTTCTGGCCCAGAAGGACGGACAACATCGTTGCCGCTCCTGCTCCCACCAATGTGCCGAAGGCGGTTGAAAGGTTCATCAAGGGGAATGTGACCGCAAGTCCGGAAATGGCCAGCGGGCCTACGCCCTGGCCTATGAAGATGCTGTCCACCATGTTATACAGCGATGCCGCTGTCTGTGCGATGATGGCAGGCAAGGCATACTGCTTGAGCAGTCTGCCTATCTTTTCAGTTCCGAGTTCTAAAGGGATTGACGCTTTGTTCTCAGACATCTTATTCCTCCGGCTTTGCTACTATTTCAATCTCGAAGATGAGCGGAGCATATCCAGGTATGCTTGAACCTGTACCTGAATAATTGTATCCGTAGTTTGAGTAGAATACTCCTACGCCCTTCTCCATGGCCCTCATCTGCCAGAGTGTGAGGGCGAAGCCGCCGATGATCTCACTCTTTCCGGAGCCCATTGTTATTTCAGAGTATTTCTCTCCCCAATTAATCTGCACCGGTGCATAAGTCTTTGAGGACGAATATAATCCGTTGTCCTTGGCTACTCTCTCTATGGTCGTGTCGAATACCAGGCCGTCCAGGAGTTTTCCAGTGTAGTTTATGTATATTGTGGTGTCGCTTTTGAATGCGGCAGTATCCACAGGAGCCGAGAGCTGCCTGTAATAGAAGCCTGTCGAAACAGAGTCAGCTGCAGTCATGCCTGCGAACGTCTCCTTTGCAGGCTTGCCGTCGATCTTCACGCTTTCATTTGAGAAAAACCTGCCGATAGAGTCGATCTGCCACTTCTGGATGTCTTCAGTGAAGTCTACGACCGTGAACTCATAGATTGTGTTCGAATAGGTCGTTGTGCTTTCCTCGTCCTCATAGTCGAGATAACCCTGCTCTGAGTCGAATTCCTTGGCGGTCATCAGCCAGCTCGGCACAAGGACCTTTCGGTATGAACCGGCCTTCAGTCCGTAAAGGGAATTTCCCAGTCCTGCCTGAATCGTTGTCTTGTATGTAGTCCAGAACTTCGGACCATAATAATTTGTCTCGCTGTAGTCTCCCAGCTGCTTTGCAGTCTCGGCATCTGTATATGAAGAGATGTTTCCTTCAAGGTCTGTAATCTTGTAGTCAACAAGGACAAAGCCGTTGTCGGTAACCTCGGCGCCGTCTCCGTCCCTGCCGTCAAGCACATAGATGCCGAGGCCCATAGGCTGTATTCCCGGATGGTTAAGCTGCATCCATGCCTCGAGATAGCGCTTGTTGGCGTCGTTCGGACCTGGTATTACTGTCTTGGCGCAGCCGGCAATAAGTACTGCGGCCACGATATATAAGGCTGTAGAGATAATTTTCTTCATCTTCTATTGTGATAAGTTTGAATCTGCAAAGATAATAAAAATACTTGGAGACCCTACTCGTTCGAGACTCCGACCACCCAAATTTTAAAGAGCAGTGCTGAATTAGCAGGAATTATGCCAAAGACTTCTTTGCCGAAGCCGTATTTCCCGGAAAACACTATCTCGCATTCCTCTCCGGCCCTTACTCCGATGAGACCGTTGCGTATGCCTTCGAGAAACTCAGTGCTCCTCATGTCTGCCTCGAATATTTCGTAGTCAGGGTCTGTGGTTATGAATTTGGTCTGCTGGGCTGTTTCCTGATGGTTTGTCGCGAAGATGGTTGAAGGACTTGACGTGAATATGTAGCCTGCATAATAGAACGATACGGCTCCGTTCTCGCCTAAAGGCTCTCCTTCGCCAGGGGTCTTTATCAGTCTTGCCGCACCTTTGTTGTACTGAATGTCAAGCGTGTCCTTCCACTGGACTGTCTTCCTGGTCGTGTCGTTGACCTCTGGGTTGTCCTTGTTTGGTGTGATCACGATCTGGATGGAGTCCCGTGTCACGACGCGGGCCTTGTTGAGATATGTGTCGATCTGTGTCTCCTGCTTTGAATATATGGTCTCCAGCTTCTCCTTCACGCATGCGCTCAAAGCCATGCAGAGGACTAATGCCGCAAAAATCTTACTTCTCATATTCTGTCATATAGATATGTGTGTTCTTTCTGATGTACTCCTCGACTTCGCCTATCGGAATGAGAAGCTTGCCTCCGGCCGCGTTCTCATGTCCGCCTCCGTCGAAGAACAGCCTTGCGCATCTGTTCGCAGACGTGCCATTCTTGGACCTGATGGAGATCCTGACCTCCCCCTTGTCCTCTCTGGCAAAGATGCTCATCCTGACCTTGGCGATGCTCAGCGGCTCATTCACAAATCCCTCTGTGTCACCCTCCTGCATATTGTAGTGAAGCTGTGCTTCCTTGTCAAGAATCATGAAGGCGACGCCGTCATCGGTGATCTTGAGGAGGTCCTTGAGCATGAATCCTTTAAGTCTGAGCCTGTTCTCGGAGTGCTCCTGGTTTATCTTCCGGAGGATGAAGTCGCGGTCCACTCCTGCTTCGAGCAATCGTGATGCCATTATCAGGGTGGTGGGATATACGGAATTGTTGAAGTTGTTCGTGTCCGTCGTCATTCCTGTCATCAGCGCTGTCGCGCAGTCCTTCGGAAGCTTGCCGGCGTCGGAATCGATCTGCGGTGTCGCCATCAGGATCCAGTACAGAAGCTCGCTGGCGGACGAGACTGCCGTTTCCGAGAATGATACTTCGTATATGCTCCTGTCGGGATCCAGGTGGTGGTCTACCAGTATCTTCTTCGCCTTTGAAGATGCGAGGAAGCCTTCGAGGTTCCTGGTCCTGTGAAATGCGTGGAAGTCGAGGCAGAGTATGAGGTCTCCGTCAGCGATTGCATTTTCGGCGTCAGAAGGCGTGTCTTCGTGAATTACAAGGTCTTGCGTGTCTACGGTATCTTCAAGATAACGGAGATATCCGGGGCATCTGTCGTTGAGCACGATCTTTCTGTCTTCCTTGCCAAGCAGTCCGAGAAAATGATACATCGCCACGGCGCTGCCAAGTGCATCGCCGTCCGGCTTTGCGTGTGTGACGATCACCGGATGCTCTGCTGCCTCCAGCAGTCCGGCTAAAGCCTGTATATTGCTCCTGTTGATGTCTTTCATGTTTCCGTATGACTTTACGAGGTGCAAAATTACAAAATTATATTGCATTTCATAAATGAATTTCCTAACTTTGTCCGGCATTTTGAAAAGAAAATAAAAACATCAAAATAATGAGCACAATTATCAAAAAGGTTTTCACTTACCTTATTCTCCCTGTTTGTATCGCAGGACTTGTTTATCTTAACGTGAAGAGCATCAGCGAGCCAGTGCAGTTCAAGAAGCACAGAGAATATCGCGAAAGCGTTGCTATCCAGAGACTTAAGGATATCCGTGAGCTCCAGGTGGCATTCAAGAACGTAAATGCTCGTTACGCTTCTACAATCGACTCACTCAAGATGTTCTACAACGAAGGAAAGATGCAGATCGTCCTTCAGGTGGGTTCAAAGGATGACTCTCTTGCAATGGCAAACACTGACAAGATCAAGAGAAAATATCCAGGTCTCAAGAAGGAGAAGCTCAACCAGAAGCTCTATGAGCTCTATCAGGCAGGTGAGCAGAACCTTGTATTCGAGGTGACAAGCGAGATTCCAGTGAAGGACACTCTCTTCACAAATCGCACAGACTTCTGCGTTGACTCTCTCGCATTCATTCCTTTCAGCGGAGACTCAGTGATCATGGAGTCGACTATCAAGAAGGTGTCAGGTGTGAATGTTCCTCTGTTCGAGGCTTCAATGCCTTTCAGGTCTCTCCTCAAGGGTCTTAACAATCAGCTCAGGATCAATCTTGATGCTGAGAGAGAGGATCAGGGACGTTACAAGGGACTTCAGGTCGGCAGCATCACACAGCCTAACAACAACGCCGGAAACTGGGAGTAGTCAGATGACTATGATAGATAAGAAAGACAGGATATCCATTCAAGTCGGCTTGAGTGGATATTCTTTTAAGATACAGTCCGATGGTGCAGGGCATTCTTCTGGATGGATGAATGCGGAGTGCATATTTACTACACCGGAGCTTCAGAAAAGATATGATGAAGTTTCGGTGTCTGTGTTCACTCCTAAGTTTACTTTGGTGCCTGCCCATTTCCACACACCGGAAATGTCGCGTCAGATTCTGTCCGAGGTCGTTCACGTGGAGGATGATGATGTCGTGGACTATGTGGAGGTGCCGCAGTTTGCGGCTGTCCTGACGTATTCGGCATCAGTCGGTGGCACATTGGCGAGGGTGATCGGTGAGACTGTCCTTTGTGCAGACGGGACAAAGTCCAGACCTCTTCCTGAAATCTATTATATGTTGAACCAGCTTCAGGAGATCCCGGAATATAACAAGATTCTGGCTTCATATATGGACGGAAATCTATATCTGGCCATAGCGCAGGGCAAGAGTCTCCTTCTCTGCAATACATACCAGGCTCCGGATTTCACAACGGCAGAATATTTCATATTCCTTGCCATGAAGAAGCTGCAGCTCAATCCTGAGATATCAACGATATGCTTCAGGACCCCGCTGACTGAAGATCAGGAACTCTCATTATACCGATATTTCAGAAGCGTAGAACATCTATAGGAATGAGGATCATCGGAGGAAAATATCGCGGCAAGAGCATAGTGCCGCCACAAGGGTATAAGGCGCGTCCCACAACGGACTTTGCCAAGGAAGGCCTTTTCAATATTCTCAACAATGAATATGAGATGGAGGGACTGAAGGTGCTTGACCTTTTCGGAGGGACCGGCGGCATATCTTTCGAGTTCGCCTCACGAGGTGCGTCAATGGTCTATTGTGTGGAAATGGCGCCGCTTCATTCCAATTTCATCAAGTCTCAGGCTGCGAAGTTCGGAATGGACAACCTTACCGTTGTGAGACACAATGTCTTTGAGTTTCTGGAGATCTGCAGGGAGAAGTTCGATATAATCTTCGCTGATCCTCCATATGCTCTCGAGGACCTTGCGACGATTCCCGACAAGGTCTTTTCTAAGGACATCCTGCATCCGGGGGCCTATTTCATCCTTGAGCATCCGGAAGAATACAATTTCGAGTCTCACCCATATTTCAAGAAGGAAAGAAAATACGGCAATGTACATTTCTCATTCTTTGAGAAGCCGACAGAACAGTGATATGAAAAAGATTCTGACCTTAATCGCATTATTCGCCATCGCCTCGCTCCAGGCCGGAGCGCAGACGGCCAAGAGCCTTTTCTGGCGTGCTGATTCGCTTCAGGTGTCCGAGATCGTGTCGGAGACCGGCAACCAATATAATAAGGTAGGACATCATGGTCCGGCTGTTGAGAACAGTCATATGGCACTCCGTGTCTACTTCAACGACACAGGAGCCATAGACGTATATTCCAAGACAGGACGTGGAATGGAGCTGATGAAGTATCTGTGGTATCCGACAAAGGGCCAGCAGGACACCCTCTCAGTGGGAGCGGACGGATATATCGCCGGCAAGACCGTAGGCATGGGAGGCATAGCCTTATGGGATGGTGAGAAGGAGGTCAAGCTTGAGGCGACGAAGGGACGCACAGCCAGGGTCGGTGACACCAAGAAGGGCTCATATGCCGAGGTCATTGCATATGGAGTTGCATATAAGGACGATCTGGTGGACATATCCATCAGAGTCGATGTTGGAGCGAAGACCCGCATAGCTGTCGTGACTGCGACCGAACTCTCTGGAAAGAAGGTCCAGTTCCTGACTGGAATCAATTTCCATGAGGGACAGAAGGTGACTTATGGAGAAGAATACATCAGCGTATGGGGACCGCATCCGGTCAAGAAGACCGAAACGCCTTTCCCTATCGGAGCCGGAATGTTCTTCTCAGCTAAGACCTTCCCAGTCCTGGAGAAGACAGAAAACATGGTGAGGATAATATCCAAGCCTGCTTCCAAGGTGTCGACAAAAGTGGTGTCGGCCTCTGTCAAGGAAGCGGAACTCAACAGCGCCAAGCGCTTTGAATCATATATGGAACGTTGACGTCATTCCCGACCTGATCGGGAATCTAAATTAAGTAGTGTATGAACATTAACCTGAAAGAAGTATTCCAGCCCAAACTTTTCGGGCTGTTCAAGAAAGGTCAGTACAACAGCAAGACATTCACATCTGACCTGATCGCCGGCATCATCGTCGGCATCATAGCCCTGCCTTTGGCGATCGCCTTCGGTATCGCCAGCGGCGTAACCCCTCAGCAGGGTCTCATTACCGCCATCGTTGCGGGTTTCCTCATTTCATTCTTCGGAGGATCGAACTTCCTCATCGGAGGTCCGACCGGAGCATTCATCGTAATCGTCGCGGGCATTGTAGGCCAGTATGGAATGCAGGGCCTCATCATAGCGACCATCATGGCGGGTGTGTTCCTTGTCATCATGGGAGTGTGCAAGATGGGAGCGATATTCAAGTTCATTCCATATCCTATCGTAGTGGGATTCACCAGCGGTATCGCCCTGACCATCTTCTCTACCCAGATGAAGGACTTCTTCGGCCTTCCTCTTGACCTTCAGGTCCCTGCGGGATTCATCCCTCAGTGGGGGTGCTACTTCCAGAATATAGGCAGCATCAACTGGATAGAGTTTGCCATGAGCATGCTCTGCCTCGTGATCTGCTTCAGCTGGAGCAAGGTGACCAAGAAGGTGCCGGGATCGCTTATCGCTCTTATATTCGGAACAGTTGTGTCAGTGCTTCTGAGCAAGTTCGCCGGTATTGAGTTCGCTACCATCGGTTCAAAGTTCCCTGAGCTTGCGAACGGACTTCCGATGCCGAAGCCTGTAGCTCCTGAGTTCGACTACGAGACCATCAAGGGACTTGTTTCACCGGCTTTCACAATCGCCATCCTCTGTGCCATAGAGTCGCTTCTGGCTGCCATGGTCGCAGACGGTGCGACAGGAAAGCAGCATAATGCGAATACAGAGCTCATAGGACAGGGCATAGCTAATATCGTGACTCCACTTTTCGGCGGTATTCCTGCTACAGGTGCTCTTGCCAGAACAATGGCCAGCATCAACAACGGTGGAAAGAGCCCGGTGACAGGACTTATCCATGCGGCGGTCCTTCTGCTCATATACCTGTTCCTGATGCCATATGCAGTGTATATTCCGCTTTCATGCCTTGCGGCTATCCTTGTGCAGGTGGCATATAACATGAGTGAATGGAGAACATTCAAATATCTGCTCCGTGGAGACAAGTCTGACGTCGCTGTCCTCCTGATCACATTCTTCCTTACAGTCATCGTGGACCTTACTGTTGCCATAGAGGTGGGAGTAGTGCTTGCCATCGTGCTGTTCGTGCGCCGTGTGATGCAGACGTCCCATATCAATGTCGTTGTTGACGGCCAGGTGGCTGCGACAGAGGATCCGGAGAAGGCTGCAATGGAGGACACAGACCGCCTTGACATCCCTGCTGGAGTTGAGGTCTATGAGATCGACGGACCTTTCTTCTTCGGTCTTGCAAGCCGCTTTGAGGAGCTTGAGAAACTGAAGAAGTCAGGAACGAAGGTGCGTATCATCAGAATGCGACGCGTACCGTTCATCGACTCGACAGGTATAAACAACCTCCGCAACCTCTGCGAGCGTACCCGCAAGAGGGGAGTGACAGTAATCCTTTCGGGTGTTACGGAAAAGGTGCAGGCATCCCTTGAGAAGTTCGGTGTGGACAAGGAAATAGGGGCAGAGAACATCTTCCCACACATTGTCCCAGCCCTCGACAAAGCCAGAACCCTGGTGTCAGAATAATTACATAAGCCACTGCGAGGCGTCTTCGCCTGCAGCCAGGGCTTCACGGATGATGGTCGACGAAATGTCGACCATTTCTGCTTCAAGAGGGGTGATGTCATACGAAGGATCTTCTGCGAGAAGATTCTTCGTAATAGATTCAAGATCATGTCCTGTGCGTGGGAATACAGCGACTCCGTATTCCAGCAGGATGCGCCTGTAGTCTCGCCATTTGCGGATGATGGCCAGATTGTCCGCGCCCATTATGAGGGTGAACCGGTTCCCGGGTTCCCGTTCTTTCAACGCGTCCAATGTGCGTATGGTGTAATGCGGTGCAGGCATATGCAGCTCTATGTCGTCCACCCATACTTTCAGTTCCGGATGTCTGCATACGGCCTTGACGGCTGCCTCGTAACGCTCCGGACCTGTCGCCCCGCTGATGCCGTCCTTCAGCGGATTCTTTGGAGATACTATCAGGTATACATAATCAAATCCCGCTTCCTCGGTCATATGCTTCATGATGGCAAGATGGCCGATGTGAAGGGGATTGAATGATCCGCTGTATACTGCTATGTGTCTGCCTGTCATTCCGAGCTTGTCGAGGAATCTCTATTTCTTCAGGAAAGCATCAATAAGTCCCTCTGCCTCCGCCTTGGCCTTTGCAAGGTCGTCATTGATAAGCACATAGTCAAACTTGCCTGCTGCGAACTCCATCTCGGACGCTGCCTTCGCCACGCGTCTTTCTATCGCTTCCTCAGTGTCGGTGCCGCGTCCGACGAGCCTTTCGCGAAGCACTTCCACAGAAGGAGCCTGGATGAACACCGAGAGAGCCTGCTCGCCGAATATCCTCTTGAGGTTGACTCCTCCCTGGACATCGATGTCAAACACGATGGCATGGCCCTTCGCCCAGATGCGTTCCACCTCTGACTTCAGTGTGCCGTAGAACGATCCCGCATAGACTTCCTCATATTCGACGAACTTATCCTCTGCGATCATCTGTCTGAACTCGTCGGCGGAGAAGAAATAATATTCTACACCATGCTGCTCAGTGCCGCGTGGTGCCCTTGAAGTCGCTGAAATGGAGAATTCGAGGTCTTTGCGGAGGCCGAGAAGATGGTTTACAATCGTGCTTTTGCCGGCTCCTGAAGGAGCTGAGAATATTATAACCTTATTGTTCATCGTTGACAATTTTTCCAATGTTTCAGATAATTTTTCAATATTTGGCAAAAATAGTTAAATTTGCCAAGATTTAGTGTAATAGAAACGATTTTTAAACAAATTATACGATTATGATTTCTTACAAAGAACTTGGTCTTGTGAACACAAGAGAGATGTTCGCAAAGGCAATCGAGGGCGGTTACGCTATCCCTGCATTCAACTTCAACAACATGGAGCAGCTTCAGGCTATCATATCAGCAGCTGCTGAGACTAAGTCTCCAGTTATCCTCCAGGTATCAAAGGGCGCACGTCAGTATGCAAACCAGACTCTTCTCCGCTACATGGCAGAAGGTGCTGTAGAGTATGCAAAGGAGCTCGGCTGGGAGAATCCTCAGATCGTTCTTCACCTCGACCACGGTGATTCATTCGAGACTTGCAAGAGCTGCATCGACATGGGCTTCTCATCAGTCATGATCGACGGTTCACACCTTCCATATGAGGAGAACGTTGCTCTCACAAAGAAGGTTGTGGAGTATGCACATCAGTTCGATGTTACAGTAGAGGGTGAGCTCGGAGTCCTCGCAGGTGTTGAGGATGAGGTAAGCTCAGACCACCACACATACACTAAGCCTGAGGAGGTTGTAGACTTCGTTTCACGCACAGGCTGCGACTCTCTCGCTATCTCTATCGGAACATCACACGGTGCTTACAAGTTCACTCCTGAGCAGTGCACAGTAGATCCGGAGACAGGTCTCCTCGTACCTCCAATGCTCGCATTCGACGTTCTCGAGGGTGTTGAGAAGGAGCTTCCAGGATTCCCTATCGTTCTCCACGGTTCATCTTCAGTTCCACAGGACGAGGTTGCAACAATCAACAAGTATGGTGGAGCCCTCAAGGCAGCCATCGGTATTCCAGAGCCTTGGCTCCGCAAGGCTGCTGAGTCTGCAGTATGCAAGATCAACATCGACTCTGACTCACGTCTCGCAATGACAGCAGCTATCCGCGAGGTATTCGCCAACAAGCCTGCAGAGTTCGACCCACGTAAGTACCTCGGTCCTGCACGTGACAACATGAAGAAGCTCTACATCCACAAGATCGTTAACGTTCTTGGTTCAAACGGCAAGGCAGAGTAATTTTAGAATTATAATAAAAAATGAAGGCGACTAATAAGTCGCCTTCTTTTTTGTTGATATATAATCCTGATAGTCTTCCATGGAACGGAGGACGACGTCTTTTGCCACGTCAGGACCGTATATGCTTATGAACTTCATCCTTTCAGTGTGCTCTCCTGGAATGTCCTTGTAGGTGCTGAAGTAATGGATGAGGCGGCGGATGATTGCGGCAGGCACCTGCTCTATGTCGGTCATCGCTCCGTATACCGCGTCACTCATGAGCACTGCTATGATCTTGTCGTCAGCCTGATTGTGGTCAAGAAGTCTGAGGCCGCCGATAGGACGTGCCTTGGCGATGATGTCTCCATGGGTCACATCCTTCTCAGTCAGGATGCATATGTCCAGAGGGTCTCCGTCGCCTTCGACATCGCTTCTGACCAATGCTTTGTTTGTCAGCTCCGCCATTTTCGGACCACAGTATGTTCTCGGGAGGAAACCATATAGTGACGGAACGATATTGGAGAACTTCTGAGGCCTGTCAAGAGTCAGATAGCCTGATTCCTTGTCAACTTCGTACTTCACTGTGTCTGTCGGCACGATTTCGATGAATGCCCTTACCTCTTCCGGTACCTTGTCTCCGAGGCTGATTCCATGCCACGGATGGGCCTTGTGCGCTTTCTGAAAATTCATGGTCGATGTTTTAGAACATACAAATTTATAAAATATTTTGAATCTTTTCTCCTGCAATCCGCGCTGCGATGCCTACAAGCTCCTCGCATGGGCGTTTTTTGTAGTATTCAGGAGTGCGCTCAGACGGTTCCGGCGACTCCGCAGGTGCCGGAGAACTGCTTCCCATAGGCACGAGCCCAAGGAGTTCCTTGCATACTATCGATCCGTTCACGGCCTTGAATTCTCCGGCCATTTCCTGCACAAGCGCATAGTTGGCCGTGCGCCATTCCTTTACCGATGGGTCGGATGCAGGCCTTATGAGGCCCGCCAGCATGACCATTCCGCTCACGCTTCCGCATACTTCTCTCATTCTTCCCATGCCTCCTCCGAAGCCTGAGGACAGGGCGGCTGCGGTCTCGTCGTCCAGACCGAAGACATCGTTATATGCCAGCACTACGGCCTGGCAGCAGTTGTATCCGCCTTCCTTGAAAAGCCGTCTGGCTTTCGCGACTCTTTCTTCTATATTTATCTTATTCATATGTCTTACAGATACCCGATCATGTCGGGTATGACGTTTTTATGTCGTCCTTCATGTCCGGCTTGACCGGGCATCTTTACATTCTGCTGATCTTCACGACATTCTTCAGGTTCCTGATCTGCGACGTCACCTTGTCGAGTTCCAGGCTGCTCGGCACCGCAATCTTCATTGTGATGTCATATGTGCCCTGCCTGTCGTTCTCGACCACATTGAACATCCTGATGGATGCCCTGAATGAATTCACTATGTCCATGATCTCATTGATCACCGAAGGCTCCAGGGCAGCCGAGATGCGCAGACCTGTCTGGAAGTTGCTGGTGCTCGGGGTCTCGCTCCACTTTACCTTCTGGATCCTGTATGGATACATTTCTATGAGCCTTGCGGCGTTAGGACATGACATCCTGTGGATCTTGATGCCTTCGGTCCTTGTCACGAAGCCGAACACATCATCTCCGAACACAGGATTGCAGCATCTGGCCATCCTGTAGTCGATGCCCTTGACATTCTTCGCGTCGATGACGAGTATGTCGTCGCTGCCTTTCTCCTCGATCACCCCCTTCGGCCTCTTCTCCTGCTCGGTGACTGCAGCAGTGCTTCCCTGGGTTATCTCCAGAATGAGATTCTTGATGTCCGCTACATCCAGGACCTCCTCGCCGATTGCGGCATAGAATGCGTTTATTGTCTTGTACTGAAGTTTCTTGAGTATTGCAGCCAGCACTTCATCATCCAGCTCCATCTTCCAGTTCTTCAGACGGCGGCTGAGGAGCTCCTTGCCGTCTGCCGCCTTCTGGAACTCCGCCTCGCTGAGCTTCTGGCGGATCTTGTTCCTGGCCTTGGTCGTCACGACGAAGTTCAGCCAGTCCGGTGATGGCTTCTGGTTCTTTCCGGACATTATGTCCACGACATCTCCGGTCTTCAGCGGCTCATTGATCCTGACTGCCTTGCCGTTGACCCTTCCGCCAGTGCACTTGATGCCGAGGTTGGTGTGTATGTCAAATGCGAAATCAAGCACTGTGGCTCCAGCCGGCAGTTTCCTGAGCTCTCCTGAAGGAGTGAATACGAAGATCTCCTTGTCCTGGAGGTTGATGATCTCATCCTCGTAATATGCTGCCATCGGGTCGCTCTCAGAGCCCAGAGGACTTTCCAGTGCCTTCCTGACGGCGGTCAGCCACTTGTCAAGCGTCTCTTCATGTCTTATGCCCTTATAAGACCAATGCGAAGCGAGTCCGCTCTCAGCCATGTCATCCATCCTTTTGGTCCTGATCTGCACCTCGAGATGGCTTCCTTCTTTGTTCTTTACTGTTATATGAAGAGATTCATATCCGTTCGGCTTCGGATTGGATATCCAGTCGCGAAGGCGCCTGGTATCCGAATCGTACTCCTCTGTCACATACGAGAACACCTTCCAGCACAGCGCATGTTCCGTCTCCCTGTCCGCCTCGCAGTCGATGATGAACCTTATGGCGAACACGTCGAAGACACCCTCGAACGGCACCTTCTGCTTCTTCATCTTCTTGTAGATGGAGAGGGCTGTCTTCGTGCGGACCTTAAGCTTGTAGACTATGCCCTCGTCGTTGAGCTTCTGCTTCAGCGGCTCGATGAACTGCTCCATGAGCTTCTCCCTGTCTGCTTCGGTACTCTTGAGCTTGTTGGTTATGGCCCTGTACTGCTCAGGATCTGCATATCTGAAGTATATGTCCTCCATCTCGCTCTTGATGTTATAGAGTCCGAGCTGGTGGGCTAGAGGGATGTACAGCATCTGCGTCTCCAGGATTTTCCTTTCCCTTGAAAGCTTGGGGAACATGTCGAGTGAACGCATTACTTCGAGCCTGTCCGCAATCTTCAGGACAGTCACACGAGGGTCACGGGAGTATGAGACGATGAGCTTCTTATATAGCTCAGCCTCAAGCCTCGTGTCCTTCGGCTTGATGGTGGAGATCTTGTTCAGACCGTCCACAATGGTGTAGACATCCTTTCCGAATCCGGCGCTTCTGATATCGGTCTCGGGGAAGAATCTGGTGGCCTCATGAAGGAACACCGCGGCGATGCACTCGGCCGAGAGACCGATCTCGTCGCAGGCAATCTTTGCCACGGCTATGGGATGCTCGATGAACGGCTGACCGTTGCCGCGGGTCTTGCCCTTCAGGGCTTCTGCCGCTATGTTGTAGGCCTTGAGGATGAGGTCCTGGCCGGCCTGGTCGTATCTTTCTAGTACCATAATATATTGTCTTAACCCCCAGTCACTTTGTGACAGCCCCCTTCTATGGGGCGCTTCGGCCCTGCCCGGGCCGGTCTTCGTAAACTTTCAGTTTTCTTGACTTGGGCAAGTTTTTAAACTTGCCCTTATTTCCATACTTTCAAATATTGTTGCAATGCCCACATTTCGTCGCGGTATTTTGCGGCGGCCTGGAAGTCTAGGGCTGCTGATGCCTTCTCCATGTTCTTTTTGGCGTGCTCTACGGCTTTCTCGACCTGTTCGCGCGTCATCGAACGGATCACCGGGTCCTGCAGGACTGCCGCGAGGTCGGCCTGCAGATATCCGTCAACATATGCCGAGTTGCTGTCGCGCTTCGAGTCGTGGCCCAAGCCTACGCTGATCTCGCCGCGTCCGAGCTCTGTAGGGCTCGGGATGTATGTCGGGTCGTCATATGAGTTCGCTGCGCTGACCCTGCCTTCCTGACGTTGCTGCTGTGCCGGTCTTGCACCTCCCACCTGGTGAGGCGTGATGCCGTGGAGTTTGTTGTACTCCATCTGCTTGCTTCGCCTGCGGTCTGTCTCATATATGGTCTGCTGCATGGACTCCGTGATGGTGTCTGCATACATGATGACAAGTCCGTTCACGTTTCGTGCCGCTCGTCCTGCCGTCTGCGTCAGCGCCCTTCCGCTTCGAAGGAAGCCTTCCTTGTCGGCATCCAGGATCGCCACGAGCGACACCGAAGGTATGTCAAGTCCTTCCCTCAGGAGGTTGACTCCGACCAGCACGTCGAAGAGACCGTTCTTGAAATCGTTGATGATCTCTACTCTTTCGAGAGTGTCGACGTCGGAATGGATGTACCTGCATCGCACTCCCATCCTGGTGAAATACTTCTCCAGCTCCTCTGCCATCCTCTTGGTGAGAGTCGTCACGAGCACCCTTTCGTCTCTCTCAGACCTTATCCTGATCTCCTCCAGAAGATCATCCACCTGATTTTCTATAGGACGGACCTCGATAGGAGGATCCAGAAGACCTGTCGGCCTTACGACCTGCTCGACAACAAGTCCTTCCGACTTCTCCAGCTCATAGTCCGCAGGAGTCGCGCTGACGAACACTTTCTGTCCTGTGATGGCCTCGAATTCGTCGAACTTGAGAGGGCGGTTGTCCGCGGCGGCAGGGAGGCGGAATCCGTACTCAACGAGGACGGATTTACGCGAGTGGTCGCCGCCGTACATGGCCCTGACCTGCGGTATGGTCACATGACTCTCGTCTATGAATGTGATGAAATCCTTCGGGAAATAGTCTATCAGGCAGAAAGGACGCATGCCTTCCTCGCGGCCGTCGAAATATCTCGAGTAGTTCTCTATTCCGGGGCAGTATCCCATCTCCTTGATGAACTCCAGGTCATATTCCACCCTCTGCTGCAATCTCTTGGCCTCCAGGTGCTTGCCTATGCTCTTGAAATATTCGCACTGCGCGGCCATGTCATCCTGGATCTGGCTGATCGCCCGAGTGCTCCGCTCCTTTGTGGTCACGAAGTTTCCGGCAGGATATATCGATATTTCGTCCAGTTCGTCAATGAACGCTCCTGTAAGAGGATCTATGATCGAGATCTGCTCCACCTCGTCGCCGAAGAACTCTATGCGGACAGCATTTTCTCCATATCCTATGCATATGTCCACCGTGTCGCCTCTGACCCTGAAGGTTCCTCTCTTGAAGTCAGCTTCCGTGCGTGAATACAGCGCATCCACCAGCTGATACAGCAGACGGCTCATGCTGCGCTGCTCACCGCGCTTCACCACGACTGTCTGTGCGTGGAAATCGGCGGGGTTTCCGATGCCGTACAGACATGAGACGCTTGAGATGACAATCACGTCGCGTCTGCCCGAAAGCAGGGCCGACGCTGCGCTCAGACGCAGCTTCTCGATCTCGTCATTGATGCTGAGGTCCTTCTCGATGTATGTGTCTGTCACCGGAAGATATGCCTCCGGCTGATAATAGTCGTAATATGAAACGAAATACTCCACGGCATTGTTCGGGAAGAACGACTTGAACTCGCAGTAGAGCTGGTGGGCGAGCGTCTTGTTATGGCTCATTATCAGCGCAGGACGCTGCAGCTGCTCGATGACGTTAGCCATGGTGAAAGTCTTTCCCGAGCCGGTGACGCCAAGCAACGTGACGGCGTCCACTCCGTCCTTCAGGGCGGCGCAGATGCCTTTTATTGCAGCCGGCTGGTCGCCGGACGGCCTGTATTCCGAATCTATCTTGAATTTCATATTGCAAATATACTCAATGTTGGCCAAAATTGTCCGATTAAATGGTTATCTTTACTCCACTAAAACACCTATTGTATGAAATTCAGAACACTTCTTGCCGCAGCAATGTCTGCCGTGCTCCTCTCTTCATGTGCTTCCGCTCCGGAATGGGCTCCTGCAGGAGACCGCATCATGACCTCGTGGGGTGAAGCCCTTGATCCCGAGAATGTACTTCAGGAATATCCCCGTCCGCAGATGGTCCGCGAGCGCTGGGTCAATCTCAACGGACTTTGGGAATATGCCATAACACCTGCTGATGCCGTTCCGGATAAGATGGACGGCCATATCCTGGTGCCGTTTGCCGTCGAGTCTGCGCTTTCCGGTGTCGGCAAGTCAGTTACCGAAAATGATGCACTCTGGTATGAGCGTGAGTTCTCAGTGCCGAAAGACTGGGCAGGAAGCAGGATAATGCTCAATTTCGGTGCAGTGGACTGGAAGGCTGAAGTGTATGTCAATGGTGAGTTGGCCGGCTGTCATACCGGAGGATATGCTCCATTCTCGTTTGATGTCACAGACCTTCTGCAGCAGGGAAAGACCAATACTCTCAAGGTCAAGGTGACCGACGGCACAGACAGCTGGTTCCAGCCTCGCGGAAAGCAGGTGTCCGAGCCTGAAGGCATATGGTATACTGCAGTCACCGGCATCTGGCAGACAGTATGGATGGAGCCGGTGCCTGAGTCATACGTGAAAAGCTATCAGGCTGTGGCAGATATCGATGCATCCGTGCTGAATGTGTATGTGGATGCGGTTCTCGCCGAAGGTGATGCCTGCGAGGTAGTGCTTATGGAGAGCGGCAATGTGATAAACAAGGCCAGAGGAACAGATGTGTCTCTGGACGTGCCGCAGATGAAGCTGTGGTCTCCGGATTCCCCATATCTGTATGATGTCGAGGTGAATGTCGTCCGCGAAGGCAAGGTGGTTGACAGCGTGAGCGGCTATGCTGCCATGAGGGAGATTTCATATGGTAAAGACGCTTCGGGTCACAAGAGGATGTGTCTCAATGGAGAACCGCTCTTCCAGTACGGCCCGCTTGACCAGGGCTGGTGGCCTGACGGCCTTTATACCGCTCCGTCAGACGAAGCCCTGGCATTCGACATTCAGAAGACAAAGGATTTCGGATTCAATATGATACGCAAGCATGTAAAGGTGGAGCCCGCCCGATGGTACTGGCACTGCGACCGCCTCGGCATGCTGGTATGGCAGGACATGCCGAGCATAGAGGACAATCACGAGAACGTCTGGGGTAACAGAGCCTATGATACCGGCACTGATTATCCTGTTACCCAGGAAGGAAAGGATAATTACTATAAGGAATGGGGTGAGGTGATTGCTGTATTCAAAGGGTTCCCTTGCATTGTGGTCTGGGTGCCGTTCAACGAGGGCTGGGGACAGTTCGACACGGAGGATGTAGTGCAGTTTACCCGTGCGCAGGATCCGACCAGGCTCATTAATTATGCGTCGGGAGGAAACTTTGTGCACTGCTCGGGTGACATCCTTGACCTTCATAACTATCCGCATCCTGAGATGTATCTCTATGACAAGGAATATATAAATGTGCTCGGCGAATACGGCGGCATAGGCTGGCCTGTGGAAGGACACCTCTGGCAGCCTGACCGCAACTGGGGCTATGTGCAGTTCAAGAGTGCAGACGAAGTCCTTGATACATATGAGAAATATGCGGATATGCTTATAGACCTTATTGATGACGGCTTTGCCGGTGCAATATATACACAGACCACAGACGTCGAGATCGAGGTGAACGGCCTGATGACATATGACAGAAAGGTCGTCAAGCTTGACGAGGAACGCCTGAGCGCCATAAACCGCAAAGTCATCGAAAGCATGAAATAACCGGTGGAGATATAGGAAAAATTATTATCTTTGCATGATTTCAAGACACCGCTCAATGCGAGCGGGCGCAGCGAGTCGAGAAATCTGAAACAGTATACACAGTTTTAAAACAAATAGTACTATTATGGTTTATTCACACGAAGTGCAGCAGATGTGCTGCGTAAAGAAGGGACCTAACCACGGTCCGGCTCCAATTCCTGAAGAAGGAAAGTGGGTAAAATCAAAGCAGATCACTGATATCTCAGGCCTTACT
>JAFUJQ010000056.1 GCA_017473705.1 Bacteroidales bacterium | reverse complement strand
TATACGACAGCATGTTCAGAGGCTGTGAATCCCTAACTGTCATCGACATCCCTGACGGAGTGACCAAGCTGGGCGACTTTGCTTTCGACGGATGCGCCTCACTGGCCTCCATCATCATTCCCTCTGGAGTCACATACGTCGGGAACTACTGCTTCAGTGACTGCAGCAATCTGCGGCACATCGTGTCTTGGCCGGTCATCACGCCGAACCTGGGAGGCAACTACAGATATAACTTCCTGGGAGTAGCCAAAGGAGGAGTACTGGCAGTGCCTGCTGCCGCCAAGACTGGGTCGAACTACTCATATTGGGTAAGTTCAGGAATAAACCTCGGATCTTACGGATGGACACTCGTTTACATGGACGAATAACAATACCTAATGACATATATCATGAATACTCACATCTACAGACTTGTACTCAGCACAGCTGCCATCTGTGCCATGTTGGCATCATGTGACAATCGTCTGCAGGAGCCTGATGTTCCATCGGACGAGGACAGGGTTCCTCTTGAACTCAATGTAAAGGCAAGCCCGGCAACTCAGACTAAGGGCCTCATCTATGGAACTGCCATGCCGGACGGCTCATGTCTGGGAATCACGGTCGTCGAGCCGGATCTTGATACCTATGACGGGGAGAGTTTCATAAATATCCCTTACACAGCCTCAAGCAGTGATGGAGTCCAGATCTGGAAACCCTTGAAGAATCAGATTCTTCTCTCCACGACTACTGGAAACGGATATGCATATTATCCATACTCAGAAGAAGTGACGAATATAAGAGAGATCCCTGTGAAGGCTACTTCAGAACATCAGGTGGACTACATGTATGCCAAGAAGGTAAACCTTCTGAGAAAGAGCAATCCGACGGCAAACCTGACACTCAATCATGCCCTTTGCGGCGTGAGGCTGTCATTCACTCGTGGCACATATGCTGAGGCAGGAGTGATTACGTCTGTCTCGGCCAGAGGAGATGCACTTGCAAGCTCCGCCATCCTCAATGCCATGGACGGAACGTTATCATCCGTTGAAGCCGGAGAGACATTCACTCCGCAGATGGACCCGCTGAGCCTATCCTCAGAAAATCCTTGGGTCGAATTCATAGCTATCCCTGGCACAGAATCGATAATCGAGTTCGAGCTGTGCATTGACGGCAAGATAGTCAAGCTTCAGACCCCGGAGAAAATCAAGGTACTGACCGGGTATATAAACCGTATCGCCATCACAGTAGACAAAGGATCCGCCTATGTGACCAGCACGGATGTGACAGAGTGGGTACACGACAAGGTGAGCAACCGCATAGAGCTCAACGACCACACCATCACCTTCGGAGGTGTGACGGACGGTCTGACCTTCGATTCAAGCGTTGATGAAGACGGCAATGTGAATATCATCGTAGCCCCCTATCTGACAAAGGATGCTGAGGTGAAGCCGGTAACATTCGAGGGTGATGCAACGCTGATTCAGGATGTGGACGTGGAGACCGGACTGATGACAATCAGGCTCAGCGACATCAACTCCGATGTCACCATCAACTTCGACGGATTCTACCTGTGGATGACATTCGTGCATGAGATAACGGACATCAGTCAGCCTACGAAGATATATTATGGAGGAAGTCCCATAGCGATCAGGATGGACGGCGTGGACATCGGAACAGAGCAGATGTACCAGTTCGAGACCACCGGTGAACACGTGATGAAGATGGCCATAAAGGATTACAAGGGATACCAGTACAGCTTTATGCAATACATCCAGACGGTGAAGTCCGCGATCTTCCCCGAGGGGATGGAAAAGATCGGAGCATGGTGCTTTCTCGGATGTGCAAATTTCAAAGAGGTATCACTGCCTTCAACCCTCAAGAGCATAAGTTATCAGGCTTTCGAAAGATCTGGTCTGATCTCGTGCATCGTTCCTGACGGGTGCAGGATGAGTTACGGTGTATTCTACAACTGCCGCTCACTGACATATGTGAAGCTTCCCTCCGACATGAAGACCATCCCGACAAGCACTTTCCAGGATTGCAAGATTCTGGAAGACATCGACCTGCCGCCGAACTACACCCATATAGAGGAAAGAGCATTCTCCGGATCGGCTATAAAGACCTTTGAGATTCCCGATGAGATGACAACCATCGAGTATGCTACCTTTGCCTCCTGCAAATCTCTGGAAGAGGTCCGACTGCCGGCAAACCTTACCAAGATAGACCAGAGGGCATTCATGTACTGCACAGCACTCAAGAGAGTGGTCCAGGCAGACGGCAGCTGCAACGAAGGAGAGTTCTTCATCCCTGAAGGAGTGACTGAGATCGGTGGAGAATACGCCTTCTACTTCAATTCGCCGTATATGCATACGATACGTATCCCGTCTACATTGGAGACCATAGCTCTCAAAGGAGCGGTAAGTCCTATGATCGAAAGGTTTGTCATGAACAAGACCAACCCGGTATTTGACGTCAGGAACAACTCTCTTATCGAGACTGCAACAAATACCCTCATAGCCGGAGGTACACAGAGCACGGTCATCCATGAAAGCGTGCCAATAATAGGCCAATATGCCTTCTATGACTCAATGATCGAGTATGTCGATCTGCATTCTGGTGTGACGGAGATACAGGATAATGCCTTTGCTTTCTCACGCCCTAAACAG
>JAFUJQ010000036.1 GCA_017473705.1 Bacteroidales bacterium | reverse complement strand
ACAGACGGTATCATCGACGGCAGCGGTCAGAGACGTTTTTCCGGCCGTATCAAGGGTGACAGACAGATATTCCCTTGGCTGAAAGCCTCATACAACGGCTCATACACATGGCGTCACACAGACGAGAACAAGGCCACCATCGGTGGTACAAGCTGGTGGAACGGTGCCCAGTACCTGTCGCCGCTGCTCAAGGTGACGGATTCTGAGAACCCTCTCTACAACCTCGGCCAGAAGATCAATACTCCGAGGGCGATGATCGACCTGAACACCAACCAGACAAAGAGAAATTCGATGAACCATGCCATCAGCGTGGACATAACCCCTGTCGAGGACCTCGTGATCTCCAGTGTGTTCTCATACTATCTCTATTTCAGACAGAACTACCGCTACTTCCCGGGCTCCCTCCCTGCAAAGACAGAAAACGAGGGCGGACAGGCATACAGGGCTGACTATAGCGAGAATTCGATGTCTGACGAGACCACGATCAGATACAAGCTTGAAAAGAACGGCCACACCTTCCAGCCTCTCCTTGGATTCTCCCTCTACAGATTCTCCGCAGAGAATTTCTCGCTACAGGGACAGGGATATATGGATGACGAGGTGATGTGGAACAATATGAATGCGGTTCTTGACAAGGAGACCTACAGTGCAGGAACCTCGTTCAGCAGCAAGACCAAGATGTCCGGATTCGCCAGAGTGGACTACAACTGGAAGTCACGTTACTATATCACTGCCACAGGCCGTTATGACGGTGCATCCAATTTCGCTGCGAACAACAAGTGGGCCTTCTTCCCGTCTGCAGCCTTGAGGTGGAACATCTCGAATGAGAATTTCATGTCCGGTGCATCGTGGATCGACGACCTTTCGCTCAGATTCAGTGCCGGTCTCACCGGTAATGACGCAATCAGTGCGTACTATTCCCTCGCCAAACTCGACAGCACCACAGGAGGATATCTCTTCGATGGCTCACAGCCGGTATCCTTCTACAGAAGCCGTCTCGCAGAGCCTGGACTTACCTGGGAGAAGACCGCCTCATATAACCTCGCCCTCGACTGGACTATGTTCGGAGGAAGAGTTTCGCTCACCGCAGAAGCCTATATGTCGAAGACCACAGACCTGCTCCTGCAGGTGCAGGTGGCCGAGCAGACGGGATATGACAAGCGTATGTGCAACCTTGGAGCAATCTCCAACAAGGGTGTCGAGCTTTCCATCGAAACCCGCAATATCGAGAGGAGGGACTTCCAGTGGACGACTTCCCTGACCTTATCGCACAACACACAGAAGGTGCTTGACATCGGCTCTGAAGACTTTGTGTCTGCAATGGACTGTCCTGGAAACAACAAATACATGATGTATGGATATGTGAAGGGATATCCGCTCAACTCGCTCTGGGGATTCAAGTACGGCGGCATCTGGAAGTCGGATCAGGAGAGGGAAAGGAACAAGCAGACCAAGGCCTATGCGAGCGAAAGCACGAAGTGGGCTGACGGTACGCCGAGGTACTATGACATCAATCACGACGGCGTCCTGAATCAGGAAGACCTCGTATACCAGGGAAGTGCGGACCCTATCCTTTACGGAGGTATGCAGAATACTTTCTACTACAAGAACTTCAAGCTTGGTGTCTATCTGGCGTATTCTCTCGGCGGAAAGATCTACAACTACGGAGAGTTCTACCAGTCCGGAGGTATGTACACCAACCAGTTCCGCTATATGCTGAACTCCTGGCACCCTGAGAGAAATTCTGAATCGAACATCCCTCGCGCAGGCTACACAGACGTGGCCCTCCCGAGCGACTTTATGATTCACGATGCCTCATATCTCAGACTCAAGAACATCAGCCTCGGCTACACCCTTGACCTTTCGAGGAAGTGGAAGGGAGGCATCAAGGATGTCACTGTTACCCTTTCAGGAGAGAACCTCTACCTGTGGAAGAACTACAACGGATTTGACCCTGACGTATCCAGCGAGGGAACATCTTCTACCCTCCGCCGTGTGGACCTCGGAGCATATCCGAAGCCAAGGACATTCACTTTCAGCATCCAGGTAAGGTATTAATAGAAAAGAAATCGAGCTATGAACATATTCAAAAAGATAATCGGTGCGGTCTTTATGGCCGGTCTGCTCTCGGGAGCGGTATCCTGCTCGCTCGAGGAGGACACTTCGTCCATCTCGACGCCGGATAACTTCTTCCGCAACTTTGCGGAGTGCCAGTCTGTGGTGAACGGCTGCTACATTCCGCTCAAGAGCATATACACTTACCAGTATTTCCTGGCTGTGGAGTGTGTTTCAGATATAATGTATTGTCCTTCAGGTACATTGGATGCGCAGTTGGATATCAGCCCAGTGAAGCCGCGCTTCGGTACTACAGTGTGGAAACAGTGCTACCTCGGAGTGCAGAGATGTAATTTCGCTATTCCAGGCATTGAGGGCTGTACGGCGCTTTCAGATGCGGAAAGAAATCAGCTACTGTGTGAGGCAAGGGTGCTCAGAGCCCTTTATTACTGGCATCTGACCTGCTTCTTCGGAGATGTACCTTTCTATATGTATGACGTCTCTGACACGGAGACCCTTCTCAAGGTGGCTGAGCTTCCGCGTATGGATGCCGATCAGAGCCGTGCAGACCTGATCGCAGACCTCAAGGAGATCGCTCCTCTGGTGTCACAGACAAGGACATCCGACAACAAGGAACAGCGCCTCGGCGCAGCAACAGCGTGGATGCTCATCGCGAAGTTAGCTGCCTGGAACAATGATTGGGAAGAGGTCGTTAATGCTGTCGACAAACTGGAGGAAATCTACGGTGACCTCAATCAGTATCCTCTCGAGGACATTCAGTTCCGTTGCAAGAACACTCCTGAGTCCATCTTCGAGATCCAGCACACTTACACTGAGGGCGGTCTGTCATATGTGTCCAATGTGGCTTGCGTGACGACTCCTGTGAGAAACAAGGATGACATCTATGACGGCGTCCAGATTCCTGAACTTGGCACGACAGCCAAGACCTGGCAGCCGGCATATGCCAATGTATACTTCTGCCAGGGTCTTATGCCTCGTCGCGGAAAGGACCTCAGGAACTACTACAATGTTGCCTGGGAGTGGGAAGGAAAGGCATTCGAGAAGGTTACAACGCGTCCTTATCCGGGTCCTAAGTTCTGGTGTCCGAATATGAAGGAAGGCAACGACGACAACAACTACAAGGTGTTCCGCTATGCTGATGCACTCCTTCTCAAGGCAGAGGCTCTGTGCGAACTCAACCAGCTCTCAGAGTCTGTGAAGTATCTTGATATGACAAGACTTCGCGCAGGCCTTGCAGGATATACCCTCCGCACTCAGGTCCGCCTGAGGGAGGAGATCCGCAACGAGAGGGCAAGGGAACTCTTCGGAGAGTTCCAGCGCAAGTATGACCTCGTACGCTGGGGCATATGGTATGATGCGGTGACGGACTACAGCGACTATCCTTCACTTGTCAATAATATGAAGCCTTGCCACAGGTTCTATCCTATTCCGGATACCCAGGTTGTGTACTCGAAGTACAACCTCGACAATAATGAATATGCCCAGTACGGTATGTAAAAGGAGGATTTATGAAGAAAATTGCAATATTTATCACTGCGCTTGCGCTTTTCGCTTCATGCGACAAACCTTACAAGATGGATCTGCCGCTTTCAGTGGCACAGCGCAACATCTCCCTCAGCAAGGATGCCGGCTCGACCCACGTCCTTGTATATGCTGACGGAGACTGGACGGCGACGTTCACCGAGCCGGTCGACTGGGCAAGTCTGAACAAAGTGTCCGGATATGGAAACAGTGACCTTGTGTTTACCTACAGTGCCAACTACGGCATTGCGCGAAGAGTGGGAATCGTCCTGTCCAAGGACGAGCTCCGCGACACTGTCGTGATGACCCAGGCTGGTCCGGTAAGTACTCCTATATATGAACCTCAGGTTACTCAGGTGCCTCTTTTCAATACTGCAGGTACTGCCGTGGTCAATGCGGTCGGAAACCTTCTGTATTGTGCTGATGCCGTGTATGCATATGCAGTGTACAGCAAGGAAGACGGCACAGAGGAGACAGTGCTTATCGACGGCCAGGATGCAGATCCGTCGCACTGGATCACATCTTTCGAGGCGGAACACGACAAGTTCCGTTTCGGTGTGGCAGCCAACGCTTCAGGTGCTCAGAGGACTGCCAAGCTCAGGATCACCATTGCCAATCCTACCGGTATGACATTCAACAAGTATGTGACCGTTACCCAGAGCGAAGGCAAGGCTGCATTCAAGCTCCCTGCTCTCGGATATGGTTCTTATGGCCCTGATGCTCAGACTCTTGTTGTCGAGACTTTGGAAAATACGATCTGGCCTTATCAGGACAATATGACCATTACGATTCAGGACCCGAGCTGGATCACCGATGCCCATATGGTTCCGGGAGGTCTCAGCCTTACACTCACCGAGAATAAGACAGGCAGCCCACGTCAGCAGAATTTGACCTTCACATACGTCTCTGACGCAGGCGAGATCATCAACGCCAAGTTTACAGTAATCCAGTCAACTAAATAACAGGAATGAATATGAAGAGAAATATATTTAGAGCGTTTTCCGCTTCGGTGGTCTTCCTTACCGCATTGTCCTGCAGCCTTGACGAGACAGCGGACATAAAGCTGGTTGAGCTGGGAACTCCGCTTGAAGACAATGTCTGCATCGTCGAGGCCGAGGGTGGAGAATACGAACTTGAGATCTATTCCAACGGAAGCTATCATATAGAGATGCTTGATCAGAGCAGCTGGCTCACTCTCAGCGCTATGAAGGGAAACGGTGACGGCACTCTGACGCTGACATCCACCGGCAATGATGAGTTCAAGAGAATGACTTCATTCGCACTGTGCAGTGACGTGGACGAGCGTCGTGACACAGTATACGTGAAGCAGAAGGGTAAGATCGAGGCAAATCTTTCGATGGGCAATACCTCTATGGTGGTGCCGGGAGCCGGCGGTGAGTCAAAGGCTTCGCTTTCCACTAACATCCCGTTCGAGTACTTCAAGGTGAACGTCGACTATAACGATCCGGAGAATGTCGGATGGCTCGACCCTGAAAAGGTTTCTATGGCCGGCGACGGCCAGGACAGGACGCTCAGCATCTGGACAGATCCAAACCCGGATGATGTTTCGGTCCGTACAGCATCCCTCAACCTCTCTTTCGTGGACGGATGGGGTGACAAAGTTGCGCTTGAGCTGATCGTGATGCAGAAGAACTCCAACGAGGGCCTTGGTGTGCTCAAGTCTTTCGCCGAGATCAGAAGCACTTATCCGAACGGCGGAGAAGTGACCGAAGACTATATTCTTGAGGGTATTGTAGTCAGCAACACCGAGGGTGGAAATGCCGGCGAGAACGAGCAGATCAGTGCTTCCGCAATCGACTATACTGTCTCACAGAGGACTGTATATGTGCAGTCTCTTGACGGAAAATACGGTTTCTCCCTTCTCACCGAGACAGAAGAGGACAATATCTTCAAGCAGTTCAACAAGGTGCGGGTGCTCCTCAAGGGTACGGAGATCTATCTCTTCGACAATCCGGCCAAGTACTACCAGATCAAGGGCGTGAAGAAGAGTATGGTCGCTTCCAATGTGAAGGCGGCCGAGTCGGAGATTGTCGTGAAGCAGAAGCATTTCAATGAGCTCACTGATGATGACATCTTCACCTATGTCACTCTTAAGGATGTCGAGTTCCCTGTTAGAAAGGGATCCATCTGTCCTATCAACGAAGGATATTCTATTGCCGGAAAGTCTGACCGTATCGCCAAGTTCCCGCTTTTGGTACGCGACATCAACGGCGACAGCTTCTATATGTATACAAATACTGTCTGCACATATCGTAACGACGGTACCCGCGTTCCTCAGGGATCGGGAAATATTTCTGGCGTGATCGTGCATGAGCGTTTCTCGCGCTTTGAGTGGAAGAACGATATGGACCTCCTAGATATGGAGACAGACCCTGAGCTCGGAAACATAGGAAGATATCAGATCCGTCACCAGACCAAGAGCGACATCTATGACCAGATGCAGATGGACTTCAAGGACAGCTTCTCGGAGCTTCTCGTGGAATACCGCTACTGGAATCCTGACATTGAGAACGGTGTCCAGAGGCCTACATACGGAGATAACGGATGGTTTACCCACACTTACCAGAAGAAGTATACAGGCACGGAAGCCAAGGAATATACCGAGGAAGTGTATAAGCAGCATATGTCTGCGGAAGTATGTTTCTCATACCTTGGCCCTATCGGTCTTGCAGGCACTATGTTCGGAGCCAACACCGGCAATGTGAACGGACTTGGCATCGTCCTGGACTCGGACAAGGACCGTTATAATCCCGAGATGTCAGAGTGGGTGGGCGAGTTCAACGGCACCCGTCAGTGGCTTGCCCCGGAGACATCTATGGCTGATGCTGAGATCCCTATGCGCGTGGCCAACGCCGGCAGCGGAGCGGGAAAGGGCTGGTGCTCTTCTGACTGCTACTGCGCGTTCAGAAGCCTCAAATGGTGGGATTTCGACCAGAACAGGGGATATGCCTGGATGCTGAACTTCTCGACAAAGGGCGTCAGCAGCAAGCTCTCGATGCAGATATCAGTGCTCAACTCATCGCAGAGATTCCACTCTCCGCGCTACTGGAAGGCAGAATGGTCTGAGGTTGACTCTATGGATCCTTCAAAGGACGCCCAGTGGCATCCGATAGGCGAGTATACAGTTCCTGACATTTCACAGTGGACAGGCACGCTCTTCTCGTCAGTTGTGGGATACAAGGCCATCAATATGGACCTTCCTGCGGAACTCCTCGGAAAGGACAATGTATATATCCGTCTGATGCCGGTCAACGACCTCTGCAGCGGCGGTGGAGATTACACCGACACCTTCATCACCGATGATGAGGACGGCGACAAGCACGCGAGCTCGATCGACTATATAGCCATCCGCTATAACAAGTAACCGCCTGTCATTTCGAGTGGCCGAAGGGTGTCGAGAAATCTAAACATCAACATTAACCAACTAATAATAACTATTATGAACAAAAAGTTTTTCATTATGGCCATTGCGGCAGTTCTGGCCATCTTCATCAGCTGTAACAAGGAGGAGAAGACTCCTGAACAGCCGACTCCGCAGATCACAGCGATCTCTCCTGCAAGCGGTCTTGCAGGCATCGCTGCAACAATCACAGGAAAGAACTTCTCAGTTGAGAAGGACGGCAACGTCGTACTTTTCGGCGAGGCTGTGGCTACTGTGACATCAGCTTCTGCAACATCTCTCGTTGTGGTCGTTCCTGAGAACGAGCCTGGCAAGGTATCGGTTACCGTTGCAGTAGGCGAGAAGGTTTCAACAGGCTTCGACTTCACTTATGAGGTGCCTGTATATCCTGCAGAACTCCACTCACTCAATCCTGCAAAGGCTCAGATGGGTGCGGAGATTACACTCGTAGGAAAGCACTTCGGTGACGACGCAAGTGTTTATACAGTTCTTTTCGATGAGGATGTTGCCGAGATTAAGAGCATTACCGACGAGGCTATCGTAGTTGTCGTTCCTGAGACTCTTGACGAGCAGGCAAATGTCATCCTCAAGAAAGGTGACGAGATGATCCCTACAGTCCAGCAGTTCACATACGAGTTCCCTAAGACTCTCGCTATGGGTGCAATCACAGGCATCATCTATGAGGCAGGCACTGACTTCACAGTTCCTGTAGAGAATCTTGCAGAGGCTGACGAAGTAAAGGCTGTATTAGTAGGCAAGGACGGCGAAGTCGAGGTTGAGTGCCTCGCAGAGGATGGCGT
>JAFUJQ010000005.1 GCA_017473705.1 Bacteroidales bacterium | reverse complement strand
GATTACAATGGCTGTCATTATGAATCATGGAGACTGTTTGCGCCCTGTCGGTCATTGGTGACAAGAGGGGAACGTCCGGCAGGAAAATGGCTGATTTTATGATGGACGGTATCTGTTTTAAAGGATTATGCACCTTTTTCGGGACCGTCCGACAGGTTTTCGTACGATTTAGTGATGGATGGTCCAGAAAAGGGAAAGTGCAGGAGTTACAGTGAGTCCTGATCCGGTTCTATATGGATGTTGATCTGGGTTTCATTGCCATATTTCTCTTTCAGGGCATTTTCTACATCTGTGGCAATGTTGTGCGCTTCGGTAACTGAAATATGGGGGTCAACTACGATATGAGCATCTATTATATATGAAATGCCATTCCGACGGGTCTTCAGTTCATGAATGTTTTCGACACCCTGAACAGAATTGGCGATGCTGATGATGTCCTTTTCGATTTCCTCCGGCAACGATGTTTCAAGGAGTTCTGCAAGGCTTGGAAGGGACATTTTGACCGCAACGACTATGATTGCAATGCTGATGCAGCATGATGCTATCGGGTCAAGTATCGTCCACTTTTCTCCGAGAATCATAGCTCCGGCAATGCCTGTCAAGGCTCCGATTGAGGAAAGCGCGTCACTTCTATGATGCCATGCATTGGCAAATACGACCGGACTGTCTGTTCTTCTGGCTGTGCGGATTGTGGCATGATATAGAATTTCCTTGATGATGATGGATCCGATTGCCGCCCATAATGCAATACTCCCAGGAAGCGGAATACTGTTTCCGTTCATTACACCGATGATGCTTGCAACCCCGTCTGCCATCAATTTTGCTCCAACGGCAACCAATATCACACTGACAATGAGGGTAGCCATGGTCTCGAATTTGCCATGCCCAAACGAATGATTCTTGTCTTTCCCTTTGGACGATATGTGAGTAAAGACCAGAACGACAATATCGCTGAGCAAGTCAGAGAGAGAGTGGATTCCGTCTGCAACCATAGCGGCGCTACGTCCCAATACACCTGCAATTATCTTGAATATTGTCAAGATAATATTTACTATGGCTCCGACGACTGTTATTCGTCTGATTTCTTTTCCTCTATCATGCATAGCTCAAATAGTCAAATCCTGTTCATCGGTGTAAACTTACATAAAAAGAATATGCGGTGTTGCTTGTCATGCTCGAATTATGTGCAGCGGCGTTACATGAAATGGCAAATATATGTCACGCTGATGGCTGAAATGGTCATTTTCACCCTGAAAAGTGTAGCGGCGCTACATGAATCAACGTTTTTGTGCAACGCCGCTATTGTTGCCCGTCATGCTTGCCCGTCATGCTTGCCCGTCATGCTTGCCCGCCATGCCTGTTCGTTATGTCAGTCCGCCATGCCCGTCCCTGTTCGTTGTCCTTGACGCTTTTAGTCATGCCCGACCCGATCGGGCATCCGGATCCCCGGTCAAGCCGGGGATGACTATCAAGAGCTTGGGATGATGCCCAATAACCAGTGATGACGACAAAAGGTCGGGATGTCATTGGGAGCCCGGGGCGGGGTGTTATTTGAACAGCATAGGGGTGAAGAGGAGGAGGTATTGTCTCCAGTTGGCCCAGATGTGTCCTCGTTCTGATTCGTGGTATGTGTATTCGAATCCGATGTTGTCACATGTCTTCATGAAGTCCAGGTTGTTCTGGTAGAGGAAGTCGTCTTTGCCGCATGCGATCCAGAAGAGGTCGTAGCCTTCCTTTTGGAAGTTCTTCAGCTTTGCCTCCATGTCCTTGTATGCCGGCTTGGTCATGTCGAGGAATGCCGTGTTGAGGCCTGCTGAGAGAAGGCCTACATAGTTGAACTTCTCTGGATGGTTAAGGGCTATGAATAACGAGTGGAAACCTCCCATCGAGAGGCCTGCCACGGCTCTCTTTTCCTTCTTTCTGATGGTTCTGTAATGGTTGTCGATGTATTCGACTATTTCATCAAATGATTCCTCGTAATTACCTGTCTTGTAACCTTTAAGCTGATTGGTCATTACTGGCAGGTATGAAAGGTTTTCGCTTGTCTCTCCAGGGGCGGCCTGCTTTACTGCATTGCCGTTAGGCATGACCACGATCATAGGCTCGATCTTGCCTTCAGCGATGAGGTTGTCCATGATCCTGACCGTCCTTCCGAGCTCCACCCATGCATTCTCGTCGCCGCCGCTTCCGTGAAGAAGGTAAAGCACAGGATAGCGCTTCCTGTTCTTGCCATAGTCTGCAGGGGTATATACGCTCAGTCTGCGGTCAACGTCTCCGAGCGTCTCTGAATGATACCATTCCTGGGTGAGGCTACCGTGTGGAACATCGTGCACCTGATAATAGTCAGCGCATCCGCCGTTCACATAGAATATGCTGAATACGGTGCCGACGTCGCGGCAAGTGAACGGATTGAGAGGGTCGAGGCCGGTCACGCCGTCGATGATGACGCGATAGGTGTACATCTCTGACGGAAGGGCAGGGGTAGTGTATACCCATAATCCGTCAGCGTTCTTCTCCATGAGGCCATAGCCGTGTCCTACGGCCCAGTCTCCGAACACTTCGACCTTTGATGCCGCAGGGGCATTTACAGTGAATGTCACTGTATTGTCATCATTCACTACAGGTGACTTGATGTTTCCCTGTCTGAATCCCACATTCTGCTGTGCTGCCGCTCCGATGCAGAGGCATGCAGCGATTACTGTAAGCAAGCGTTTCATAGTCTTATTGTTTTTTGTCTGTGTTTCCCATTATTCTTTCCATGATCAGGGCGATGGCGCCGTCTCCAGTCACGTTACATGCTGTACCGAAGCTGTCCATGGCGATGTAGAGCGCGATCATCAGCGCCTGGGCCTCCTGGTCGAATCCGAGCATAGACTGCAGCAGGCCGAGGGATGCCATGATGGCGCCTCCTGGCACTCCAGGGGCGGCAACCATGGTGATGCCGAGCATGAGGATGAATCCGGCAAACATGCCGAAGTCATATGGCATGCCCTGCATGATCATGAGCGCAAGGGCACATGCCACGATCTTCAGTGTGCTGCCGGACATGTGGATGGTCGAGCAGAGAGGTATCACAAATCCGGCTACATCCTCCGATACGCCGTTCTTGCGTGACTGCTGGAGGGTTACAGGGATTGTAGCGGCAGAAGACTGTGTGCCGAGGGCTGTGAAGTATGCAGGAAGCATATTCCAGAGCAGCTTGAACGGGTTCTTCTTCACAAATCCGCCGGCAATTGCAAACTGTATTATGAGGATGCCGATGTGGATGAGGAATATGATGCCGATGATCTTGATGAATACGGTCAGGATGCTGAATACCTGGCCTACATATGTCATGTTGAGGAATATGCCGAAGATGTAGAGGGGGAGAAGCGGGATGATTGCCGACTTGATGGTCTTGATCACGACCTGTTCGAAGTCATGGAATGCATCCTTGAGCGTTGTCTTCTCTATCGCTGCAAGTCCGAGTCCGAGCATGAATGCCAGGACGAGGGCTGTCATCACGTTCATCATCGGAGGTATGGTGACAGTGAAGTATGGAGAGAGTTCCTGCGCTCCTTCTATCGCATCCATTCCCGATCCTCCGCTGATCATGCCAGGGAAGAGCGCCGCTCCTGTGAGGTATGAAATGAGGCCTGCGCAAATGGTCGATCCGTATGCGATGGCGACTGTGATAAGTAGCATTTTCCCTGCAGTCTTTCCAATGTCAGAGATTGCCGGTGTGACGAGTCCGATGATGATCAGAGGGATCGCAAAGCCGAGGAACTGGCTGAAGATTCCGTTGAATGTGAGGAAGATTCTGACCGCCCATGCCGGGGCTACGAGACCAAGTCCTACACCGAGGGTAATGGCGATGAGAATCTTGCCGAGGAGGCCGATTTTTAGTGTCTTCATGTGGTCATTTAGTGGTTAACAATTTTGTTATAGGTAAAAACAAATATGTTTTAATTAAACATTATCAAGTGTTTGGCGATATTATTTGCTGTCCCAGCAAATCGCAGCCGAATTCATGGTCTTCTCCAGATATTCGTCATAAGAAATGAATCTGGCACCCATTGATTCGAGGTGATCTGTCTTCAACTGGCAGTCGATGAAGACGCCTCCGTTCTTCTGCATGTGTCGGGCAAGGTGTATGAGCGCAAGCTTTGAAGCGCTCGGCTCAAGGGAGAACATGCTCTCTCCGATGAACACTCCTCCGCTGACAAATCCATATAGTCCTCCGACCAGTTCGTCGGCTTCGTTCCATACTTCCACGCTCTTGGCATATCCTCTTTTGTTCAGCTCGCACCATACATCCATCAGCTTCGGTCCGAGCCATGCGAACTCCTCTCCCATACGTCCGTCAGCAAGTGCGCATCCTTCGATGGCCCCCTCGAAATCCTCGTTGATCGTACACTCGTAGATTCCTTTGTTGAGCAGATTCCTCATTGAATGCGAGACATGGATTTCGTCGGCATATATGACATACCTTTCCTGAGGCGCCCACCATATTATCGGCTTCTGCCTGAAGGCGAAATAGGGGAATATGCCCAGGGGATATGCCTTTATGAGTCTTTCCGGCGAAAGGTCGCCTCCCACGGCATAGAATCCGCTCGGGTCGCCGTATCGCGGGTCAGGGAACTCCTGTGTGTTATTCAGGTCGAATATCATATCCGTCTTCAGTTGCTGTTATGACTGCTGTGAATCCCTCCTTGTGATCCCCGAATAGTATCTCGCGCATGAGCATAGGCGTCAGCCGCGAGTTGAGCACGCGCTCGATCTCTCGCGCTCCGTATTCCGGCGAGAATCCTTCACCAAGGAGCTTCCTGTATGCCTCGGGCTCGATCACGAGCTTCACCTTCCTGCCCTCAAGTCTCTCCTGCAGCTTTGCTATCTTGTCGTCCAGAATCATTCCGGCCATCTTCTCGTCCATGTCATTGAAGACGACCACTGACGATAGCCTGTTTAGGAATTCAGGTGCGAATACCTTTTTTACTTCCTTGGCCATGGCGCTTCCGGCACTGACCTTTCTCTCATATCCTACAGATGCCGTGTGGGCATATCTGGCTCCGGCGTTCGAGGTCATGATCAGGACCACATTGCGGAAGTCTACCTTCCTGCCCTTGTTGTCCGAGATGACCGCATAGTCCATCACCTGGAGGAGAAGGTTGTATATGTCTTCATGCGCCTTCTCGATCTCGTCGAGGAGCAGCACGCAGTATGGATTCTTCCTGATGGTTTCCGTCAGGATGCCTCCGTCGTCATATCCGACATATCCTGCAGGGGAGCCGATCAGCTTTGCTACCGAGTGCTTCTCGGAGTATTCACTCATGTCGAAACGGTGGAGCGGAACGTGCAGTTGCTGAGCGAGAACCTTTGACAGTTCTGTCTTTCCGACTCCAGTAGGTCCCACGAAGAGGAAGCTTCCTATGGTCTTGCCGGCATCCATAAGCCCTGCCTTGGACATCAGAATGGTCTCCGTAATGGTCCTTATGGCCTCGTCCTGGCCATATATCCTGCCTTTGAGGCGCTCTTCCATGTGATATAGGTCGTCCTTCACATCCTCGTCCGACGCCTGCACGTCGGTCTTGCATATGTCTGCGAGCGCCTTGTCAATGATCTTTTTCGTGACCTTGCCTTCTTTTGCGGTCATGGCGTATGCTCCGGCCTCGTCAAGGAGGTCTATCGCCTTGTCCGGCAAGCATCTGTCAAGGATATACCTGCGGCTCATGCTTACGGCGTATGCGGCAGTGCCGTCCTCATAGCTGATGTCGTAATGTTCTGAAAAAGAAGTGATTGTCTTTTCAAGAATCTTTCCGGTTTCTTCTTCCGAAGGCTCTTCCAACTCAATCTTACGGAACAAGTCCAACGCTGTGCTGTCATTGGCCTGAAGCCTTTTCACATCTTCGTTCGTCGCTCCTATGATGAGCTTCACGCTGCTGTCCTTGAGGTATGGCGTGAGAAGGCCTATGATGTCCTTCATCCCGTCGTCGGTCTTGCTGTATCCGCCAAGGCTCCTGAGTTCGTCGACATACATTATTGTCTTGCCGTCTTCGGCGAGCCCTTTGACTATGTCTTCAATCCTGCCTTCCAAGTCTCCGCGATACTGGGCACCGCTGAGGACCATGTTCGGCATCAGCTCCTTGATGGTGAAGTCCTTGAGCCTGGCAGGAACGTCTCCTTCCTGGAATGTCTTTGCAAGACCATGCACGAAGGCGGTCTTGCCGACGCCTCGTCCGCCGACTATGAGTATGTTGTTCTTGCGCTTCCTGCAAAGTATGCGAAGGGCCTCTCTTGTCTCGTTTTCCCTGCCTACAATTTCCTCTGCAGGGCATTCGCGGAAGAAACGTGTCCATTTGATTTCAGCAGGCAGTCCTTCGTCAACGCCTTCCTCGCTCTCGATCTTCACCAATTCGTTAAGGAACGCAGGGACGGATACCTCCAAGCCTTGTTCAAGCGCATAGCGCGCATGAGAATCCTCAAGCTGGAAGTATGCATACATCACGTGATGGGTCTTCAGGATAGGGAATCCGGAGCCTCTTGCGGCGTTTTCTGCGATCGCTATCAGCTCCTGCAGCTGGCTGGACGCATTGAGCTCGAAGTTGCCGTCGGGCATCTGTTCCAGCTGGTCAATGTATTGGTTCAGAATGGATTCCATGTCCTCCACGACACCGCAGGCGCTGACTGCCGCCCTGATGTCGTCGTCTTTGAGGAATGCTGCGAGAAGGTGCTCCGGAGTGAGGAACTCGTTCCTCCTGGAGAGCGCCATGCTTGAGGCGAGTGACACCGCCACCGTTATCTTTTCTGTATCGTGTATTGCCATTTTCTATTCAGGTTCTATTTCAAAAGTGAGCGGGAAGTTCTCTGCGCGGGCCATTTCTGTCGCCTTTGCAACCTTGCTGCGGGCTATGTCAAGCGTGTATGTGCCGACTTTAGCCTTCTGGTGGAAGTGCGTCGTGGTAGCTATCTCCTCGGCCTGCTGTGAGGTCTTCTGGAACACGGTCATCATGACAGTTATCACAAACTCGAATGTCGTGAAATCGTCATTGAGGACTATCACGTTATATTTCCGAGGCTCCTGCGGGCGCTCCTTGAGCGTCGTGCTGCGCTGTTTCTGAAGTTCAGTCTGTGACATCGTTGTCTTCGTGTTTGTCGTGGATCATCCTGCACCAGTATACGAACGGCGTATCAAGCAGACTTGTCACGAAGAAGATGGCGTAGCTGCTGATGAATATCGACACAAGCGTGCTTATCGGATATGTGCCGTAGAATGCGAATGTAGTGTATAGCAGGGTGTTGAGCAGCTGCGAGATGAGGGTAGAGCCGTTGTTTCGGATCCACAGGCCCCGCCTGCTGTCTCCGAAGCGCTTCTTGCACCAGTCCCACCATTTGTGGTAAAGCCATACGTCCACAAGCTGCGAGACGCAGTATACGCCGAGCGAGGCGCAGATGATCCTTGGCGTACTGCTGAAGATCGTGCGGAACGAGCTGCTGGCCCAGTCGTTTTCGCTTGGGGTATAGAGGAGCCACATCTGTGACACCAATATGAACACTATCGAGCATATCGTGCTTATGACGACAGCCCTGTTAGCGTATTGCTTCCCATGGTTTTCACTGAGAATGTCTGTGATGAGGAACGTGCTGGCAAACAATACGTTACCCAGTGTCATCTCAATCCCGAATGCTCTTACAAGAAGCAGAACTTCGATGTTTGCGAGGATCGTCGCAAGAACATTGAAGGCCAGAAGTCCTCCTTTTCCGAACAGCCTGTAAAAGAGTACGATGCTGCCGTAAATGAGGATGAATGAAAATATGATAAGAAGTTCGTTAGGCATATGTCTGCATTTAACCTGCAAATATAACTAAAAGTTATTATTTGCCTACGCCGAAATCGGTGTTATGCAGTAATATGTCCACTCGCTGGTTGTCCTTGTATTCCGGATATATATCTCTGGCGAAGGTCTGTCTGACTTCGTCGCATGGCTGAAGGGGAGCGGAATTCTCTATCATTATGTTCGCACAGACCCTCTCGAAGTGCCTGAGGCCTGTTTCTATGTCTGTGCGCATGCTTTCAGCTGTCTGGCCCGGCAGGCCGAAAAGCAGGCAGCATTCGTTGAATCCTGCATCTGCAATCTTCGCAGGGTCCGTCTCATTTATGCCCTTGAGCATGGTCTGCTCCCTGTATTGATGATCGAATGTCTCTACTCCGATCTTCATCTTGACCTCGATTCCGAACCTGGCGAATGCCTCGCGAAGCGCAGGGATGTGCCTTCTGTATAACCAGTGACATTCGAAGTGTACGATCCTGATACCCTTGGCCACGCATACTCCGATTATGGCCTTCATCGTGCTCTCCTCCAGCTCGCAGAACGAGCCGGAGTTGACGATCTCCAGCGTTCCGTATTGTCCCGTGACGCTTTTGAGGGCTTCTGTGTTGATGGCGAGGTTGGCTGCTTCATCGCATGATGCGTCTTCGTGGTAGTCACAGAAGGCGCATCTGCGGTATCTGCATCCTCTTCCGCGCAGGAGCACGATCTCGCGGGGATTCTTCTCGGTGATTGTGGAATATCTCTGCATCTATGACTCCTCGTTGAAGAATATCTGGTAGTAGTTCATTCCCGATACTTCGTCGTATCCTCGTTGGATGAATTCCTGGCTGCCGTGGACATAGATATGGAAATTCCTGTCCAGCTTTATGACGCTCTTGAAGCTGCGGGCCTTCTGCTTGACGGCGGCGTCGGAGATGCCGAAGGTGCTGTCAAGATGAAGGTCGTGCTCTTCCTGATAGCCCTTGCAGAAGGAGTTGAAGGATTCAATTACTTCAGGTTGTGTAATCACCTCATTAGTAAACTCTTCCATATCGAATTCATCTTTCTCCTTGAAGAACTGCACAGACTTGTTCAGAAGGTCTGCCTGGTCTGCTTTCGTCACCTCGAATTCTTTCGGAAGCTCCCTTGTGATGAAGCTCTTTGCCATGGTCAGCACATTCTGGGTCTTGAAATATTCGTCCTGCCTCTGTCTGACATGCAGGAAATCATCAATCCAGTACCTTGCCTCCGACTTGTTGGTGTTGTCGACTACAGAGACGACCATACCGTCTGCTCTCTCGATGTCATAGATGATGCATCCCTTGTCCAGACGGTTTATGTTGATGCCTTGTCTGCTGATGATTTCAAAGTTTCCATCTTCTTGGTATACATTGAGATATGTATCCCTATTTTCAGTCTTGAATAAACCAAGGGCCTTGTGGTTTGCGCCGTCTATCACACAGTTGTCAAAGAGGACGGCATAGAACTCTCCCGGCTTGATTTTAGGGTGCATGCTCTGGTCGTAGAGATAGCCAGCCAGCTCGCGGGAGATTTCCAGAAGGTTGTCTGGCTCACCGAAGGCTCTGCAGGTCAGGTCATATACGACATTGTATTTAAGTCCGCTGTCGTGATAGAACTGATGATATTCGCAGTTGGCTGCCTTCTCACCGCAGAACGGAGTGGTGAACATCTGCATGAGCGCAGCCTTCACCTCGTCGTCAGCGTCGGCGGCACCGGCGGAGAGGACCAAAGGGTCCTCGTTTGCCTTGTTGCCGACCCTGTGCACATGAAAATCGGCAATCTTTATATCTGTAAAGTCTATTGTCATATGTGATGAAATTTATATGCGAAGATAGAAAAATTGCCGGATTAATCTAGAAAATTATGGTAATACCCCCGGTGAATGATCTGCCTGGCATCGGGTACCCTCTGGAGAGCTCATATCTTGTGTCTGTGATGTTCCTTGCCTTTGCGGATGCCTTCAGCGAGATGTCATGTCTGGCGCTCAGGACGAATGTCTTGTCCAACCCGGCGTCCAGTGTGTTCCAGGCAGGCATTTCTCCCGTGCTGTCATTTCTTCCGTCACGACAGTTCCATATAATGTTCAATCTCCATCCGCAATATGACGCCTCAGCATCGATGACTGCCGTATGCTTCGCTACATACGGGATCTGCTGACCATAAGTGTATGAGTCCGGAGTCTTGTCTACTGCATTCTGATATGAATATCTTACAGATCCTCCAGCTTTCCATTTGCTGTCTGTGTAATATGCTGACGCACAAACGTCTGCGCCTGACGCGAATACCTTTCCTATGTTGTACGGAAGCCATATGGCGGGATCTTCAGCGCTTGGCGCGGATGTGATCTTGTCTTTGAGGATATTGATGAATCCGTCTGCTTTGGCTGTCAATGTCCAGCCTGACATCTTACTGTACCATTGGACACCGATGTCGGTCAGCCATGCGTCCTCGCATTTAAGGTCTGGATTTCCATAACCCACATAATATAGTTCATTGAATGTCGGGATCCTGTATGCCCTGCGCGCAAATCCGTTGATGTGGAATCCTTCGAAAACATTGAACCTGACGCTTGCTGCAGGGGACAGCGCATGTCTGGTCTTCCCGTTGTCGGAAGCCATGCTGTATTCCGCAGCCAGCTCTGCAGAGAACCTTTCCAAAGAGAATCGTGTGGATACGGCTCCGTTAGCGCTGAATCTGCTCATTCCATTGCCCGCATAGCTTTCGGACAGCAGTCTGTCCCATGCTCCGCCGACAGCTGCCGAGACTTTCCACCAGTCCGTGATGGTGAACAGGTGCGACGTGTTGACCTGCACTTCAGCCTGCCTGTATCTGCTGTCGCCCCAGGCGCTGCTGTAGAAGATCTCGTCATAGGCACCTTTGGCGCTTGCCTTCAATGAATACAACTTGCTGAACATCTTTGAGAATGTCCCTTGTGCAAAGGCATTGAGGTCCTTCTGCCTGTCATCAGACGGCCACGAAACGCTGCCTGGCGTTCCTCGTTCTGCGGAATTGAAGAAGGCCATGCCATGCCATTCTCCTCCGTTCATCTTTCCGAATATGTCCAGCCCTCCGCGGTATTGCTCTATGTCGTTGTTTGTCCTTCTTGCAACCGTTCCGTCCTCCAAGGCATATTTATAGTCGCCTTTGCTGAAATTTCCTGAGGCGTATGCGCTTAAGGCTACTTTCCCGGAAGCATTCCAGTCAATCCGGGCATATGGCAGATACGTGCCGAAGGACCCGGCCTCCATTGATGCCCGCCCGCTGATGACCTTCTCGGAAGACGGTCTTGTCGTGTTGAACGAAATACTGTTCTGGGCATAGTCCACGATTACCTCCGAGGCATTCTCCAGGCTTATCATTCCCAGGTCTCCCTGTCCGCTCTGGATGTTTCCGACTTTCACTCCGTCGATGTAGATGCTTGTGTTGGCGGTGCCCATTCCACGAAGTCCTGCGGTCTTCAGTCCGGCAGATCCTCCGAGATCGGAAATCTGCATCCCCGGGATCTTCATCAGCGCGTCCGTGACGCTTTCTCCCTGAACAGTCTTCACTGTGTCTGTCCTGGACACAATAACTCCCTTCTCGGCCGTTACAGTGGCTGTGGCCAAGGTGTCAGGCGTGCCTGCAGTCAGCAGACAAGCCGCAATCAAAATGATGTTATGCATTAAAATCTGTCTTTACAGATGCCTGACCCCGGGCATCCTTGGTTCGACTTTGACTGCGGCAGGTCTTCTGACTTGTCCGTCTGCAGCGCCTTCCCGCCCGAAGGGCAGTGGCGTAGAATGCCGCAGACGAGGCTTGGCCTCAAAGGACTCACAGCTACGGGCATAGTTCCGGATCTGCACCGGATTCCCTTTTCAAGAACGCCCGGGAAGGCTTCCCGCCGTTCTCACCGCAATCCGGCGCAAATTTATGCATTCTATTCCTTTAATGCAAGTTCGTCCCTGTTTCCGTATTTGCTTTCGAGTCCAAGCTTGTCTATTCTGGCTTCGATCGCTCCGATATTTCTTCCGAACACTTCGGCAAGCTTTTTTAGCGAAACGCGCTCGCTCCAGAGCTTCTCCAGCCTGACATCGTCCTCATGAGTCCACGGCTTGAGATAGTTCGGATACTTCGCACGCGTTGCCTCAAAAGACAGCGAACGTGCCTTGAGAAACTCCAGGAGATATGTTGCTTTCCCCTCGGCTCCGGTCTCTTCGAAATTGCCGCGTCTTTCCTTGATCCTGACGATCTCATGCAGAGTCTTAGACGATAGACCGTTGACTGACCTCCTTGACATGAGATATAGATATTCCCTTGTGTTGTGGACCGCCTCTTCGGAATCCGGATCCGCCCATTGCGTCTTCCCGCACTTGATTATGCATTCTCCGATATCTTCGAATGCGCTCCACATCATCTCCTCCACGAAGGCATACGCCTCCTTTCTGTACTGCTCGACGATGGCGCCTACCTGCGCCTCAAGGTCGATTGTTGTTGTGATCGTTGTTTCCATGGAGGCAAAGCTATGAAAAGAAAAACGGGGGACAATGAACTGAATCACTGCTCCCCGTCATGTTTTTCTGAATCTTATGTTTTTTTCTTTTTCTTTATGCCTTTTGCGATTTTTTTGTGGCATAAAAATAAATTTTAGCCTATTTATCGGTGTAGGTCAAGCGCTTGAGAAGAGTCTGGTCATTCGCGATCAGCCTGTCCATGTCGGCGTGTGTGCATGCTTCCTCGCTGAGGAAATGAGATGTCGAGCCGGTTGCAGCAGGATCCCATGTGAGGAGGATAGTGTGCGTCTTTATGGCCTTGAGCTTTCTTGCCAGCATCTCATGGTCTGCGTCTCCGCTGATCAGAACCACAAAGTCAAACTCCCTGAAGAGTGTCATCTCATATGTGTCAAGTGCGAACCATGTGTCGACCCCCTTCTCGATAACCCCTCCGTTAGGGGCTGTGCGAAGATGCTTGTAGTGGAAGATCACGTCATTCTCGATGAGCGAGTCCTCAAACTTCCTTTCGCTCAGCAGAAGATTCTTGCTTGCTGCCTCCTGTGCGCGGTAGCGTCCTCTGTAATAATGCGATTCGGTAACGTAAAGTCGCTTCCTGTCAATTCCGAACTTCGTTGCGATGAATTCCGGAATGTATGCCAGAAGCTTCTTGAGGTTTACTCCTGTTGCCAGCTTCTTCTGCTGAAGTCCTTCATTGATCTTCGCATAATAACCTCCGTCAATGAAGACGCCGATTGAAAGATTGTCTATCTGTCCCATATGTTGTCTGATTTTGTCTTCAAAGATACGATTTTAAATTTAGTTTGTTAACTTTGTGAATCATAATTTCTAACACCATATAATCATGCTTAATCCTGCAATTGAACTTGAACAGCATCTGAGCCAGCAGATCTATGCGGCTCTGCATGGAGAACTTGTTGAGAAGATTCTTTCGCAATCTTCTTATAATCAGGGAGGTGAGAGCCTTCGCAGTGCTATGGAGGGACATAGCTTCAAGGTGGAGAAGAGGCTCATGGGCCATCTCTATGACCTTCTCTATGGAGTAAAGGAGAAGCTCGGCTTCAAGGATGACGTAGATTTCTATATTACCGGAGATTCTACTGTAAACGCCTGGACTATCGCCGCGGCGAGAGAAGGGGAGCCACATATCGTGAACATCAACTCCGCCCTTGTCAACCTCATGTCTGACGATGAGCTCCGCTTCGTTGTCGGACACGAACTCGGACATCTCATGAACAAGAATACCGAGATGCTCAGGCTTATCGGATTCGTTTTCCCTCGCGGCACTGTGCCTCCACTTGTGCTTCAGTATAAGATCCGCCTCTGGGAACAGCTTTCAGAGCTTATCGCAGACCGCTTCGGCTATATGGCAGTGGAAAGCCTTCCGGCATGCCTTTCTGCATTCTTCAAGATGACTTCCGGCCTTGATATCAACAAGATAGACATGCAGGTGGATGCATATCTCGAGGAAAACCTCAAGCATCTGGAATACTTCATCAACGACAAGGGTCTCAGCCGTGACACACATCCGGTAAATCCTATCCGTGTGCAGTCTCTCAACCTCTATGCTACATGTCAGAATGAGGAGGAGCTGGAGAAGAAGATGGAAGGCATCATCAGCGCCCTCTTCAAGCTCAGCAATGACGAGACGGATTACTTCCTCGGCTTCTTTGTCGCTACGGCAGGTCTGATTGCGATAAACATTGACGGAGAGGTGACAGAAAAGGAGATCGAGGCTGTCCTGAACAACTTGTCAACATTCCATATCTTCCCTCGCAGCTTCCTTGAGAATGTGAGCAAGCAGAATGTGTCAGAAATATTCTTCTCGTCGATCCAGGAGGTGCTCAAGCGAGATCCGGGTCTGCGTGAAGGCATGTTCAACTACATCATCTCGCTCATTCTCTCCGACAGCTCGTTCAACGAGAAGGAGCTTGAATTCATATTCCAGGTCGGAGCTGACTGCTTCGGGTTCTCACAAAAAGAAATCGCCGACAGAATGGCTGTGGCGATTCAGAAGAATTTCATACCAAGCTACGAAGCTATCTGCTAGACAGGTTCGTAATTTGCAATGACTTGTGATCGAATTCCCGCAAATTGATTATATTTGCGAAAATGGAGTTTAACTATGCGTAGAGAACATATCATAGATGCTATTAAAACCGCTCTTTCAAGCCTGAAGATTAGGGTTGAAGTACGTCTTTATGGCTCTGAAGCACGCGGCGATGCCCACGATAAGTCAGATATAGATCTGCTTGTACTTGTCCCTAAAGATAAGGTGACATTGCAGGATGAACTTGAGATTACGGCACCGCTGTATGATATCGAACTACAGACCGGAGTCTTGATCAATGCTTTGATTCTTCCTAAACGAGAGTGGGGCAGAATAGTAACGCCATTTTATGAGAATGTAATGCAAGATGCGGTGGCCCTATGACAGATGAACAGAGAAATGATATTGTGAACTATCGCATTGAGAATGCGGTGGACACTTTGAAAGAAGTACTTGCTCACTGTGAAAGCGGCTATTTCAATACCGCAGTCAACAGATTGTATTATGCGTGCTATTATGCCGCAACAGCACTCCTGGTGGCAAATTGCATCGAAACCAAGTCTCACGACGGAGTCCGTCAGATGCTCGGAAAGGAATTCGTCCTGACAGGGAAGATTCCTGTTGAACTGGGAAGATTCTACTCTGTAGCATTCAGTAAACGAAGTGCTGGAGACTATGAAGACTTCATTACTCACACACGTGAGACTGTAATGGAACTCTATCCTCAGGCAGAACGATTCGTCGAATGTGTCAAGAATCTGTTAGGTAAGAATTAAAAACTCAAAATCGAAAAATATGCCCGGTCAAAACCCGGGCATTGTTGTGATATACCCAAAACAAAAACTTGTAAAAGTTTGTCAATCTGAGGAAAAATAATTTTATATTCGAATTCTGCTTTTGATTTAGCCGCTATTCTGGGTTATACCGGTCATCTGCCGACGAAAGTCATTTCGTCGAGCAGATGGCCCGCTCCTGCGAGCTTGTCGATAATGAACATCACATAGCGGATGTCCAGGGATATGTTTCTGCATATCTCCGGATCGAATACTATGTCGCTCATCGTGCCCTCCCACACTCTGTCGAAGTTGATGCCGATGAGGTTTCCGTCAGCATTTATCACCGGGCTTCCTGAGTTGCCTCCGGTCGTATGATTTGTGGCGATGAAGCATACGGGCACTTCACCAGTGGCGTCAGTCCATTCTCCGAAATCCTTAGCTGCATATATTTCGCGGTAGCGCTGCGGGATGTTGTAGTCGAATATCTCAGGATTGTCCTTTTCCATGATTCCCTTCATTGTGGATGACGGCAGGTAGTATGTGCCGTCGGCAGGGGAGTATCCCTTGATATGTCCATATGCCACTCGGAGCGTAAGGTTTGCGTCCGGATAGAATGCCTTAGGAACGCGCTGTGTGCGGCAATATACCATCTGTCCGCGCATATAGTCTCTGTAGGCCAGCTGGAGGTCCTGATTCAGCTGCCTTGTGACAGGGAGTATGTCTTCGTTATACCATTTTGCATATTCATGGTAGAATCGGTATGCCGGGTCGCTTGTAACAGCCTCAAGATCAGCCTCGGCCGCTTTTGCCGGATCGGCAAACAATGAGGATGCGAAGAGGTCTTTCGCCCATGCTTCAATGCTTCCATATGAATCGAGGCACTCCTTGTAGTATTCAGGCTTGAACTCTGCCGGGACATTCTTATCATATTCATTCATCACTGCGATGAAGCATTCCTTGTCAATAGGAAGATAATAGTCCTTGTAGAATGCGTCCAGAGCCTCCTTTGCCAACTCCTTGCCGTTTTCCTTCTCCAGAAGTCCGGCAACTTTGTATGCTATGCCGGCAAGCTCGACAGTCCTTGCCGTTTCCGAATAATAGTCGGTCGCAAACTGATATGGCTCGAGGTCATGGTAAATCTGCGCGATCTTTTCCACCACACCGTCGAATTCTCCGTTTGCAGCCCACATGGAGAACGTCTTCTCGAATTCCTGCTTGTTCTGCACAGTCTTCATCTTCCTGATGCCCTTCATCTCTCCCTGCCACTTCTTCCAGGCGTTAGCTACGTTTGCATGCTTTGATGAATACTGGATGCGTACTTTCTGACTCTGTGACTGATACTTGGACATCACATCAAGACGAAGTGTGCGAAGACGGATCTTGTGAGGGTCTCCGACCTGCTCGATATAACGCACTCCTTCGGAATGAATGTATTCCTGAGTTCGTCCAGGGAAACCGTAAATGAATGTGAAATCTCCCTCCTGTACGCCTTCAAGGGATATCTTGAAGTATTTCTTCGGCCTATATGGGACATTGTCCTTTGAATATTCCGCAGGGTTGTTGTCCTTGTCTGCATAGATGCGGAACATAGAGAAGTCGCCTGTGTGGCGAGGCCACATCCAGTTGTCTGTGTCACCTCCGAATTTTCCGATCGATGAAGGCGGAGCGCCGACCAGGCGTACGTCGTCATACTGCCTGTAGAGGAAAAGGAAATACTGGTTTCCATAATATAATGCCTCCACTGTAGCCCTGAGGCCCTTGCCTTCCTTGGTCACCTCGTCGATGAGCGCCTTGGAGTTGTTCTTTACGATGCTGACTCTTTCGTCCTCGCTCATTCCTGGCTCGTACCCCTTGAGGATGAGATCGGTGACATCCTCCATCCTTTCCAGAAAACTTACGGAGAGTCCCGGATTTGGAAGCTCTTCCTCACGGCTCATGGCCCAGAATCCGTCCTTGAGGTAGTCATGCTCGACGCTGCTGTGCTTCTGGATCTGGCCATATCCGCAGTGGTGGTTGGTCAGCAGCAGGCCTTCAGGCGAGATCAGCTCGCCTGTGCAGCCGCGTCCGAAGAGAACTACAGCATCCTTCAGTGATGCCTGATTGACGCTGTAGATGTCTTCAGCGCTGAGCTTGAAGCCCTTTTCCTGCATGTCTCCTATACGTTGTGAAATCAGTGACGGCAGCCACATGCCTTCGTCTGCATGCGCTGTCATTCCTGCAAGAATGCTCAGCAGGATAATGGTGAGTGTCTTCTTCATAATATGTTTTCCTTTTCGTACATTTTCCTGTAAAACTCCGCTTTCTTTTCCAGGGCGAGCGGATATGCTCTTGATGATGAAGGCATCCTCCAGAATCTCAGTGCCTTATCTCCAGTCTTCAGCTCAGTGCATTCCCCGACAGCAGGAATGGCGCATCCGAATGTCTCTGCAATGACTTCGGTCGCCTTCTGTCCGGTAGTGACCAGGGCCTGGCAGTCCGGAAGCTGTGCCAGAAGCCCGTGCAGGTCGGTCGGAGTCACGACTTCAAGAAACTTGTCCGATGCATTGTCCTTCAGTCTGCGCACCTGGCTTGCAGTGTCGAACATGGCAATGCCTTTCGCCGCGGCAAAGCCCGCACAGCGGTCCCGGTCGAACCTCCTGACCTTCGCTCCATCAGAGTCTTCTGCCACGAAATGCTCCTTGTCGTTGAAGAATATGAATCCGAAGATCCTCCACATGTCGTTTATCCAGTTGGGATAGAAGAAATCCATGGACCAGCGCTCTTTTTTCGGCGGGAAGCTGCCGAGCATGAGCAGGCGTGCCCCTTCCGGAAGGAAAGGGGAGAGCGGATGGCTCTCTATCGGAGGTAAAACGTCTTTTGGCATATCATTACAAAGATAGTCAAAATGTGCACAAAAGCAATCCGCCTGTCGAATCACTTCGGCAGGCGGACATGTGTGTAAGTTCAATATTTATGTCTAACTAACTAAGAAGTCACTTCTTTAGACGCATAATGCGTGCCAAATACTACAATTTATTTGAAAAAATTAAATTGTTATCGTCGGCAGGAAGTCTGCGGTCATCTTCAGCGCCCATGCCGCGATGGCAAGAAGGCAGAATATCCACGCTATGAAAAGCACGAGTCCCGGTTTCCATCTCGGAGCCTTCAGGTCGAAGGTCAGCATGATTCCGTTGTATACGAACCAGACTCCCATGATTATCATCATCGATATTGTCAGCCACCAGAATGTGGAGTCTGTGAGTATGTCTGCTGCCAGCTGGTCTTCGAAATCAGGAAGTCCCCACTCGAGCATATGGGATTCGTATAGATTCTCCATCAGAGTAGGCACGGAAGGGGTGATTATGCTTCCCAGAAGTATTCCGGAACCAGTTATGAGCATCAACAGACCGAGGAACACGCCTCCTGCACGCTTGAATGTCTGTCCGGCAGGAGAAGCAGCCGCTTCGCTCACTTCTCTTCCGAGGTCGAAGTCCTTGTCCTTCCATCCTGACAGGTTCATAGGCTTGCCTTTCATCTCGCATTTCTGCTCCACTGTCCTTGCTGCAGGCATCGCGACCCACAGGCAGATGTATGCAATTACCGAAATGCAGAATAATCCGTCATCGGCAAATCCTATGAAGAAAAGGATCAGGAAGATTATCCTGAAGAGTACTTTGTCCAGACCGAAATAGCTGCCCAGTCCAGAGCAGACGCCTCCGAGGACTCTCTCGTCGATGTTTCTATATAATTTCTTCTTCCTTACCACGGTTTTGCCCGGCTGCGTCGGCTGCACGTCTGCGTCTTCCTGAGCCAGAGTCGCAGGGTCACCTATCTGCTGCTTCACTGCCTCTATCATGTCGAGACTCACTACAATGCCGCCCTTGCATTTTTCGCTCAGAAGCTCCGCAATGCGTTCCTCAATGTCAGAAGCGATCTCCTCTGCATTGTCATCCTCGGCGAAGACGCCCCTGATGTCCTTCAGATACTTGTCAAGGACTGCATAGGCATCCTCTTCAATCGTGAACGAATATCCGGCGAGGCTTATGTTTTCAGTTTTTTTCATATGGCGATATCTATCTGTAAGTTACCTTTCTTATGCTCTCGATGGACGATGATAGTTCTTCCCAGGCTGCGTCGAGTCCGGCCAGCTGTTGTCTGCCCAACTCTGTGATCATGTAGTATTTCCTTGGCGGGCCCTGGGTCGATTCTTCCCATCTGTAGTTGAGAAGTCCGAGCTTCTTCAGGCGGATGAGCAGGGGATATGTAGTGCCTTCCGCCACTATTATGTTGACATCCTTCAGCTTCTGGATGATTGACGAAGCGTATTCGTCGCCGGAAGCGAGGATCAGCAGAATGCTGTATTCAAGCACTCCGCGACGCATCTGCGTCTTGTTGTTCTCTATGATTCCGGTATTATCCATGATTACTGGTTTGTGGTGAATCTTCTTATGTTCTCTGCAGTCGGAGGAAGACCTCTGAGCTCGCATTTCTCGACTGCTGTCCTTGTTTCTGGGGCAACAACCCAGAAGATGATATAAGCCCAGAATCCTGCAGTTCCGCAGATCAGAGCCACGAGGAATATTATCCTCACGAACACTACGTCGATTCCGAGGTAAAGTGCCAGTCCGGAGCATACTCCGGCAATTTTCTTGTCTTCCGAGTCGCGGAAGAATTTTCTTGGTGCGTTCATATTTTCTTCGTTAATTGTTCCTTTTCCTTCATTGTATCCTTCCGGATATCCTATCTGCGCAATGATCTCTTCCACAATCTTCAGGTTCACCACCTCGCGTGATACGAGCTTCAGCTTCATGAGGTCGGCTATGCGACCCTCCAGCTCCTCCATGACGTCGTCGCTTCCGGCGCTGTCATTCATTGCGGTCCTGAATCTGTCAAGATAGTTGTCAAGCGCGATGTATGCATCCTCATCGATGATGAAACTGCATCCGCCAATGGCTACATTTACTGTTTTCTTCATATCTTAAATTGCTGAATTTTAACTGCCAGTGCAACACTGGCGAAAGTCAAAGTTAAACATTTTTCTACAATATTCCAACGGAGTCAGATAACCGAGCGATTTGCGGGGTCTGTTATTAAGTTTCCATTCGACCTCTGCTATGAACTCG
>JAFUJQ010000100.1 GCA_017473705.1 Bacteroidales bacterium | reverse complement strand
CTACTCTGGTGGATGAGAACGGCTATTTCTTCCCGATGATGGGACCGAATCCAGCATATCCGGGACAGTCCGTAATGGAAAACGCATCGAAGTTTGACATAAAGGAAATCGAGAAGGAGTTCCGCGCACAGATCGAGCTTGTGTTGAAGAACATCCCTCAGGTGACCCATATCTCGGGCCACATGTTCTCGACCGCATTCAGTCCTGAGGTTATCGCTGTAGTGCAGAAACTCTCGGACGAGTATAATCTTCCATCTATAGACCGTGCAGAGTCCTTCGATCAGTATGGATTCACTTACACAGGATATGAAGGACCGAAAGCTACTTTCGAGGAGAAGGTCGCAAGCTTCATCAAGTCTCTGGACAAGATGGAGAAAGACAAGAGATACATGTTCGTGGATCACCCTGCATACAACGACTCCGAGATGCAGACCGTGATGCATGTGGGCTATGAAGACGTTGCAGTTGACCGTCAGGGCGTGACAGACCTCCTGAAGAGTCCCGAGGTACTCAAGGCCATCGAAGAACGTGGCATAAAGCTGATTGACATCAATACGCTTACCAAGTCACTTCCGCGCGCCGAAACTCCCGCTAAAATGGTCAAGGCAACGGAAAGATATCTTGCTGCAGCAGAGAAGGCGGAGCAGGATCTGCACAGCATCATGATCGTCAAGGACGGGAATGTGATCTATGAGAACTGGATGAGTTCCGGATCTGCCGATGAACCTCATATACTGAACTCTGTCAGCAAGACATTCACATCAATGGCTGTGGGCCTCGCCGTGTCAGAAGGCAAACTCAGCATCGATGAGAAACTCGTGGACATCTTCCCTGAGCATTGTCCTGAAAATCCGTCTGAATTCCTGAAGGAAATCACTGTGGAGCACCTGCTTACAATGACATGCGGTCATTCCAGCGATCCGACTTATAAGAGCTGGGAAGTCAAGGATAGAAGCTGGATACGCTTCTTCATGGAGCATCCTATCACCCATAAACCCGGCACTCTCTTCTGCTACAACAGCCTTGGAACCTACATACTGTCAGCAATTGTCCAGAAGAGGACCGAACAGAAAGTCGTGGACTACCTCTTCCCTCGCCTGTTCAGACCGCTTGGAATCAACAATGTCAGCTGGACCGAGTCCCATGAAGGCATAAATACCGGAGGATGGGGACTCTTCCTTAAGACCGAAGACCTCGCGAAGATGGGTCTGATGATTCTCCAGAACGGTCAGTTCAATGGAAAGCAGATTGTCCCGGCAGAGTGGATAGAGGCAGCATCAGCAGCACAGGTGCCATGTGTACCTGCCGGTCTGAATTCCGATGATGCAGCCAAGCTTGCTGAATTTGCCAAGGAAAGCGACTGGCTCCAGGGTTACGGCTACCAGATGTGGAGGAGCAGGTACAACTCATTCCGGGCAGACGGTGCAAACGGTCAGTACATCCTTGTCATTCCTGAAAAGAATGCCGTAGTAGTGACCACAGCACACATCCAGGATATGCAGGCCGAACTCAATCTCATCTGG
>JAFUJQ010000035.1 GCA_017473705.1 Bacteroidales bacterium | reverse complement strand
GTGGAGCAGATGATTGGCAATGCCGTACCCGTGAATCTTGCCAAGTTTGTAGGTGAAGCAATAAACAAGTATCTCGCAGACCCACACCATCAACGCAACATGGAGATTGATTTTGAGCAGTGGGAACCGGAAGAGCGATTGGCCTGCTACGCGAGTGAACCTATTGAGGAGAGATAAAAAGTAATGGAAGTCCGCAACAAGATATGGGAAGAGTTCAAGCAAGCCAAGGCCAACGTGGTTTGCATACGTCGTTATAACAGCGTACAGCGGCAACTCAACTGCATCTATCAGATTTTCATTGCAGTCTGCGCAGCCGTAGGAACATTCTCGTTTGGATTCAGCGACAAGATTCCATTCGTCGCCCTCCTTTCCATTGCCATCGTATCACTTATTAAGGCTATATTCCCTCAAATCATTCAGCCTGAGCAGGAACTTTGCGAACTTGACGGCATCATGGACTACTATAATTCCTTCATGAACAAGATGGAAGTGTTCTTCTATCAGCTTGACAAGGAGCAAAAGACCGATGACGAGGTGATGCAAGCTCTGTTTGTGCTGAAAGAAGAAGAATGTAAGAAGCAGTCGAAAATGAACAAGCTGATACGCTGGATTCCCAAGCGTATGCAGAAGAAAGTAGATGCGGAAGTGCAGACATATATTGAAGAAGTACATTTTAATATTTACAAACAAGATGAGCAACAACAATAAAAGTTATTCGCCCGAGCATGTTTATATCAGTTCCGGCGACGATGTGAAGAAGATTCAGGGACAGATGCCATCGGCAGTGAACACCCCACCACCACCAAAACCCTCTAAATGATATGCCAAGCAATAATATTCAGACTCAGCAGCGGGAGTCACCCTCAAGAATTCCGACACCGCCGCCACCAAGACCAAATAAATAATTTATGTCGTATAGTGAACCCAAACCACAGCAGCAAAGCCCATCAAGAGTGACGACTCCACCACCTCCGCCGCCAAATCGTAAGTGATTTGGCAAGAGATAAGGACTTTTTGGATGATTTTTAGCCAATAAACCATAAAATCCCGATAGTTCGCAAGGATTATCGGGATTTTTGCGTAACTTTGCAAATGTTATTCCGAGTGAGGGGTATCGAAAGTTCCAAATCTTTGTCGGGAAGGAATTGAGGGGCATCAGGAGGCTCCCGACGACGGGGAGAAGGAATTGAGGGGCGTCGAATCGTTCCCGACGGTGACAGGAAGAAATTGAGGGGCATCGAAACGTTCCCGACGGTGACGAGAAGGAATTGAGGGGCATCGAGAGCTTCCCGACGATGAAAAGAGGCCGTTGAGGGGCCTCAACAAGCATTCGGATTTTAACATTTCACGCGGAATCGCCTTTAAAATGGCAATTTTCGGCACTGAATGGAAAGGAGAGAGATAACTGGAAGTTTAACCCATAAAAACAAAACGACTATGCAAGAGATACCAACTTTAGTACAGGATTTGGGCGTGGCTCGGCTGACGAACTCAGTGTATGTGGGCACGGTGAAGTTCACGGTGGACGAGGTGAAGAAGTGGATGGACACGAATTTCACCACGGAGCGGCCCGCGCCGGAAAAGCTGAAAAACCAGCTCTACGACGCGCGGATGGCCTTCCAAGTGGTGAACCAGGCCTACGCCGTGACGCTCAGGTCGGCCATCACCGACGAGATTGCCGCGCTCGACAAGGAGGGCGACCAGCTCATCTACGCCGTGAAGGGCACGGTGGACGCGGCCCTGCGCATGACGTTCGACGCGGAGAAGGTGCAGCGGGCGCAGTACTACAGCGAGTTCCTGAAGAAGTACAAGATTGACCCGACGGAGAACATGATTTCGGAGTGGTCGAAGGTGCAGCAGGCCTGCGAGGAGGCCACGACGAACTATCAGCTGGAGCTGGCCGAGAAGGCACTGGGCATCACCGCGGCGATGGACCGCCTGAAGGTGATTGCCGACACGATTCGCCAGAAAATCACCAATCGCGCCGCCGAACTGCCCGCCGCACAGCAGATGAAGAACGCGCGGGCTCAGATGGACCCGGAGTACCGTGCGCTGATTCTGATTCTGAACTCGTTCGCCGTGACTGCCGACGACAACTATGCGTACACGGAAATCATCAAGACGTTGAACGACAACATCAACTACGTGCGCATCCACGCCATGTCGAAAGCCGCTGCCGCAGAGGAGGAGACGCCCGCCGAGGGCGGCGATTCTGCCGAGGGCGAAAAGGCTGACGGCAATAGTGAGGGAGCCGGGGAGTAATCCCTCATCGACGATTTAACCGCTGCCCGAACGATGTTTGAATGTCGTTCGGGCAGCGGTGTTTTTTGCCGACACCCAGTTCTTCGCCGGACTGCACCGTGACTCGGAGTCAGGCATCCTGCACCTGCATCTGCTGTGTAGCCGCATAGACATGACGGGCAACATGAATGATGCACGGCTCATCGGTCTGAGGGCTGTCGCCGCTGCAGATGCCATCAACCTGCGGCGCGGATGGAAAGATCCAATGCAGATTCGCGATGAACATATCCATCAGATTACGAGTGACTGCATGGACGTGTTGCGCATGATGCCTGAGTTCCATTGGTGGACGTATGAGGCTGAACTGAAGAAGCGTGGCTATGAGGTTAAGCTGAACCGCGACAGCATGAATCAGGTGAGGGGCTACACCATCAAGATGGGAAACTCCTCCTACAAGGCCTCGGAACTTGGCAAAGAACGCAAACTGCTGGCAAGTCGTCTCTATCGTACTTGGGTACAGTTGCATGAACAGCATGAAGAGCCTGTCATGGAGAACCGTAATCCTGCTCGTCCCAAACAGGAGACGAAGGTCCCGGTTATCCCCGTGTCTCTGCCTAAGAGGAATAAGAACAACGGGGAATGTCCAGTAAAGCCAAAGTCTAACAAGCCTTTGGAGTCTGCTTCGCCTTTACCTGTGAAGTCTACCGCCCAGGAGATATATCACGACTCGTTCAGCGTGAATGGCATGGACTACGACCTGACCATCCCCATGTCGGTCTACCAGGTGATGAAGGACACGTTAGACGTGGCCGATGACGCAGCCCAGATGGTTAATGACGCTATGCGTGTTGCGATGCTTCTGTTCCTCAACTATACCAATCCTGCCGCCACGATGGCAGAGTCGCTTGGCGGTGGAATCGAGGGCGGCTGGGGACGTAAGAAGGATGACGACGATGAGGAGTGGGCCCGCCGCTGTGCCCGTAAGGCTGCCTGGCTCTGCAAGCCAATGCGCAGGAGTTATAGACGATAATTAAAAATAGGTACGCTTATGAAGAATAAAAACAAGTTTGATGCCATGCTTGATGTCATCGAGGCTGGCGACACGGAAGCACTGGAGCAACTGGTAGTCAATGCGGTGTTCGTCACGCTGGTCGTCATTAGATGGTTTGCATGACAGACTGCTTTGTTTTTTTAAAGCAACGAGAGCCGGGACAATGTGCCTCGGCTCCCTTCTATTTCACCATCGGATTCAGTTCGTGGTACGGGTCGAAAAAGAGTGGATAGATGAAACCATTCGTGCCGAGCATGAAATAGACTCGTGGTGAACGTTCACCCGTTGCCCTTGATGCCTGTTTGCTTTCACATTCATACAAGCCGAAGTGATACACAATCATGCTTTCATCAGCATCGGGCATGATTTGCCTGACTGCCTTGCGGATATTACCGGAGAAACTGGATCTGTAGAAATGATAACTCTTGTCCTGGCGTGCTTTCGCTTCCAGATCGTTGATTGTACTGGAAGAAATCTCCTTCATCATCGTGAAGTATTCCTGCGTGTCACGCAATAAGAACTCTTGCTTGAAATGATAGTCGGTTACATTCAAGTCAATGTAATCGTACTTCACCACGATAGGCAAGTCTTTCGACAGCTGTACATCGTCGTAACTGAGGCTGTTCTTGAATGAGTCGGGAGTATTGAGCCGTGCCAGTTCGTCCGGCTGAATATCTATGTCGAAAGGATTCAGTTTCATTGCTTCTGCTTGTTCCTTTCGTGACGGGCCTTGTAATAGTCGTGCATCGTGTCAAGAGAGATCTCCTTTTCCGACCGCTGATAGGGTGCCAGTCCCTCACGCGCCTCCACCCAGGGCAGTTCCGCATGGGTGAGGAAGATAAGCCCGTTTTGCGACTTCGAGCCGTAGAGCATCACGATGGAGTCCAGCAGTTCTGTCTCGTCAGCCGTCAGTTGCAGTTTCATGGCCAGTTCTGCCAAGGTCGCATTGACATCCTCTGTGTCGAAGTCCTTTGCAGTCAGATGGTCACACATATTGGAAACCTTGTCACGATACTGATAATATATTTCCGGATATACAGGACCATTCACCCAAGCCTGTGGTGCCTGGGCAAAAAGCGTGTTCTGTCGGCCGTTGAACACCATATACCACGACTGTACATAATAGAGCAGTTTCTGTAGTTTCAACGGACTAACGGTAAGCCCCTTTGCAATGAGAGACAGACCCACGTACCTTGCTATATCTTTAATGTCGCGCATATCCATATATTACTTTATCCGCTGCAAAATTACGACTTTTTCTTGAAATCCGCAATGTTTTCATTCATTTTCTGACAAATTGTCACAAAAAAGAGGTTAAAACCAACGTACAACACGATTTTTCGACAACTTTTTACTAACTTTGCACCCAAATTTTGCAAGCAAGGTTATGAAGCATCATATCGTGTTATATACATTTGCAGTCGTCGCTACCATCATCATGATGGCGGGCTGTACGGGCAGTGGTAATCCAAAAACGACGAGGACTCCCATTGACATTCAAGCGGCAGCCGACCGTGTGATGGAACTGGCTGCCGACAGGCCGGAGCAGGCTTTGCAGACGATAGACTCGCTGCACGCCGAGGGCCTCCCCGACTACGAGACCGACTGGTTCAGGGCCAAGGTCTATTGCCAGTCGCTGGAGGGGTCGCGGCTCGACTCTGCTATCGCCATCTGTGAGCGGCTGATGCTGCTCGACGTGGCCAGCGAGAACCGTGAGTACCGTCAGGATGTACTGGAGACGCTCGTGAACGCCTGTCGGCTGAAAAACGACGATGCGCGGATGCTCAGATGGACGGCCGAACTGGTGACGCTGTTCCATGAGAACGGCGACGAGACGGAAGCCCTGAGGAGTGAGGCTGAGATGGCAGTGACGCTGGCCCACACGGGGCAGCAGCAGCGGGGACTTGCCAAGATTGACAGTGTGATAGCCGCACTTGGCGGCAAGAGGAAATTCAACGAGCTGGATGCCTCGTTGATAACACTCAAACGCAAGGCGACCGTGTTGAAGGAGATCGGGCGTCATGCCGACATTATCCCCGTCGCCCAAAGCATGGTGGACAGGCTCGCCGACTATGAGCAGCACCCCGCCGACTACCACGATGGCAGCTACCGCGAACCTGCCGACGGAGACCGCCTCGGCTATATCGATTTCTATCGCACCAAGGCTTACGGCTATCTGGCCGAGGCGTATGCCCGTACTGCCGCCACAGACAGTGCCCGTCACTATCTCGCGCTCTACGAGCAGAGCGGCTATGGCCAGACGTTAAGTGAGCGCAACCTGATAGCCCCGACGCTGTGCCTGCTGGGCGAGACCGCCAAGATGGACTCCATTTTCCAGGACCTGACCGATGCCCGCTTCCGCGAATACGAGCAGCAGATGGAGATAGAACGCAAGGATGCCGAGACGAGGCACGCCCGCCAGATAGCCATCGGCCTGAATGTGGTGGTACTGCTGTTGTTGCTCATCATCTTCCTCCTGTTCCGCCACCACCGCATTGTCAAGCGGAAAAACCGCGTCATTGCGCAGCAGATTTCCGAGGCACTGCCCAAGGAAGAGCCTGAGAAGCCCGTCGATATGCCCGAAGGCGAATCCGACGGACCGTCAGAAGCCGGTATCTCCGAGTCGACGGACAATGAACTACTCTTCCTGCGTGTCAGTCAGGCCATCATCAGCGAGCAACTCTACCTCCAGCCGCTCTTCGACCGCGAGGCCGCTGCCCGCCATCTCGGCATCAGCAGCCGCCTCATCGGCACAGCCTTCACCCAGGGCAGCCCCTACAAGTCGCTGCCCGACTTCATCCGCGAGTGCCGCCTGAGGCATGCCTGCCGACTGCTGCGCGACTCCACCATGACCATTGCCGACATCGCAGCCGCCTCCGGCTTCTCACGCATCACCACCTTCAACCACGACTTCAAGGCGAAGTACGAACTGACGCCAACCGAGTTCCGCAACCAGCTCCACTCGTAACTTCCACTTGCTCATTTTTGCAAAACGGGTTGCTCATTTTTGCTTGCTATTGCGTGTATGCGCGTAAAGCAGTACTTTTGCAGGCAAAAATGAGCACCCGTTATGTATAAAGACGACAACACCTTCCTGCTCCTGGCAACCGTCATCGTGTTGCTGCTCTCGCTCATGGCCGTCGTGCTGCTCTGGCAGATCAGGCGGCGACGACGGCTGTTGCGTCGGCGCGACGAAATCATCGCCGAGGAGGAGCGCGCTATCGACCGTCTCACAGAAGAGTTAAGAATTAAGAATTAAGAGTTAAGAGTTAATCAAATCAGTATGGCCATCATCTATTTCATTCTGACAGTCATTGGCGTAGTGCAGTGCTACATCATTGCCAAACTCCTTGTGGCCAACCACCGCGAGGAGGGGAATCTGGCCGACCGCACCCGTTGGCAAGTCGCCCTGATGAGAAAACATTTTGAACTCACTGAGCGGCT
>JAFUJQ010000099.1 GCA_017473705.1 Bacteroidales bacterium | reverse complement strand
ATGTGAGGAATCTACCGAGTTTTTCACAAATTTGCCTCCTGAGAATCGAGTATTTCAGAAGAAACTCAAATTCATCAGGAGGCATTCAAATATTCGATTCTCAGAGGGTTATATTTTGAGACTCTTTTTCAGCGGTCTCCCGATTTGTTATATCTATGTTCCAAAGGACTTTGCAACACTTGGATACACATACATCAGGCTCCAGGATGGGTATGACAAGACCGATATGACCGAAAAGATCAATGCCATACTGGCTGAAATGGATCCGTCATATCTCTTTGAGGTAGAGTTTTACGATGACGTGATGGAAAGGGTTTACGAGTCCGAGATAAAACAGGGCAAGATCATCTCGATCTTCTCTCTCCTTGCCGCTGCTCTCTCGCTGATCGGAGTCTTCGGACAGGTACTTCTTGACGTCCAGTACAGAAGACGCGACCTGGCTGTGAAAAAGGTATATGGAGCAGAAACCGCAGGTCTTGTGCTTGACGGACTGAAGAGATATGCGATGATAGGTATTGTCTCATATGCCATAGCAGTTCCGGCAGCATATTACGCAGTCAGCAGATGGCTCGAGAATTTTGTGGAGTATACCGGCATGTCAGCCTGGATATTCATTTTGACATTTGTCTTGATTATGACGCTGACAATTGCTGTTGCAGGCTTCCAATACTGGAGCAGCGCAAATGCTGATCCGGCCGAAGCGCTGAAGAAAGAATAAATGATATGAATTCTCCCGCTGAATCGGGGAATGGGTTTGTTAGTTGGAAACAAGATACGCATCATAATTGGGTTATATGATTTCCATTCCCCTTTTCAGCTTTATATTATAGAAAAATGAAAAGTTATCTGAGATTCTTAAGCAGAAACAAGAGGTACACTGCCATACAGGTGGTTGGTCTGAGCGTGTCGCTCGCATTTGTGATAATACTTGCCAGCTGGCTGGTGAATATTGTGAAGATGGGACATGAGAACCCTGAGTATGAGGATATCTATGCTGTGTGCTATCAGGATTCATTCCATACGACATGGGCCCTTGGAGAACATCTGGCTGACAACATTCCCGAAATCGAAAGTACCAGCACCGTGCTCCTGTATCCGGGACATTTCACTCTCAAGAATGCGGATTGCGTGAAGATAAACTGGTGCGAGGAGAATTTCTTTGATTTCTTCCCGCAGGATTTCATCGCAGGCGATGCCGGTTTCCTGAAGACACCCTCGGAGGTCGGTGTTTCAGAGACGTTCGCCAACACCTATTTCCCTGAAGGAGATGCAATCGGCAAGAGCGTCACATTGTTGGAGAAGGATTATCTTATTACAGCAATCTATAAGGACTTCGGTGATGGTCTCATCAAGTATAACGACATGATAATGGCAATGTCGGCCCGCGGCGAGAAAAATCCTTCACTTCCATTTCAGGAAATGCTTTCAGGCATGGTCACGATGGTCAAGCTCAAGGATGGAGTCGATGACGATGAAGCTGAAAGAAAGATCTCGAGTCTGACTGTAAGACATTATAATGACTTTGGCAACAGGTATATAGATGAAGTTGTTTCCTACCAAAGTGCAGAGTGGTCTGAACGCTATCGTGATAGTTTTGTAGGTACAATCAAGAATCGTCTCGCTGATGAACATTGCCGTCTGGTAAGATATGATGAAATCACCTATGATGGAGCCAATGAGTACTTTACGGTAAACACGAAATTCACCATCAATATCATCGTCATCCTTGTCGTGCTTCTCCTGATCATGGCATTGATGAACTATGTCAGCCTCAATGTTGCTTTGGCAGGAAAGAGGGCGAAGGAAGCTGCAACAAAGAATCTGCTCGGTTCACAGAAGATCGCCACTTATATTCAGTATTTCAAAGAGGCTTTTGTCATAACCGTGTTCTGTACGATCTTAGGAATCTGCATCGCTGTGGCTGCACTTCCGGGCATAAACAACATTCTTCAAGGATATGACGGACTTGGCAGCAGGTTCAGCATATCGTTTGAGCCATTGACGGTAATTGCAGTGCTCACGATCCTGCTGATCACATCCGCCCTGTCCGGATTCATTCCGGCCTATTATGTTTCACGTTTCAGCGCCCTGGATGTAACCAAAGGTACATTCCGTTTCAACAGAAAGACCATATTGAATAAAGTCTTCATCTGCATTCAGACCGTTCTGGCGACAGCCTTCATAACCTTCAGCATCATACTTCAGGTAGGATACAACAACCTGATCAATATCGACAGCGGATCTGACCATAAGGATCTGTTCTATCTGCTGCCAAGTGACAGGCTTGAGCCTGAGTCAAACTGTTTCACCCATTATGACGCATTGCAGAACGAACTTCTGACACATCCTGAAATCGAGGCCGTCGATTACACAAACGGCACCGTATTCAGTGGCTATCATCATGAATTGGCTCTGGATGAAAATGGCAATCAGACGTCGGTGGCTCATGAAATCTATTGTACGAAGGATGCCTTTGACATATATGGATTCAACATCAAGGATAAGTATAGCGACGCACCGTTCGGTATCTGGATGACTGAGTCATTCAAGGAACTTGTAGATAAGAGTGAATTTCTGCAGAAAGAATTCAGTGATACAGATAGCGAATTCAAAGTATTGGGAGTCATTGATGATTATCCGGCGAGCGGAGTGCCGACGTTGAGTAAAAAGAAGTCGGCTGGATATGTATACATATTCCCTAAGGAGTATGTGAATGACTACAACCTCGCCTACATAATCCGGACAAACGGAGACCATGAAACGGCGCGTCAGGTGATTGCTCAAGCATACGAGAAGATAAGCGGATGCAGGGTTGTGGATCCCAGACATATAGGTCGTGAATCAATGTACCTTGACGAGATACTTGAACGCGACCTCCAGAAGATAGAATTCATCAAGAATGTGGTCACAGGGATTGCTCTGATGATTGTACTTATCGCCATTCTTGGACTGATTGGAATGAGCATCTACTATGCAGACGAGAATACCCACGAGACAGCGGTAAGGAAAGTGTTCGGAGGAACAATCGACTCGGAGACACGACGCACTCTCTGGTCATTCCTGAAGGTCACTTTGATTGCCAATATCGTGGCAGTACCTGTTACGGTATGGCTGGTGATGGAGCAGTCCTGGTTCGATCTGGCGACCATTCCGGGCTGGGGCTGGTACGTGGCTCTCGCCACTGCCCTCTCCTTCGCAATCTCCCTCCTGGCCGTCCTCTGGCAGACCCTCCGCGCCGCCCGCACCAACCCGGCAGAGGCGCTGAAGAAGGAGTGATACCCGGTCGGAGCCGGGCATGACGGGAATCGCTGGCGGGCAACGGCCTGACCAGCAGCGGTTTACGCAAACCACGTGCTACCCTTTAGGAGACCGCTGAAAAAGAGTCTCAAAATATAACCCTCTGAGAATCGAATATTTGAATGCCTCCTGATGAATTTGAGTTTCTTCTGAAATACTCGATTCTCAGGAGGCAAATTTGTGAAAAACTCGGTAGATTCCTCACATT
>JAFUJQ010000098.1 GCA_017473705.1 Bacteroidales bacterium | reverse complement strand
GGCATCGGAACGGACTTCTGCAAAACCGGATTTGGTCTTGTTCCTCATAAGGAATTCTATCTCTACAGGCTTCATCGTATATTATTGTTTGTTCTGTTGTTTCAACTTTGATTGGAAATAACCCGACAGTGTGCCTCCTTTTCTCCGGCTACCGCCCTTGTTTCCGTTTTTCTTTACATATCGTGGAGCATCCGCAAGCATCAGCCTCAATGCTATGTAATTCACACCCCAAAGGATGTAATGAACACTCCATCCGGTGGCAGCAGCAATCTGCCATACTATGCCGAAGGGGCTATGGGAACCCTCATATACGGTCTTTAACTCCCCTTTCTTTTTTGGCTCAGACTCAGCTTCATCGGATTCATCATTTCGGCTGAGTTGATAATAATCGAAAAAGACTTTGTCTTGAGCAGCGAAAGTAACTGCATCGAAGACGCAAACAGGAACCTGTCATCACACAGGCATCGCATCAGGAACGCCAGCGGTCTTGAGAACAGCCATCCTGAAACAGCACCCCGGCATACCGCCAAAGCCAACATCCTTGATACCGTGACCCCGTGCTTGGCAATGAATGTCAGTTCCTCATCCACTGTCGTAAACTCCTCCATATCCTCATAGGATACTCCCATCTCAAGATAAAGTTTTGTAATCCTGATCTGGGTACCGAGGCAAGGACGACGCATCGTCAGCCGGACAGTCTTTTTAATGAACGGTATCTTGAAAAAAGGCAGCGAGATTCCTACATCCAGCAGGGCATCCGCTGCCTCGATCTGCACATTACGATTCTTGATCATAACAGTTAGCCTACAAGTTCAGCCTCAGCATCGCCCATTGAATAAGGAGAGCTTCCATCCTCCGGAGCGAGTATAGTCATCTTGCAGTGGATCTTGAATACGTCCGAGTAGCCGAACTTACCTCTCGGGTAAGCAATCAGCTTGACCTTCTTAATGGCAACCTCGGTACCATCAGCAGACCTGACTGTTACTGAATCCTCGAGGAAGATCTTCTTTGCAGGAGCATCCCACTTCTTGCCATCCTCTGAAGCGGTACCGCCCATCACCTGAGCAAGGTTCTCCGGCTTCAACTGGATAAGGTCGAATTCCAGCACATCGGTTCCCGGGTTGTCAATGATCTCGGTGACAGGAGCAGCCCTCTTCTGCGCTGCCCAGACCTTGACTGTGGATGGCTCATCACCTCCCCAGTCGATGGAGTCATTACTGATGTCTCCGATTTCCTTGCCTCCGAAAACGAGGGCATCTAATCCATATACATGTTCCATTACACAATTGTTTTTATGAGTGAAGTAATCTTACTTATGATTGTGGTCTTATCGACCAGGTAAAAGCCTCCTATGCCTGTAACAAGCCCCAAAAGAAGTCCTTTCCAGAATCGCCCGGAGGGCGGTTTCTCCGTCTCTGAGACAGCAGTCAGAACCTCGGTCTGATTATTCTCCGTCTGTCTGTCTATCCAGTTCTGAACGGTATTATCATAGGAATTGAGTGCATTTTGAAGGGAATCGATCTCATTCCGTTGTCGGAAGACCACCCGTTCATAGTATTCGCACTTTCTCGCCACACTATCACATCGGGCAGAGACAATCACATTATCACCCTGTTTAGTCAATTCTACCGATGCACGCCCGGACTGGGAACTGAACTTTGCCCCGTCAGGCAGGTCAGCGATGCTCTGTGTCGGTATCAGGGTCTGTGCCGAGTCCTGAGGTATCACCTCCGCCTCCACCTTGTGGAAGACCATCGAATCCACTGTCTCCTGAAGTACCGTCTTCGCCTGGAACTCCAGAGCGGTTGAGTCGTGATACTCTTCCTGTACGGCCACCTGTGCCGTTACCTGCGTTGCGTTTGCCTCTGCGCTTTCTGTCACCTTCCTGCTCGGTCCGCACGAGATCAGCAGGAGGCTGAATGCAAGCAGCAGGAGTGGTACGCCTCTTATTCTGTTTGTCATTTGTATTTGGTTTTAATTGGTTTTTTAACTCTTCGACTGTCCTTGTAAGGGTGTCGATCTTCTGCTCCATTACGGCCTGGTTCGCCAAGAGCTTTGCATTGTCCGCCTTGAGGATGATGTTCTCTTCAAGAACCTTGGTGTACTTCTCGGTCAGCAGGTCAATGGACTTCTGCAACTCAGCGAGGAAGTCATTGTTACGCTGTCTGCGTGAAGCGAACCAAGTGACCACAGAGCCGAGAAAACCGCCCGGAAGCGCAAACGTCAGAAAGTTTAATAGGAAGTCCATTGTCTTACTGATCTAATCTGTTAAACACCTATCTGCTTGAGAAAGGCCGGGACATCAAACGAAGGGCAATCCTTGGCTGCAAGTGCATTGTGCCCCACTATCCTGACTGATGGATGTCTGCGATGGAAGTCGAGAACATAGGCTTTCAGAGCCTCCTTCTGTTGATCCGTCCTCGTGTCCTTCGGTGTCTTGCCGTCCTTTGCCACACCACCGACATATACGATATGCCTTGATATGGAATTGTAGCCTTTCGCACCATTGGTCACCTCCCAAGGATCCACGTTGTTGTCCTCATTGTTGTCCACTAACCTTTCCACCGATCCGTCCAGATGGATGATGTCCGTGTACCCGACCTGTTTCCATCCTCTGCCTCCCTTTGAAACCGGGGCGGTATGCCACCTGCGGATGTCATCCGCCGATACTTCACGCCCCGGAGGGGTGGCAGTACAATGAATCACTAAAAACTCAAGCCTGGCCATACTT
>JAFUJQ010000034.1 GCA_017473705.1 Bacteroidales bacterium | reverse complement strand
GAGGGTGACTAATAAGTGTTAGTCATCCTCTTTTCGTATATATTAGTGTGTAGGAGCTGAGGTAAGGTAAGTTTGGTCCGGTTCCGTCGGAACGAGTTCCTACTCCATCCCTCCCACGACTTCGTCGCGGCTGCTCGCTGCGAACATCCACCGGATGTTCGCTGATCGCTCACAATCTCTAACGCGGCCGAGGGTGGCCACGCCGGCCAAACTTACCTTACCTCAGCTCTATAACGGCATCATATCCATTAGAGATCATTTTTCTGATGTTATGTGCAACGGCTATGGTTGCAAACTCAGCTTTCACAAGCCTTCTGCCTCTGTAACGGAACCTCTTGAAGCCATTATCGTACTTGATCTGACCAAACACAGCTTCTGGCTCAATCGGTCTTTGGCTTCTATGTCTGAGCCCTTCCTTGCTTGTCAGAAGTTCCTTGGCCATGGAACGAAGCTCATTGTTCCTGTGATTGACTTCAATGGTCCTCCGGTCAGCCTTGCCTTTATAACACATCCCCCTCAGAGGGCAATGAGAGCAGTCTTTTGCACGATATACGCTCTTGGTAGATTCATATCCCAGATCTGACTTCTCCCTGACTTCCTTCACGAAGTCCAGATGCTGACCTCTTGGACAGACATAGAAGTTGTGCTCCTTATTATAGAACATATTTTCCACAAGGAACGGACTGTTTTTCCTCTTCCGCTTGTCTTCAGCGTGGAACATATTGTATTTTACATAAGGATTGATCTGATTGGCCAACATATACTCGTAGTTCATTTCGCTTCCATAGCCGGAGTCGGCGCAAACAGTAGAACTTTGATGGCCATATCTGTTAGCAAAAGAGTCCAGGAACGGTATCAGTGTCCCCTGATCTGTCGGCCTCCAATATAGGCCATAGTTTGTGATGAACTGGTTCTCAGTGGCAATCTGAACGTTGTATCCAGGCTTTGTCTGACCATTATTCATTGCATCCTCCTTCATCCTCATGAACGTAGCATCAGGATCAGTCTTACTGTAGCTGCCGCGTTCTCCAACAATCTCAAGCTTCTCCTCATATTCCTTCATCTTCGGGACAGATTCCTCCTTTACCTTGGCCACCGCCCTGCGTAACTTCTTGTCACTGATACCCTTCTCATCCATATGTGCAAGGATGTCATCCGTACGCTTCTGCATCTCCTCGGCTGTCATCACGATATCTGACTCCTCGGCAATCTCCATGTCGAGGATCCTCTCTGCTTCACGCAAGATGGATTTCACTTTCAGATCGAGTTTCCCCTGATTCGTCTTTGTAGCCTTCTTCCAGACAAACGTATACTTGTTGGCATTGGCCTCGATCTTAGTCCCGTCAATATACTGAACCTCAAGGCTTATGAACTTGGCGTCAACCAGCATCTGGACGACCTGAGTGAAGATGTCATCCATCACATCCGCCAAGCGATTCTTTCTGAACAGGTTGATCGTATTGTAGTCTGGGCGCTGCATTCCACTCAGCCACATGAAGTTGACATCGCGCTTGAGAAGCTTCTCCATCTTGCGACCCGAATATACGTTCTGCAGATATGCGTAAAGAACCACCTTCAATAGCATGCGAGGAGCAAAGCTGCTTGCACCGCCTCCTTTATATGTCGCCTCTATTGCGCTGATGTCCAGATGCTCAACTATGGCGTCTAGTACGCGCACGGGATCATTTTCGGGGATAAAGTCACCGATACAGTAAGGAAAAAGATGAGAATCGTTCTGATTGTAAGATTTATACACTACCTTTGCCATGTCAGATGGAGTTTATGTTTTTATTTTTAATCGCACTTCAAATATAACGAAACTTTCTGACATTAACAATAGCTATTCCTTTGGCAATCAAAAGAATAGCTATATTTTTATGCTATGATTTCAAGAGGATGGATAGTGGTGATTGCGGAGGCGTGTCCACCCCCGGACACGGGCAGGGGGAGGGGCCCGACGGAGACAAGTGGTCGTAAGACCACGCAGGATACGTTGGGAGGGGCCGGAGTGAGCGAAGCGAACGGAGTCCTCCGCAATCACCACTATCCCTCAGGTAAAATATAAATACAAAAGAAGGTGACTAATCAGTCAATAAGACTTTTTAGTCACCCTCGTTTTTTATTCCTGGTGTTATCCATTATAAAAATATATTGCTAAATTTGTCAAGATCGTAGGATCATTGCTAATAACAAATAACACTATTATGAAAATCAAACATTTGTTGATCGGATTGTTCGCGGTAGCGGCAACCGTGGCGTGTAAGCCTGAAGAGGTGGTTGAGACGCCGAAGCTCGATGTTGACAAGAGTGCCGTATCTCTTGCGGCCACAGCAGGCGAGGCTTCATTCAATGTGACATCAAACAAGGACTGGACGGCATCGGCTGACGCTGACTGGGTGTCTGTTGACCCTGCAAGCGGCAAGGCTTCCGACAAGGCTGTTTCTGTCAAGGTCACTGCTGAAGACAATACTTCAGAGGAGCCAAGGACAGCCAAGATCACTGTCAAGGCAGGTGAGCTTACCAAGACTGTGTCTGTTTCGCAGACAGGCGCTACAGGAACTGAACCGGAGCCAGAACCGGAGCCAGAACCAGAGCCGACAGAGGAGACATATATCCTCGTAGGTGAGGCCGTAGGAGGCTGGGATGTCGATGCAAACGGTGTGGTCCTCACTCTTAAGGAAGGCTACTATGTGGCGACTGGAGTCGGCATCACAGCCCAGAAGGGTATGCACTTCACCAAGAACAACAAGTGGGAAGGCAATGTGAAGGGTCTCCATGGCCTTATCGCTCCAAACGAGATCGGCGAGGTCGGCAACAACGACATCTCTCTTACAGAGGGTGGCGCGTATGACGTATACCTTACCGAAGCGCTTGACAAATTCTATTTCATGTCTCCTGGCAAGCTTCCTTCAGAGGCAGTTGAGCATGTGGATATAGCTGTGACATGGGGCGTCTGCGGTGCCATCGAAGGCAATTCGTGGGGAGCTTCAGCAGACCCTGTGATGAATCCTGAAGGCGAGTGGTTCGTGGCCAGGAACATTGTGTTCACCGAGGTGAACTTCAAGGTGAGAGGCAACAACAGCTGGTCTAACGACGTGAAGTGGGGTCGTGCAGCAAAGGATCAGGCATGCAGGATCAATGAGGCTATCGCTGTATCTACATGTACTGAGTACATTGAGGCAAATCCTGACGCAGGCGACAACGAGAACATCTATATCGGCGGCGCAGGCACATATGATGTATACTTCAGTCCTGACAAGAAGGAGGTATGGGTAATGACTCCTGGCTACAAGCCTGGTGACGAGACCCCAGCTCCACCTGTGACAGAAACAACATATACCGTAGTAGGTACTCTCGACGGCATCAACTGGAACAATGCTGCACCGGAAGGTCTCATGACTCTCGAAGGTGATTACTATGTAGGAAAGAACATTCCATTCGTTACAGCGAAGACCTTGTATGACGGTGCAGACCAGATCGAATTCAAGATCGTCGAGACCGGCACATGGAATGGCTACGGTGTCGCTTCAGGCACAGCCGCTCAGTCGGCAAATGTTGAGATCGCAGTGGTTGCAGGCGGTGAAAACATCCCTGTAGTTGCGGCAGAAGGTGCATATGACGTATACTTCGATAAGGCAAATGCAAAGGTATGGGTGATGAATGCCGGCCTCAAGCCAGGCGATACTCCTGCACCAGAAGATCCGTCAGATCCTGCAGTGAAAGAGACGATCTGGGAAGGTGAGCCTTTCGATCTCGGTTCAGACTGGAGCCAGGGACTTCAGATCACATCAGTTCCTCGTCTTCCGGAAGATGCAAGAATCCATGTTGTCTATGAGGCACCGGCAGGTTATGACTACTATCAGTTCAAGTTCTGTTATATCAGCCAGGATTGGAACTGGAATGCCCTGACCAGCCCTCCAGGGGCAACAGATGGCTGTGTAGTCCTGGATCCTTCGGCTACCGAGTATTCATTTGCTCTTAATGCTGATGATATTGCTGCAATCAATTCTGGAAGAGGCATGGTAGTTCAGGGTTATGCCGCTATCATCAAGAAGGTGTACTTCACATCTGATATCGAGGTGGGAGATGGCCCTAAGCTCATCTGGGAAGGACGCTGTGAATTGCTTTCAGACTGGTCATCTGCTCTTCAGATCCAGAACATGCCATTGCTGGAAAGCGGTGTGACAATCTATGTGGAGTATGAAGCTGCAGGATACGACTACTATCAGTTCAAGTTCTGTTATATCGATGAAAGCTGGGGCTGGAATGTTATGACAAGTCCTGTTGATGTCAATGAATACGATTGCGTAATGCTTGATCCTGACAAGACAGAATATGTTCTGGCTCTCAATGACGATGATATCGCTGCAATCAACGCAGGAAAGGGCATGGTCATTCAGGGATATGGAGCTGTAATTACCAAGGTAAGCTATAAGTAATCCTATATGGCATGTTATAGGGAGGCCGTTTCGACGGCCTCTTTTTTTATGCCCTTTGGGAAAGTGTCTCATTGTACATAACGGAAAATTCATTATTTTTGTAAGTTCAAGGGAACTGTCCTTAAGACATTAGGCATTAACAATTTATATGAATTTCATTATGGAATTGAGAAGATTTATCTTTGGAGTCATTGCTTCCATGGCGATTTTTGCTGCCTGCGAGCAGGAGGAGCAGAATCTGGGAACTCCAAACCTTACCCTCAGCATGACTGAGATGACCTTTGACGAGGCTGGCGGAAACCAGACCTTGACATTGAATGCGACCCGTGACTGGATGGTCGAGACCAATGCGGACTGGGTGGTCGTAAACCCTGAATCAGGCTCGGCATCAGCTGATGACCAGGCAGTTACGGTGACTGTTCTTGAGAACTCCGGCATGGACCGTGAGGTTGACCTCAAGTTCACGATCGGCATGAAGAGCAAGTACCTGACCGTATCGCAGGCAGGACCTGGCGGATCGGCTGAGGCTCTTGTGGTATATTACAATGACTATGACAAGGTCGAGGCTGAAAAAACCTATGGTTCAGGATCAAGCTGGCCATATCTCGATCAGTTCGACGGCTGGATGAATGAGACTGGAACAGGCGCTGCGAATGTGGAATATTCATACAGCGGAATGTCTGCCCGTGCTAACTCCACATCAGACAGCAACTATTCTGACTATCCGGGATCAGGCAAGAACAACATGTTCTTCGGAAAGTCGGCATATCTCGCGACAAAGAACATCGCTCTTGGCGGTGCTACCGATTTCACTCTTACATTCGGTACAGAGAAGTACTCACAGGACTATGGAAGCGTGTTTACAAAGTCCGAGTATCATATCTTTGTCAGCAACGATGCTGCAAAGTGGGTGGAGATCACAGATTACACATTTGCGGGCGAAGGCACAGAAGGCCGCTGGAACATCGCTACTGCTGACTTCTCGGTTCCTGCCGGCACAGAGAATCTTTCTATCTGCGTAAAGGTTGACGTGGCTAGCTCATACCGTATGGATGACTTCAAGCTTGTCATCTCTGATGGCGGTGCGACAGTTGATTTCTCAAAGGGCGTGGAGATGGATTTCACAGCTGGCGGCAGCACAGGTGGCGGCTCGACAACTGCACCGGAATCAAAGGGCAAGAAGACCGTTGAGGAGTTCATCGCTGCAGCGGACAATTCAAACTACTATGAACTTACTGGAAAGGTTTCCGGCTTCAATCCGACATACTGCAGTTTCGACCTTACTGATGCTACAGGAGAGATCTATGTGTATTCGGTTCTTGATGCAAGCAAGGCCGAATGGACTGACAAGATCTCAAACGGCGGAACGATCACAATCTACGGAAAGTACCTCTACTATGAGCAGAAGTCCCAGCATGAGGTCGTGGATGCATACATCGTAAGCTTCAAGGCTGACGGAAGCGGTTCGACAGGAGGAAACGAGAGCGAAAAGCCGGAGTCTCTTATCAAGGCTACCGTTGCAGACTTCCTCGCGGCTCCGGAAAGTTCTGACACATGGTATGAACTCACCGGCGAGATCACATCCATCGTTTCAGGAAACGCATATGGAAACCTTCATATCAATGACGGCACAGGCGAAGTCTATATCTATGGCCTTACAAACGGCTGGGTTGGATATAATGACAAGTCATTCAACAGCATCGGCCTCAAGGTAGGCGACACAGTGACCCTCGGTACCCTCAGGGGTTCCTACAACGGTGAGCCGCAGGGAGGCGGAAACAAGGTTCCTGCATACTATATCAGCCATGTTCCAGGTGAGGGTGGTGAGGTTGTCACTCCTCCTGCAGGTGAGGCTGGAGAATATGAGCCTCAGGGCGTCACCTGGACTCTTGGTGAGAAAGCATATGACAACACTTCAGGAAACAATGCTCAGACCGGAACAGTCAATGGTGTTTCAGTATCCAATATTCTCAAGCTCGGTACAGGCTCCCTTGTCGGTGATGCAACTCTTCATGTGGCAGCCGGCACAAAGAAACTCGGATTCTACTGCGTTGCGTGGAAAGGCAAGACAGCCCAGGTGAAGTTCTCTGTTGATGGAACAGAGGTTACCACAATCACTCCGGCAGCAAATACAGGAGCAACAGGTAATCCTCCTTATGCCTCTATCACAGTCACAGAGTCTGACTACTTTGAAGTGGAGCTTCCTTCAGGCGCTACAGATGTAAAGGTGGAGACGCTTGACCCGGCCAATGGTCGCGTGCTCTTCATCGGACTTAAGGCAATTATTGAGTAATAATAGATGAAATTTACTACAATATCCAAGGTTGCAGCGGTCGTAATGGCCTTCTGCACCTTGGTTGTGTCTTCATGCGGGAAACCGGTAGAGGAGCAGGATGTACTTGAGGTGTCCGTGAAGACTCCTTCCGTGGCTTCGGGCAAGGGACAGATGTTCGTGAATGTCAGGTGCAATACTTCGTGGACTCTGATCCTGATGGATGCTGAAGACGACTCTGACATAGACTGGGCGAGCCTGAACATCGATTCCGGAAAGGGCAACATGAGCAATGTGATCCTTTCATATCAGGTCAATGACTCAGAGGACAGCCGCAGGCTCAAGATCGTTCTCGACAATGGCAGCAGGTGGACATCATGCATGGTTGAGCAGGCAGGATCGGGCCAGCAGCCAGAGCCGGAACCGGATCCGGTTCCGCAGCCTGATACGGACCTGACCAAGGTGTCTTGGCTGGAACTTCCTGCTATGGACAATCCTGAACTTGGCTATTACAGCCACAGCTTCGAAATGAACGGCAAGGAGTACCGCAATTATTCATTTGGATGGAGTCAGAAGGACCGTGTGGCGCTCTGGGTGGCATATCCGCTGTGCAAACTTTATACAAACGGAAGTGCCGGAAGAACGAATGCATGGGCTTTGGATCCTCTCCTTGGTGATGACTCGGCAGCACCTTTTGGCGGTTATGGTGGAGACTATGCAAGAGGACATCAGATACCGTCGGCTGACCGTCAGTGCTGCGATGATGCGAATGCGCAGACTTTCTATGGAACCAACATGACGCCACAGCTTAATGCACATAACGAAGGCATCTGGCAGGAACTTGAGGGTATGGTGCGTGGATGGGCCAATACTTCAGATACTACCTACGTGGTCACAGGAGTCACAGTGAGCGCTTCCAGCAAGAAGGAGAAGGATTCGTATGGAAAAAGCTTGACTGTTCCGGATGCATATTTCAAGGCAGTTCTCAAATACAGCAAGTCTTCGACACTCGGCACATGGAATGCGGCTGCCTTCTATCTGGAACATAGAAATTATTCAGAGTCTCTTGGCAAGTCACATTCAATGTCTATAGACGAGCTTGAGGAGATCACAGGAATAGATTTCTTCGTGAATCTTCCAGCTAAGATCGGCGAGGAGCAGGCTGCAAAGCTTGAGGCGGCTGATCCGGCCAGTTCTTCAGTGTGGTGGTAAGGAAAAATTATGAAAAGAATAGCAATCATATTTGCTGCCCTGCTGCTTCTGAGCACAGGCGCGCAGGCCCAGACGGGCGAAAAGAACTATGTCATCGGATTCTACAACCTTGAGAATCTGTTCGACACATACGATGACCCGGCAAAGAATGACGAGGAGTTCCTTCCGGAAGGAAAGAACAAATGGACTGAAGCGAAGTATCAGAAGAAACTTCAGAACATGGCCAAGGTCATAAGGTCCATGAAGGAGGAAAACGGTGCATGGCATGCTCTGCTCGGTGTTTCCGAGATCGAGAACAGGCTTGTGCTTGAGGATCTTGTAATGGAACCGCAGATCGCTGAGGCAAATTATCAGATCGTGCATTATGACGGACCGGACAGGCGTGGAGTGGACGTTGCTCTGCTCTATAAGCCTGAGGTGTTCAGATTCATTGAAAGCGAATCTGTTCCGTTCACATTCGAGGGCAGTTCGATAGACTGGATCCAGAGTCAGGAGGAAAGGGACTATTTCCGTACCCGTGACATACTCATGGTGCATGGAACCATCGACGGCGAGCATTTCGCGATTTATGTAGCCCATCTTCCATCGCGTTCAGGCGGCAAGAAGGGCGGTAACCAGCTCCGCGACCGTGGCGGCGAGATCATGTACAACCACGCCATGATGATGCAGGAGAAATACCCCGGAATCAAGATCGTGTGCATGGGTGACATGAACGACAACCCTACAGACACATCGATGGCCGAGTATCTCCACGGCAGGGAGTTTAAGGAAGATGTTACTGACAAGGACTTCTTCTCTCCGTTCACTTCAATGCTCAAGGCAGGATTCGGCTCGCTGGCATATCAGGGAGTATGGAGCATCTATGACCTCCTTCTGGTCAACAATGCCCTTGCAAACCCTCAGGAGGGCACTTTCGGCCTTCGTCAGCTTCACAAGAAGGGTTATTATGGACGTATCTATAATCCTAAATTCCTGACCAACCAGAAAGGCCTGTACAAGGGTACTCCGTTCAGGACTTTCTCTAACGGAGCCTTCATCGGAGGCTACAGCGACCACTATCCGACTTACATCGTAATCACTAAATAGAAAAAAGATTCTTCGCTGACGCTCAGAATGACAGTGTTTATTGTCATCCTGAACGAAGTGAAGGATCTTCATAACTAGAATCAAATGATGAAGAAAACATTACTATTCATTGCGGCGATGCTCTGCTCACTGTCCCTCTTCGCACAGAAAAGCGACTGGGGAGGCGTGAAGGGTACGGTCGTGAACCGTGCCGGCAGGGCTCCGGTTCCTGATGCCGCAATCACACTCTCCCAGGGAGGCGAGACCGTGGCTACCGCCGTGTCTGACGCCGAAGGAAAGTTCCTTATCGAGGCGCTTCCGAATGGTATGTATGATATGACCATCAAGGCTGCCGGCTTCCTGGATGCAAATGTGAATGTGACCGTCGAAGGCTATGTGAAGGACCTTATCTTCGTAGGTATGGTCATGGAGCAGGTTGTCACCGAAGTGGATGATTCTAACTTTGCGGAGTTCGATATGGACGATTCAGGCTTTGAGGATGCACCTTCGATTCTTTTCGACAGCAACGATCCGTTCACCAACATCGCCAGCTTCGGCTTCAGCAACATCCGTTTCAAGAACAGAGGATATACAAATGAATCCCAGGACGTGTACCTCAGCGGCATAAGGATGAACGATGCCATCACAGGCTATTCTCCATATTCCCTCTGGAGCGGTCTCAACGAGGCCATGAGGAGCAAGGAGACCACCATCGGAAACGAGGTGTCTGACTATGGCTACGGCGGTTACAACGGAGTGACGAACATCCATGCGATGCCTTCAAGCGTCCGCACAGGCTGGCGTTTCAGCGCCCTCACCAACAGCGCGCTTTACCGTCTCCGCCTTATGGCCACATATGCTTCAGGCGAGCTTGACAACGGTTGGTCATATGCATTCAACGTTTCTGCACGTATCGGTGGAAATGACTGGGTGAAAGGAGTCTACTACCGTAACTTCGCATATTATGCAGGTGTCGAGAAGAAATTCGGAGACATCCATCGCATCGGCCTTGTGACCTTTGCGGCTCCGGGCCAGCGTGGCGCGCAGAACGCATCTACCCAGGAGGTGTATGACCTTATGGGGGACAATATGTACAACAGCAACTGGGGTTATCAGAACGGCAAGGTCCGCAACTCCCGTGTCCGCAAGACATTCGAGCCTGTGACCATCCTGAAGTACACCGTGACCCCTTCTGACAATCTCGAGGCTTCCGCTACATTGCTCTGGCGTACCGGAAAGAACGGATATACCGCAATGGACTGGTATGACGCAGCTGACCCGCGTCCGGACTATTACCGCAATCTTCCAAGCTACTACTGGATGGACAACAAGGACTACGGAAGATTGAATTTCGAGAAGGCGGCATGGGCAAAGGATGCATGGATCAACGATATCCCTGAATACACTCATCTGAACTGGGACCGTCTCTACAACGTCAACTGGAACAATTACGATGCTGACGGACTCCGCCGCTCTAAATATGCGGTCGAGGAGCGTCGCGTCGATCAGAACGACATCAATCTCAACGCAAGCGTCAAGTGGATGGCGTCAAAGATCTTCACCCTTACCGGTGGTGTGAACTATAAATGGAACCGCACGGAATATTACAAGAAGATGGATGATCTTCTCGGCGGTGACTATTATCTGAACATCGACCAGTTCGCGGAGCGTGATTTCGCTTCGTCTCCTACAATGGTGCAGAACGACCTTGATTATTTCCTTGAGCATGGTGAGGCAAAGGCCCTTAAGGAAGGCGACAAATACGGATATGACTATTATGCACATGTCCGCAATGCCAATGTATGGGCAAACGGCGCTCTCGATCTCGGAGGATTCAAGGCCAACCTTGCATTGGAGGCGGGATATGCGAAGTTCTGGAGGGAAGGTCTCGTGAGGAAGGGCCTCTTTGCAGGACTCGACGAGAATGGAAACGAGATGATGTATGAGGGCAAGGTGCTTACCACATATGATGAAAAGACAGGCAAGGCCATCACCTCAAAAGGCAATTCGGAGGTGTCGGACTTCCTTACATATTCAGCGAAGCTCGGACTTCAGTATCATTTCGAGGGTGGACACAGGATCTATGCAAACGGAGCTTATTTCAATGATGCCCCTACATTTGCGCAGTCATTCATCTCTCCACGTACAAGAAACTCGCTGGTTCCGAACCTGACTACAGTGAAGACAGCCTCTGCCGATCTCAACTATCAGTACAGCAACAACGGCTATAACTTCCGTATCACAGGATTCTGGACCAATATCGCTGACCAGACCGACATGATGAGCTTCTATGATGACTCGCAGAACTCATTCGTGAACTTTGCAATGAACGGAATCGACCAGAGGCATCTCGGTCTCGAGATGGGCTTCAAGATCCCGCTTCCTGTGCAGGGCCTTTCTGTTGCCGGAGCGCTCAGCTGGGGTGAGTACATATATACATCCACTCCTCGCATGACCATGACGGTCGACAACAGCGCCGAGCTTGTATACGATGACCAGCCTGTACCTTACTGGGCCAGCAGCCCTGTCTACAGGAAGACAGTAATGGACGGCGAAACCGTCTATGAGACAGACCTTAACGGAGATCCTGTTGTCGAAAGGTACCAGAAACATTATGTTCCTTCAACTCCTCAGCTTGCAGCTGACCTCGGACTCAACTACAGGACAAACTCGTACTGGTTCTTCGAACTTCATGCGCAGTATTTCGCGAAGTCATATCTTGACATGAACCCTCTCTACAGGACAGACTGGATCGTGGCCGGTCCGGACTGGAACATCACTCCTGTAGAGGTGGAGGACCTTACAGGTCAGGAATGTTTCGCTCCTGCATTCCTGCTCAATGCGAGCATCGGAAAATCATGGTACATCGACCGCAAGTACAACTTCGGATTCTCTCTCAACCTTCAGAACATCACCAACAACCGCAACGTGAGGACCGGAGGATATGAAGGAACCCGTCTTGCCGACAGCGAGACCATGGAGAGATACTACAAGTTCGATTCGAAGTATTTCTACATGCAGGGCTTCAACTACATGCTGAACCTTTATTTCAGATTCTAGCGCTTGTCATCCTGAGCGTAGCGAAGGATCTTAAAATGAATATTATGAAGAGAGTATATACATTAATCATTGCTGCAGCGGCGCTCTTCGCAGGATGCGAGGAGTTCCAGCCTGTGTTCACAGGCAAATATCCTGATCCCCAGGAGCAGTACATCTATACTGACGCAGACTTCGGAAAGTTCACATCCATCGCTGATGTGAAGGCGATGTATGCCGAGAACGGCAACAAGCCGTATGTGGTGGAGAAGAACTGCGTGATCAAAGGCCAGGTGACCACATCCGACCAGGTCGGCAACCTTTACAAGAGCCTTTACATCCAGGACGAGACAGCCGGAATCGAGATAAAGATCGGAAAGAACGGCCTTTACAACGAGTACAAGCTCGGACAGTGGCTCTATATAGACTGCTCCGGCCTTACAGTCGGCGACTACAACGGCATGATCAATATCGGCTATGAGGACCCGACAGGGGAGTATGAGACCGGTTATCTCGAGCATGCATACATCATTGACCAGCATGTGTTCAAGGGCGAATATGACGATCCTGTACAGCCTGTCGTGATCACAGAAGCCGACCTTCACAAGGAGGTCAATCTCGGCCGTCTTGTGACAATCAAGGACCTGAAGTATGACAACCATATCTTCATCCTTGCATATGTGGATCCTAACGGAAACAGGAAGGACTACAACAACAACGGCATCTTCATCGATGAGGAAGGTCCGGACAATTACGGAGTGACCACATGGGCATGTTCGGAGCAGAAATGGAAGGAATACCTTCTTGCCGGCAATTTCGACAGCGTCGAGGCGGCCGGAACAACAGTCGGTGAGCTGCTCAGGACTACCGGCATCGGATCCATGGCATATTCGGTGAGCCAGTATTTCAGGATGGGCAAGACCGATGTGCAGGTGCGTTCGAGCGGATATGCGCGCTTCGCGGACACAGAGATCCCGCAGGATGTGCTTGACGGCAAGGCTACCGTATCTTTCACCGGCATCCTTACCGAGTACAAAGGTGCAGCCCAGTTCACCCTCATCGACCTTGACGGCGTCAGAAAGGCCGACGGAACAAACTGGTACTAGCCTGTCATCCTGACTTGTCTCTGTCATCCTGAGCGAAGCGAAGGATCTTTATAAGAATCAAACAACCCGAAATATGAAAAAAATACTACTGATTACATCAATCATCATGGCAGCGGTATCCTGCAACACAAACAATCCTTTCCTGACAGGATGGGACACACCTTACGGAATTCCTGACTTCACCCAGATCCAGGAGAAACATTACATACCTGCAATCGAGATAGGTATCCGTCAGCAGCAGGGCGAGATCGATGCTATCATCGCCAATCCTGATGCACCTACATTCGAGAATGTAGTCGAGGCTTATGAGCGTTCTGGCGCCATCCTTGACCGTGTCTCAATGGTGCTTTTCAACATCTCCGAGTCCGATGCGACCGAGTCGCTTCAGAAGATCGTCGAGGAGGCTCTCCCTCTCATCTCTGTCCACAGCGACAACATCTTCATGAACCCTTATTTCTTCAAGAAGGTTGAGGCTCTCTACAGCCAGATCGATGAGCTCGGTCTCAATCAGGAGCAGAAGATGACCCTCAAGAAGCTCTACGATGCGTTTGTGAAGAACGGTATCGCTCTTGGCGAGGCCGAGCAGGCACGTATGCGTGAGATCAACATGGAGCTTTCATCTCTCGGAAACACATTCGGAAACAATCTCCTCGCCGAGAACAACGCATTTGCAGAGGAGTTCGGTGTTTCGGTTTCAGAATATGGCGAGGCTATGGCTGCGACAGAGGACCGTGCTGTCCGTGAGAAGATGTTCAAGGCTTATGCATCACGCGGAAACAACGGCAACGAGTATGACAACAAGGAGCTTATCGTGAAGATGATGGCTCTCCGCATCGAGAAGGCCAACCTTCTTGGATATGACACTCCTGCAGCCATGATCCTTGCCGACAAGATGGCAGGCGATCCGCAGACTGTGGATACATTCCTTGCAAGCATCATGGCTCCGGCTGTGGAGAAAGCAAAGGAGGAGATCGCTGACATGCAGCTTGTCATGGACGAGGACATCAAGGCAGGCCTTCTTCCTGAAGGCAGCGTGATCGAGCCATGGGACTGGGCATATTACACAGAGAAGGTGCGCAAGGCAAAGTACGCCCTCGACGAGGAGCAGACAAAGCCGTATTTCCAGATGGAGAATGTACGTCAGGGCGTGTTCGACCTTACTACAAAGCTCTTCGGCCTTCAGTATGAGAAGCTTGAGGATATTCCGGTGTATCATCCGGAGGTGGAGGGATTCAAGGTCACTGACGCCGACGGCTCCCTTATCGGAGTGATCCTTACCGACTATTTCCCACGCAGCACAAAGAGAGGCGGTGCATGGATGACCAACTTCGTGAACCAGGAGGTTCTTGACGGCGAAGACATCCGTCCTGTCATCGTGAACGTCGGAAACTTCGCAAAGCCTACAGAGGATAAGCCTTCGCTTCTTACCCTCGACCAGGTGGAGACTCTTTTCCATGAGTTCGGACATGCGCTTCACGGACTTTTGAGCCAGTGTACATACAAGAGCGTGAGCGGTACATCAGTGGCACGTGACTTCGTCGAACTCCCTTCACAGATCATGGAGAACTGGGCGTTCCAGAAGGAGGTCCTTGCAGGCTATGCACGTCATTATGAGACCGGCGAGGTCATTCCGGATTCGCTCGTAGCGAAGATCGAGGCTGCTGCAAACTTCAACCAGGGCTTCATGACCACCGAGCTTGCTGCGGCATCGATCCTTGATATGAAGTGGCATGAGCTTACCTCTGCCGAGGGACTCGACCCTATGGCATTCGAGGAAGCTGCATGCAAGGAGATGGGCCTCATCGACGAGATCATCCCACGCTACCGCAGCACATATTTCGCCCATATCTTCAGCGGCGGATACAGTGCAGGCTATTACAGCTACCTCTGGGCAGAGGTGCTTGACAAGGATGCATTCGAGCTCTTCATGCAGAAGGGAATCTTCGACAAGGAGACTGCGATGTCATTCCGCCGCAATGTCCTTGAGATGGGCGGCAGCGACGAACCTATGGATCTCTACCGCCGTTTCCGTGGCGCAGATCCTGATTCTGGCGCGCTTCTTCGCGGACGCGGACTTTAATCGTTGTTCTCGACGTAACCGTCGAACTTGACCAGACGCTCTTTGATCGTGTTCTTCATGAACTGCACTTCAGCGTCGTATGAGCCGAGAGCCTGGAAGTTCATATGGACCTTATAGTCCAGGATCTTCCATCTCTTGAAGTTCAGTTCCTGAGATTCATGAAGCAGGGCGGCGGTCTCGTCAACATATGCAGGGAGGTCTTTGAGGCCTCCCTTTTCGTATGCCTCCTCCCATATTTCAGCGAGCATCTTCCTTGCTTCCGGATCCTTCTTCACTATCCTGTCCGTCATCTCCCGGACTGCGTCGCTTGCAGGAGACGGCACGGTGATGTAGATGAAATCATTGTTTGCGTTTATAGGATATGACCTGTAGTCATTGTCAAATGAAAGGTCATGGTCCCATGTCGGGCCGGTGTATAGCACTCCGTCCTCGGCATCCTTGTACATGTACACGCTCCAGAGAAGGTCGGTGTTGCCGCAGAAATCGCCGATCAGAAGGTTGCGGAGGAAACTTTCGATATCGAGATATTTCCTTAAGCCATTGTCCGGATCAGCAAAGTCCGATCTGTGGGCAGCCGATTCCATCTGATTGAAGAAATTCTCGATATGACTTCTCTGAGCCTGGGTGCAGTCTTCCTCGTCGGGATGCTTGATGGTGACAGGTGTTCCCTTCCATGACCAGAAGCAATGGGTCTCCTTCCATGCATATGCATCAATCTCAATGAGATAGCCGTCCTTCGCAGGCACCCTGTCCTTTGCGGCCTCGACCTGGTCGCAGAGCTGATAGCATCCTCTGTATTCACCGTTCACTACAAGGTCGACGGGACGGCAGTATGGAGTGAATGCGGCTCCGAACAGCCTGCTGACCTTGAATGCTATGATGTTCCTCATCAGGGTCTTGTCGCTGTAATTGCTGATGAGGGTCCATTTCTTTGCCGAAGCAGGGGCATCCAGCGGACTCTGCTTCTTGTCGAACTTGAGCCTGTAAGGCTTCTTTGGGAACTGGTCCCAGCTTGCGTTTCCGCGTCCTCGCACGCCTGTCTCGCTTGTTGCAAGCAGGTTGGTACCGTTTTCGGAGATTATATACACATTGCTGGAAATCTCATTCTCCTTCGATACGATTTCCTGTGCATTGGCGGTATTGATGATGACTGTCGGAAGATTCGTTATCTGATAAAGTCTTGAATCGTCTCCCTCGTCTGCATATCCATGAAATTCCAGCTCCGCAAGATTGCACCTGACGTCGTTAGGGGAAACATACCGGACATATCTGAATCCTCTGGAACAGTAGGTGTCTTCATAGGTCATCTGCCTCTCCGGAGCCGGCTGTTTGATCATATGTATAGGAATGGCGTCGCTGAAGTCCGGCTTGTTCGCGCCCTCGATCATGGCCAGCTCCACTCTGCCAGGCTGTGTGATGCGCGGCGAATATCCTACTTTGGTGATCACATGCTTCTTTCCCAGATCAAGGCCTACCCATGTGCCTGAACGGTCGTATGAAGCGAAGTAAGTGTCATAGTTACCGTCAAAGACATTGGTCTTGATGTTGACCGTTGTGGATTTCTGACTGTTAGAGTAGTCAACAGAATAAACGCTTCCGATGACGGTACCGGACAGTTTCGCCGGCATCGGCTTCGGCTTTTCGGCTGTGCTTACCTTTGTGGAGTCTTTTGTCCATATCCTGTTCCCTTCCCTGTCGTATGCCCATCCCCAGAAATAGTATTGAGTCTCGCTCGGAAGTCCGTCAACGGTAACTTCATGGCTTCCGTCAGAAGGGGTTCCATCCACGCTTATGGCTCTTCCCATTGTCTTGTATGCCGTTTCGCTGTATGTGACACCCCATCTGGTATATATGTCCAGGTCCTCGCCCTTTGCGGAAAGGGTGAGGGTAATGGACTCGGAAGTGCTCCTGACATTTCCTATGGTAAGGGTGATGTCTGCTTTTTTCTCGTCTTCGGGTTCATGAATGTCCTTGCATCCGCAGACCGCGAGCGTAGCTGATGTCAGTAAAAGGAAAAATCTCTTCATGATACTTTTACAAAGATATGTTTTTAAAATCTGTTATGACGCTGCCGTCATCCCGGTGAATGACAAATCTCTCGAACAGCGGAGCTCCTTCTGCATATTCTCCGGAAGCAGGGCATACGGGATAGAATCCCAACGCTGAGAATACATACCATGCCGAAGTCTGGCCGTTGTCCTCGTCTCCGCAGTATCCGTCCGGAGTGGCCTTGTACAGTCTTTCCATGACCTCCCGTACGCGTTTTTCCGTCTTATGATGCTCTCCAGCCCAGTTGTACAGATAGATCATATGCTGCGCAGGCTGGTTTCCATGGGCATAGTTTCCCATATTCGCGACCTGCATTTCAGTGATCTCGTGGATGCGGTAGCCGTAATAGCTGTCGTCATATATCGGTGGGACGACGAAGACCGAATCAAGCATCCGGACGAATTCCTCTTTTCCTCCCATGGCCTCCATCAGGCCTTCGACATCATGGAAGACAGACCATGTGTAGTGCCATGCATTGCCTTCGGTAAACACGCCTCCCCATTTGTACGGGCTGAACGGCTCCTGGAAGCTGCCGTCAAGATTGCGTCCGCGCATCAGCTTGTGCGAAGGATCGAAGACATTCTTCCAGTTGTCCGAGCGTGATTCCCATTTCTCGATTTCATCAGCCGGACGACCGAGCTTCTTCGCGATCTGCAGGATGCACCAGTCGTTGTAGGCATATTCCAATGTGCGTGCAACGCTTTCATTGATGCCGACGTCGCATGGGATGTAGCCGAGGGTGTTGTAATATTCATGGCCGAGTCGGCCTGTAGAGCTGATTTCAGGATGGACATGCTCTGTGCCGTAGACCAGGCAGTCGTATAGAGTCTGCCAGTCCTTTTCGGGGGTGACTCCGCTTATTATGGCATCAGCAACGACCGAGGCAGAATTGTTGCCGACCATGCAGTCCCGGTGGCCGGGGCTGGCCCATTCAGGAAGGAAACAGTTCTCTCGCGCGATATTCGCCAGACCCTGCTGTATCTCGGCATTGACCGAAGGGTATACAAGGTTCAGGAGAGGGAAGAGGGCGCGGAAAGTATCCCAGAAACCGGTGTCTGTATAGAGATATCCGTCACATACTTCTCCGTTGTACGGACTGTAATGGACAATGTCTCCGTCTTCATTTATTTCATAGAACTTGCGAGGGAAAAGCACGCTCCTGTAAAGGCATGAGTAAAATGTCCTGTACTGGTCATCAGTGCCGCCGCCGACCTGGATGCGGCCGAGGACGTCGTTCCAGCGTGCCTTTGCTGCGTCACGTACTTCAGCAAAGCATTTGCCCTCAAGCTCCTTGAAGTTGGTCCAGGCCTGTTCGAGTGATATGAATGAGGATGCTGTCTGGACATTCACCTTTTCCCAGCGTGCAGTCTTGAATGTAACAACGGCGAGTGCATGGTCGCCTTCGGATTCCAAGGCACCTTCAATGGCCTTCGATGGACCGTCGTATACGGTATAGCCCTCGACAGGCTTGTCGAACTTCACTACGAACCAGTTGCGGAAGTTCTCCGGAACACCGCCGCTGTTCTTTGTGGTATAGCCGATGATGGCGTTCTTCTCCGGGAGCACCTTTATGTATGAGCCTTCGTCATACGCGTCCACGATGATGCCGGATGTCTCGCTTTCCGGGAAAGTGAAGAGGAGGGATGCCGCCCTTTCGGTTGGGGCAATCTCGACATTGATGTCGTGGTCAGCGAGGTAAACCTGATAGTAATATGGCCTGGCGGTCTCGCTGTGATGCGAGAACCAGCTGGCCCTTGCATTCTGGTCAACCTTTTCCGCGTCGCGTACAGGCATTATGGCAAACTGACCGTAGTCATTGATCCATGGCGAAGGCTGGTGGGTCTGCTTGAAACCACGGATGTGATGAGCATCATAGCGATATGCCCATCCGTCTCCCATCTTTCCTGTGACCGGGGTCCAGAAGTTCATTCCCCATGGAAGGGCGATGGCAGGGTAGGTGTTCCCTGTCGAGAAGGAATGCTCGGATAGCGTTCCGACGAGGGTGGAGGCGTAGTCGGCCGGCTCTGTCACCAGCTCCGGTTCCTGCCTGCAGCCAACCAGCACCAGTGCTGCTATAAGAAGTCGTTTAATCATAGTGGAATCATATTGTTAGTGGAGCGTAACCAATTGATATACAACGATCTGCTACAACCCACGTGCCGTCAAAGGGGAGCACGTGGGTATGGTCAATGCGTTGATATTCAGATGATTGCAGTCCACTATATTATATTGTTCAATACGTGTAATCTTCCGTCATCGATGATCTTCAGGATGAGTTCTCCGAAGAGGGTGTTCTGCCATGCGAACCATTCGCGGGTGAATACTTCCGCGTTGTCCTTGTGGAAGGACTCGTGCATGAAGCCCGTACCTGCATCGGTGGTCATAAGCTGGCAGATGCATTCGCGTATCTCGTCGTCGGAGTCAGATGTGAATGCCTTCATCATGATGCTCATCGGCCATACCACTTCCGACATGATGTGCGGCCCGCCGATGCCTTCGCCTGCAGTTCCGCGATGGAAATAAGGATTTGCTTCGCTCCATACGAACTTCCTGGTATTCTGATAGATAGGGTCGTCTGCAGGAACATCTCCCAGGTAGCTCATTGCAAGAAGCGACGGCACATTGGCGTCGTCCATGAGGAACTGGCTGCCGAAGCCGTCCACCTCATAGGCATAGATCTTTCCATATTCAGGATGCTCATACACTGCATGCTCCTTCAGCGCCTGCTCCACCTCCGATGCAAGGTCAAGGCACTCCTGTGCAAGCTCGGCGTCATTGTTCACCTCGCGCAGGATCTCGGCGGCCTTGCGGAGCGATGTCACGGCCATGAAGTTTGACGGCACGAGGAACTCGAATGTGGTCGCGTCGTCCGACGGGCGGAATGCCGAGGCTATGAGGCCGACCGGATTCACAGGATTGCCCTTGCCAACGACGCACTTGGTGTCAAGCTGGCGGTCTGTAACGCGCAGGAAGCGGTAGCTTCCGTGTCCGTCTTTGCGCTGCTGCTCCTTGAGTGTTGCCACTATCTTGCCCATGGCTTCATGCCAGACGGCATCGAAAATGGTCTCGTCGCCGCTCTTCTTCCAGTATTCATATGCAAGGCGGATAGGGTAGCAGTGCGAGTCGATCTCCCACTTGCGCTCGAAGACGTATGGATCTGCCTCAGGCCAGTCTGTCTTGTCGGCAGCGCCTATGGGCTCCACATTGAAGGCATTTGCATAGGGGTCTATGCATATGCATTTGAACTGCCTGCGGATCACGCCGGCAATCATCTTTCTGAGTTCGGAATCTTCGTTTATATATCTGACATATGGCCATACCTGCGCTCCGGAGTCGCGCAGCCACATCGCTGGGATGTCGCCGGTGTAGACGAAAGTGTCAGGAAGTCCGTCCTCGCTCTCGACCGGATGGACTGTGGTGTCGAGAGTGTTGGGATAGCAGTTTGCGAACATCCACTTCAGGCGCGGGTTCTCAAGCATTCTGACAACTCTTGCGATTTCAGCTTCCACGGCGGCAGATGTGAAAAGGCGGTCTTCAGGCAGCGGACGCTGGTCCTCATACTCGAGAGGTTCCTCTGCACAGTACCATACCTTCGGCTCCGCTCCCATCCTGATGACGAGCTCGCCTCCGGAAGTAATGTCTTTGTGTTCAATGTATCCCTTGGTATATGCCTTGCCGTTGAGGGTGATGCTCTGGATGTAGCGGTTCTCGTCGCTGTTGTTCTCGGTACGGATAGTGAAGTACTTATTCTCGCCCGTGCTTCTGGTTTTGCCTACGTTGATGCTTACCTTGTCGAAAAGAGGAGATCCGAACCAATATTGACCAGAGCCGGGCTCCACCTGGTAGAATCCCATTGACGACATTATATACCATGCGGACATCTGACCTACATCTTCATTGCCGGCGAGTCCGTCAGATCCGGCGGTATAGAGGGTGCCGAGCACCTCTCGGATCTTGTCCGCCGCCTTCCATGGCTGTCCTGCCATAGTGTAGAGGTATAGGATATGATGACTAGGTTCATTGCCGTGGGCATACTGTCCGATGAGGCCGGATATGTCAGGTGAGGATTCTGCACCCTCGATGACCGATGGAACGATGAACAGCGAGTCGAGCTTGCTGATGAACCTTTCCTTTCCGCCGAAGCATTCGATGAGTCCCTCTACATCGTGAGGCACCAGCCATGTATACTGCCATCCGTTGCCCTCGCAGTAGTCGTCGGCACGATGGGTCGATGCGAACGGGCTGTATTCCTGACGGAACCGTCCTTTGCTGTCCTTGCCTCGGATGAATCCTGAATCTTTGTCGAACAGATGTTTGTATGATTTGCTTCTTTCGTTGAAGTATTCATATTCCTTTCTGTATTTCTCTGCCTTTTCAGGTGATGCAAAGTAGTAATCCGGGTCGGCAAAGAGTTCGCTCAGATGCTTTGCTGCGTTTGCGATGGCTCCGTCTGCAACAGCATATTCAAGATCGTATGCCACAGACTCGTTCATCAGGTCACATGGGATGTAGCCGTATTCCATCCTGTACTCCTGGCCTCTTTCCGGATTCATTGCCGAGGCCTTCATTGCCTCGAATCCGAACTCGTCAGCTATTCCAGCAACGATCGCATCTGCTACCGGCATTATGCCCGGGCTTCCTACCATGCAGTTGGTCTCGCAACCATGCAGATGCCACACCGGAAGCTTGCCCTGCTCATTGTAGATGTGCAGCATCGTGCTTATGAATTCATGATATCTGTCCGGCTGGAACAGACTGTACAGCGGCATGGCAGCGCGATATGTATCCCAAAGCGAGAATGTCGTATATTGAGCCTCGCCACCGGAGTCGCTGAACTCATTGGGGGCAATCATTGTATGATAGAGGGCCGTGTAGAATATCTTCCTGGCGACTTCGTCTTGAGTTTCGATATGAATGCGGCCAAGCTCATGATTCCAGAGATCATCTGCCAAGTCTGCCGTCTCATCAAAGTCCCAATCGGTGAGCTCTGTCTGCATGTTGTCGTAGGCGCCCTCCATGCTCACGGACGAAAGTGCTACCTTCATGAGCACCTGCTCGTCCTGTGTTGTCTTGAAATGCACATGGACAAATGTGGACATGTTCTTGAACTCGTCTGTCCATATCTGGATATCATCTTTCAGGATATCGACCGATGCCAGAGGCTTTGAGAACTCTGCATAAAAGAATATCTTCTGATCATCGGCCCATCCGCGCGAGAAACGATATCCCCTAAGTGCCTGTCCCTCCGGATCCGGATCTCCGGTCCTTGGGTCGACTCTCTCGATGAAGGTGTCCATGGGCCTGTCCCAGCATCCTCCGTTCATGAGGTCGATCACTATTCCTGCCTCTTCTGATTCAGGAAATGTGTAGCGGTGCATTCCGACGTGGCTGGTGGCAGTCATTTCGGCGGTGATCCCATATCTGGTAAGCGGTACGCTGTAATATCCGGGTCTGGCGATCTCCTTGCTGCGGTCGGCATAGGACCACAGTCCCGACTGCTGGTCCTCCTCCCGTCCGCGGGCGTAGGTCAGCCCCTCGCCGACAACCGGCATGACTGTGATGTCGAACAGGTCCCCGATGCCCGTGCCGCTCAGATGGGTATGCGAAAATCCTATCACTGTAGAATCGCTGTCATGGTATCCCGAGCACCAGTCCCATTCCTGCGGGATGCTGGTCGGCCCCAGCTGCACCATGCCGAAAGGCACATTCGCCCCGACAAACACATGTCCGTGCCCTCCTGTCCCGATTTTCGGGTCTACATAGGATGTATAGCTGTCAATACTCTCCTTTGGCGTACAACCAAGCAGAAGCAGTGCAGCAAATATGATTTTAGCGTGGTGCATAAGTTATTGTGTATTAATGTTTTATTGGTATGCACGTGCCGTCAAAGGGGAGCACGTGGAGTTGTGTAAGTTACTGTTGGATAAAAGGTTATATTCCACGGTATTTCTTGAGCAGTTCGGCGTGGGTGATACGGCCTTTCATGTGCCTGCCCTTTGTGATGACCAGAAGGGAATTTCCATCGTGGTACGAAGGGTCGAGCCTGATCTCCACTCTGTCGAAGCGAGGGGTTGTGAGGGTGTATGACGGGTGGCCCGGGCAGTCGGGGTAGAAGCCCATCATGGAGAATACGGCCCATGCCGACATCGTACCGGTATCATCATTGCCGGGAAGACCGTCCGGACGGGTTGTGTAGTACTTGTCAAGCAGGTCGGAAACGATCTTGGCAGTCCTCCATTCCTCGCCTTTGAAGTAGCTGAAGAGGTATGGATATGCTATGTCCGGCTCGTTTGCAGGATCATACAGACCGTCGTCGAACACCTTCTGCAGCTTATTCACGAAAGCCTTGCGGCCGCCCATAAGTTTAGCCAGTCCGAGGACATCGTGAGGGACATAGAATGTGTAGTTCCATGCGCTGCCTTCGTGGAAGCCGGGCACGGGTTCGAAATTCTCGCCCTGGCGGGGATTGAATGGTTCGAGGAAGCTGCCATCGGCATTCAGAGGTCTGAATGTGCCGAAAGCAGGACAGTAGTAATTTTTATACCGGAGCGACTGCGCGAGGAATCTCTCTGCGTCTTCAGTGTGTCCGAGGTCTGCTGCAAGCATGGACAGGGCGTAATCCGCGATGTAGTATTCGAGCGCATGCGACACGGAGTTGTCTCCGGACAGATCAGCGGAATACATACCGAGAGGTACATAGCCCTTTTCAAGGTACGGATCAATGTCCGGCCGCATAAGATTATCGGTACCTTTGGCGGTCGCGGATTTCACAAATGCCTCATATGCGGCCTCGATGTCGAAGCCACGGAGCCCTTTCAGCCATGTATCCGTGATGACCGGGATTGCCGGGTCGCCCTCCATGGTGAATGTCTCACGGCCGTAAAGTTCCCATTTCGGCATCCAGCCCCATTCCTTATATATGTCTATCATCGAGCGGACCATGTCGATCTGCCTTTCCGGATATACAAGGGTCATGAGCTGATGCAGATTTCTGTATGTATCCCACAGAGAGAATACGCTGTAGCGGTTCTGCCCTTCCGGCACGCAACCCACTCCGTCAGATTCCATCAGTGGATATTCTCCATTGACGTCGTTGAGGATGCTCGGGTGTATAAGTGTGTGATATAGAGCGGAATAGAATACTTCATTGTCTCTCTCCGAGCCTCCGGAAACCTTGATGCGTGAAAGGTCGGCCTCCCATGCCGCTTCCGCAGCAGCCCTCACTTTCTTGAAATTCGAGACTCCCGGCGTCAGCGGCCTCTGCTCTGTATCGAGATTTTCCCATGCATTCTCGCAGCTTACGAAAGAGACTCCCATCTGGAGCTCCACCTGTTCGCCTTCCGAAGTCTCGAAAGAGAACCAGTATCCGATGTCGTCGCCGGCGATCTCACGCCCGTATTTAGTATAGACCTTATATGTCCCGTCATCCGGAGTCCAGTCCGACTCCACTCCCTTCATCAGCGGCTGCTTCTTCCAGAAACCACAGCCGGAAGGAACTTTATTAATGCGGATGGCGAAATATACGGGGAATACTGCCTGTGAATTGTAGCAGAATGTTCCTGCCAGCCTCATTCCCTCGATCTCGGTCTCGCTTAGCTTGCGGATCCATGCTCCGGTCTCGTTGGTAAGGCCTTCTCCGAAGTTCACCAGGATGTTGCCCTGACCGGTAGAGAAGGTGTATCGCTCGATGCTGGTGCGTGTGGTCGCGCTGACCTCGGCCTTTATGCCGTATGCCAGAAGCTCGCAGCCGTAATATCCCGGAGAGGCTGTCTCATCGGTATATTCCGAACCATATATATGGTAATCGACCTGCAGAGGCCCTGCAGTAGGCATAGTCAGCGCCAGACCCACCTCCGGACATCCCACTCCGCTCAAGTTCACATGAGAGAATCCGGTGAAATAGCGGTTGTCGCTGCTGTATGGGGTTGACCACCAGCGGCTGTCCTTGTCGTATCTGTTCATGTCAGATCCCATCACATTGAACGGAGTCGCGGACATCATTCCGTTCGGACACAATGCTCCAGGATTGGTGGTTCCGTAGTTGCTCGTGCCGATGAATGTGTTCACATAATCGGTGACTTTCCCATTTCCGGCATATATACCTGCTGATGCCATCAGCATCAGGACAGATAATAGTATTCTCATGTACTTCATAGATGCTTACAAGATAGTACATTTCCCGGTAAACTCCAAAATCCCGCTATACTTGTATGAAACTGGGCTCTTCTGTAAAAACGACAAGCCTGCTGTGGCTCGCTCCGCAGAAGCATAGGGATATGCTTCGCTCGCTCACAGCAGGCTTGTCTGTATGTGTCTGATTGATGGTATAGAAGATTGCCACGTCGCCTGCCGGCTCCTCGCAATGACGTATGGCACAATTCTCATTAAATATTCAGATAAGGAATTGCGTTCCGGTATGTAGCGGTGATACAAGAATATGAGGATTTATGATGTACCGGTCATAGAAAATGGACAATTTACCTCTGAATCTGAACCGGTGCTACATGAATCTCCCGATTTGTGTAGCACCGGTTACCTTATCCATGATGCTTCGCTCGCTCACAGAGGCTTGGTCTGTATGTGTCTGATCGATGGTATAGAAGATTGCCACGTCGCCTGCTGGCTCCTCGCAATGACGTATGGCACAATTCTCATTAAATTATCGGATAGGGAACTGCGTTCCTATTTTTCTGTGACTGGACGCACTGATAGACCGGGGTAACGGCGGCTGTAGTCCCTGAAGCCTTCTTCCTCGTCGCAGCCGAGGGCAAAGATGTCGAAGCCGCGGTCGCCCTCGTAGTCGTAGCCGCGGAACGTGCCGGACCAGAAGTAGCCGTAGTAGCCCTCGTCGCAGAGGTCATCGTTGTACCGGTAGCCGGCGAACGGCAGGAATATACTGTTACCGTTAGGACCGACTACGTAATCTCCTGAGACTCCGTTATATGTACCGTACTTGAAAGTACAGTTATTCAAGAGTTCCTTGACTTCTGCAAATGTAGGCATCCTTGCTCCGCCACCCCATGTCACGTGCGCGACATCGTATGAGGTTCCGCTGATTTCTTTTCCGATGAAACTGGCACCCCATCTGCTATAATTATGAATGTAGACTCCATGTGTATAATTCTCCTCAGTATACTCGTCCTTC
>JAFUJQ010000097.1 GCA_017473705.1 Bacteroidales bacterium | reverse complement strand
CTTGAAGGAAAAAGGCTTCTATTCCAACATCATGGGTACAAGTGCGGTCTTCTCCATCTTCTGCGACAGCATCAACTTCAATGAGGAAAAGATGGAGTTCACCTACTATGGCCGTCAGCGTATCGAGAGACGCACAAGCATACTGACACGTGAACTGGTGACAGGCGGAAAACTCAAGCGTGTACCGAGGACGGAGAACAATCCCCATGGACTCCTAATCGTGAACTGGAGAACATTGCTCAACAAGGATATAGAGCAGAAGACAAAATCCACCTACTAATCTTCGACGCTATGGGATGGAAGAAACTCATTTTCGGCGAAAAGATGCCGGACAAGGATGATCCGAAGTACAGGAAACAGTATGAGAAGGAAGTGGATGCAGGCAGAAGGACGGCAAGACTGTTGGGAATAGACAAGGCGGCAGCTTCTGTACAGCGGTTCGCCATCAGGTTTCCGAGGTTCTTCCTGATATTGGTGTTCGGTATCGTGATTTTCTGTCTGGGGTATAACATTTACCGCATAGCAATGGTAGCCAATATGCCCAGAGAAAGGACTACCGCAACAGAGAGACAGGAAGGGCTGCTGAAGAAACGGCATGTGGAAAGAATGGATACGATAACAGTGAAACATATTAATTCCGATAATGATGATAACAGACAAGATTAACTTCAGACAGCCGAAGTACATGCTTCCGCTGATTATCTATTTACCGCTGTTGGGTGCAGGATACTTCATTTTCGACCTGTTCGACACGGAACTGGCAGAGGTTCCCACCCAAATGCAGACGACAGAGTACCTGAATCCCGAACTGCCCGAAGCCCAAATCAGGAATGACGGCATCGGAGGAAGGTATGAGAGTATGGTAAAATCCTACGGACGGATTCAGGATTACAGTGCGGTAGAAAATATTGAACGTGATGACAACAATGAGAACAAGGAAAACTACGACTCCAAGTATTCCGAAGATGACCTTGCCCTGCTCGATGCAGAAGCGGCCCAAAGGACGGAAGAGCTGGAAAGGCTACGTGAGATGCAGGAACGCCTGCGCCAAAGTGCGGAAAAGGGCGAAAGTATGAAAGACTCTGCCATGGTTACTCCATTGACGGAGGAAGAACGGATAGCATTAGGCAAGGCACGGGAAAAGGAAGCCCTTGCTGCACTTGACAAGGCTCTGGCCGAAGCCCGTCTGCAAGGCAGGAAAGGACTGGAGAATGTCAATGAGTCAGCCAAAGACCTTGCACGGCAGGATTCGGCGACAACAGGTTCCGTCATCAAGGGGAAAGTGGAAATCAATGAAAGGAGTGTCACTTCGTTGGATGAGAACGATGAATCACAGACTGTAGCCAAGATGAAACGGCCGTCATCATCCTACTTCAATACCTTGGCGGAGAATGAGCCTGAGCCGAAGCTGATAAAGGCAATCATCGACGAGGACATCAAGGCGGTGGACGGTTCGAGGGTCAGGCTGCGTCTGCTCGACGATGTGGAAATCAATGATATCGTAGTACCGCAAGGAGCATATCTGTATGCCACTATGAGCGGTTTCGGGAGCCAGCGTGTCAAGGGAAGCATCAAGAGCGTCCTTGTCGGGGACGAATTGGTAAAGGTGAATCTCTCCTTGTATGACACGGACGGTCTGGAAGGATTGTACGTACCAAGCAGCCAGTTCCGTGAAACGACCAAGGATGTGGCCAGCGGTGCGATGAGCGGTAGTGTGAACATGAACACGGGAACAGGAGGCAACAGCTTTACCCAATGGGGAATGCAGGCCATACAGAACGCTTACCAGAAAACGAGCAATGCCCTTTCAAAGGCTGTCAGAAAGAACCGGGTGAAACTGAAATACGGTACTTTCGTCTATCTGGTCAACGGCAGGGAAAAGAAAGACAAATAAAATGACTCAATAATTGGAAGATTATGAACGTAACAAAGAAAATCCGTACCCTTCTTATAGGGGTACTTACTGTCTGTGGTGCCAATGCACAGACAACGTATGAGGAAATGGAACTGCTTACAGTCAATGAGCAGGTCACAACTGTCATCACGGCAACCGAACCAATCCGCTTCGTGGATATATCAACGGACAAGGTAGCGGGTGACCAACCCATCAGCAATACCATCCGACTGAAACCGAAGGAAGCCGGACATGCGGACGGTGATGTGCTTGCCATCGTGACCATTGTAACGGAACGGTACCGTGTACAATATGCGCTGATATATACGACACGGCTTCAGGAAGCGGTCACTGACAAGGAGGTGCAAATGGAAGAGCAACAGCCGTTCCATAATCCTGCCGTCAGCCTTTCAACGGAAGACATGTACCGTTTCGCCCGTCAGATATGGACTTCTCCGGCTCGCTACAGGGACGTAAGCAACCGCAAGCATCGGATGACCATGCGGTTGAACAACATCTATGCAGTAGGTGAATATTTCTTCATAGACTTTTCTGTGGAGAATCGCACGGATATCCGTTTCGACATCGACGAGATACGTGTCAAGCTGGCAGACAAGAAGGTATCCAAAGCGACCAACTCACAGATTATCGAACTGAAGCCGGAAATGATGTTGGAGAAAACCAAGTCATTCTTGCATGGCTACCGCAATGTAATGGTGGTTCGGAAGATGACCTTCCCCAATGACAAGGTGCTGACTATCGAGATGAGTGAGAAACAGATATCAGGAAGAACCATCAGCGTGAACATCGACTACGAGGATGTGCTGAATGCGGACAGTTTCAACCGTTCATTGCTGACGGAAGATTAAGTGTAACTCAAAAAACGGTTTATGAGAAAGACAATATTATTGCTGGCCATTATCGTCTCATCTGTCCTTTCCGT
>JAFUJQ010000096.1 GCA_017473705.1 Bacteroidales bacterium | reverse complement strand
TTGTCAACGCGGAATGCTCCGGCCAGAGTGTTCCCTATCTTGAATTCGTATGGACTTCCGGATGCACTTGCAATCCAGTTCTGGCTTGAAAAACGGTCTGAGTCAAGTCCAGGAAGGAGCATTGCCTCGTATCTCCAGCCTCCGGCCTGTCCCCAGAAACTTATTCCGTTCTCGTGCCATGTACATGGGAGAATCGTGCTTTCTCCTTCAGGACGATAGCATGTGAAGAATTCAGTAGGCATATGGTACATGTTCGTAGCGCCTACAGGAACTATTATATGTCCCATTCGGAGATTTGCAGCCCGGCTGAAGGATTTCTGAATCCAGAACTGCTCGAGAGCGACCTCACCGCCGCGCTCGACTTCCGATTCATACTCACCTGCCTCTTCTGTCTCGATCTCGACCGCGCTTTCAGTACCGCCATGCTCGAATTCGATCTCAGTTCCGAGCGACCAGCCTTTTCCGAAATCATATCCGAGCCATATCACGAAATGGGGTATGTCAACACGCCCGTGCCCCGGTGCATCCTTATATGATTTCGCATCGGTATATCTCAGATATTCGTCGCTGAAGAAGTTGTATGTACCAACTACTTCTCCGTATCCGCCTATCTGGAGGCGGTCAGAAAATTTCGGCTTTTCACGTTGTTCAGCCTGAGCGTTGCATACATAGAATATGGCGAAAGCCACCAGTGCATATTTCAATAATCCAGATTTCATAATCCTGCAGTCATAATTTTACGGCTGCAAAGATATTTTTGCAATCACGATTACGAAATACTCAAATTTCAGTATTTTTTGCTGCTCATAAAGATATGAACTTCACTATATGTAAGTATTGCGAAAGTCACAAATTCACATGACCTTTGCAATCGGTTCTTTATATTCAAATCAATGCAAAAGATAGAAAATGAACACATTGCACCATTCTCTTCATGTGACAAGATGAGAAATCTCATCAAGTCGGACACTTCACTTCTGATGGTGCTTAACAGATTCGGAATATGCTTGGGATTCGGTGAGAAGACGGTAAAGGAAGTCTGTGCCGAACAGCACATTGACACGGGCACATTTCTCTGTGTGGCAAACTATATGTGCGGTCGCTCTTTCGACTGCAAGAAACTTTCTCTTAAACATCTCATTGAGTATCTGAAACAGGCTCATTCTTTTTTTCTCGACTTCAAGCTTCCTATGATCAGGCGAAATCTGCTTGAAGCCATCGACTGCTCTGGTTCGGATGAAATTTCTTCTCTTATATTGAAATTTTATGACGAATATGTCACAGAGGTCCGCAGACACATGGAATATGAAAACGAAGTGGTCTTCACATACGTAGAAAGCCTTATATCTGGAATACTGAGCAACGACTACAGTATTGCAGATTTCGCCAGAAAGCACAACCATATCGAATCAAAACTGAAGGAGTTGAAGGACATCATTGTAAGATACTACAACAAGAAGAACAACAACCTGCTGTATTCTTTTCTCTTCGATATCATCATATGTGCACAGGATCTGGATTCGCATTGTTCGGTAGAGGACAGCATATTCGTACCTTCTGTCGAGAATCTTGAAAACGAGATCCGCGAAAGAGGTGATTACATACAGGAATGTGAAGATGACACTACAGATACAGATGATGAC
>JAFUJQ010000033.1 GCA_017473705.1 Bacteroidales bacterium | reverse complement strand
TCTCACCACCGTAACGGAAGAAATCGCCAAGTACGTTCCGTATGTCGTGAAGCTTTGTTATGCCATTGCCGGTGTAGTTGCCGTGGTCGGTGCAATCAGTGTGTATATCAAGATGAACAACGAGGAACAGGATGTCAAGAATATCTTAGTCCTCCAAAATTGGTTGGAAAGGATAAGAAAGGAAGTGATAAATAAAGTGCTTAGTATCAAGCGAATAAGCGATTTTTTGATTTTTCCGATTCTTGCTCAACCGACTCTTAAAAAGATATAATAAAATGATTTTTGTTTCTGATTTGTTTCTCATATATGGCTTGATTTTCATATCTTTGCACATGCTTTCAAAGGCATAATCACGATGCAGAAACGATATATCAGCATCCGAAAAGCCCAACCCTCGCAGACCCTCTGCAAAATTCATTTTCCCTTCTTTCGGGAGTAAATTACCAAAATAAAATATAAACAAGCATGGCAAGACCAAAGAAACAAGTCAAACTGAAGGAGCCGATTAAGATTCGTCTCAAACCTCTCGCAGATGGCAACAAGAGTATCTATCTTGACATCTACTGGAAGGGAGTCAGAAAGTATGAGTATCTGAAACTCTATATCATTCCTGAGGTCAATCCACTCTGCAAGGAGCAGAACAAGGAAACGATGGCACTCGCAGAACGTATCAAGGCAGAGCGCATCAAGGCTCTCCATGGTCACGGAGTGCAAGACTGGGAAACCGTCAAGCAGGGTTCACAACTCTTGACAGGATGGATCAAGAAGTATTGTGAAGGTGGAGTCAGCACCAAGAAGTCAACCCTCCATTGTCGTGTTGAAATGCTTCACACCGTGGAGAAATATCTTGAAGAGTCCAATCAGACCTTCATCACCCTTGAAGAGGTCAATGCTGATTTCTGCCGTGGGTATGTGAAGTTCCTTCGCACCTTCCCAAACTCACACTGCAAGTACATTGAGCCAAGACCTATCAGCCAGAACACGGCAAGCCGTTACCTCGGCATGTTCTCGACTACTCTCAACAATGCTGTCCGTCAAGGTATTATCCGAAACAATCCAATGAAGGAACTGGATGCCAAGGAGCGCATTCAGCCAAAGGATGGCAAGAAGGAATACCTTACCATTGAGGAACTTAAAGCCCTCATGGCAACCGACAGTTACCGCCCAGAGGTCAAGCAAGCCTTCATCTTTGCTTGTTTCACTGGATTGCGACTCAGTGATATGTACAAACTTGCACCGATTCACATTTTCAAGACTCCTGACGGCAAGGGCGAGTATATTGACATGGAAATGCAGAAGACGGAGAAGCCTGTCATCATCCCACTCTCTGAAGAGGCAAAGCGTTGGTTACCAAAACCAAAGGGAATAACAACTCCCTTCTTTGATATACCAACTACTCAGACCGTCATAGGCAGAGCCCTTCGCAAATGGGCAGAGGCAGCAGGTGTAGAGAAGCACATCAGTTTCCACTGTTCACGTCACACCTTCGGCACAATGATGCTGACACTTGGCGCAGACCTGTTCACCACAAGCAAGTTGATGGGTCACACCAACATTCAGACCACTGAAATCTATGCGAAAATCGTAGATAAGAAGAAGGAGGAAGCCATCAACCTCATTGATGGAATGTTCAAGTAAAGGATGTACTTTGAAAGTACCCCCCTTCAAAGAGTTAAGGGAGGTGACTTGAAATCACCCCCTTTGATAAACCAGGGTGGTGTTTCACCCCAGTGGTATAACCAATTATAACAATCATTGATATGACCATCACACTTCGACAAAAAGACCTTGAAAACGACAACAAGAGCCTGTATCTTGACATCTATGAGAATGGCAAGCGCAAGTTTGAGTTCCTTTCCCTCTACCTAATCCCTGAGATTAACCAAGAGACAAAGGAACGCAACGAGGCTACCTTGAAACGTGCGCAGGAGATTCGTGCCGAGCGCGTCCTTCATCCCGAGACCATTCCCGAGAAAGGTCACTTGATGGTTGTACCCGACATTCCCAACGATGACTCACCCGAAGTCATTGACTGGATCCAGACTTACATGGAGTGGATGGACGGCAATCCCGAATATTCCAAGAGGACTGTCGAGCAGACTCAATACCTTCAAGAACGCATGAAGGAGTTTCTGAAAGCCAAACGCAGACCGCACATCACTCTGATGAAGTTCGATAAGACATGGTTCAAGGCATTCTTTCTTTGGCTGAAGAATGACTATGTACCTCAGAAGTATGTGAGAGTCAAGGCAAAGCCGTTGAGTAATGCCAGTTTGCGGAACATGCAGCAACGCATTGTCGCAGTATTCAACAAGGCAGTCAAGACTGGCAAGTTGAAGGCAAACCCCTTCTATCAGTTGGAGAAGGAAGACACAATCTCCAAGCCAAAGTCTGGTCACAAGCTGTACCTTACACCCGATGAACTCAAACTCTTCATGGCATCCGAAGAGACTAACGGAGTCAGGGAAACCCAGTTGGCATTTGGCTTCGCTTGCCTTACAGGACTACGCATCAGCGACATAAGGGCTTTGCGATGGTCAAACATCATGAGGAACGAGGTAACGAACACACTTGTAATCGTCCAGAAGAAGACCAAGGAACTCAATGCCGTCCCAATCTGCTCAACCGCAGAAGCATGGATGCCACCCAAGAAGGATGACAAGGTTTTCCACCTTCCTGCCCATGCCAATGTGGATGCAGCTCTCAAACGAATAGCCAAGAAGGTAGGTATCACGAAGACAATCTCCTTCCATACCTCCCGACATACCTTTGGCACATTGATCCAAGCGGCTACTGGTGACATCGAGACCACCAAGAAACTCATGGGTCACAAGTCGCTCAAATCAACCGCAGTCTATGCAGACGTGCTGACTGAGGAAAAGGTCAAGGCTATCTCCAATACCAAGACGGTATTCAGGAGTCGCAAGCCACACACCGAGAACAAGAAGATTCCACGAACCAAGCGAACGGCAGCGACCAACACGCACCCTCGCAAGGTCATAGATATACAGGATAACGAATAACGGCTAACGAGCCGATTCAGGATAACAACCAGTTTCATTTCATCAAAAGCAGTGCCCTGATTCAAGGTAGTGGTTTCCGCTACCTTTAGGGGCTTGCTATCTCAAAACCAAGCATTCAGGATAACGTAAACAACTAAATATCAAGATTATGAATAAGACTATTGACAACGAGACTCTTCTTTTGAAGGTAGAGTCATTTGAGCATCGCATCGAGGTTCTGGAGAACACTCTCAGCGCAGCCAAGGAGGTATTGACACTTGAAGAAGCAGCCCTTTTCATGGGTATATCAAAGAGCAGTCTCTACAAGATGACCCATCGTCATGAGCTTCCTTTCTTCCGTCCAAACGGCAAACTCATCTACTTTGAGAAGGCTGAACTTCTGAAGTGGATGCGTCAGAACCGCAGCATGTCTGAGGCTGAGACCAAGGAGGCAGCAGCCCAGAAGCTGAATGAACTTGCCAACCACTAATCAATGAGTATTATGAATCAGGATTTCAATCAACAGCAGTACAACGACAAACTGGCTCAGGTAGCCAGCCTTGCCGTTACCTATGCCAAGGATGGCACAGGCTATCACAGTATGAAGGATGCCTTCAATGAACTGTGCGAGATTTCACATGCCAACAAGGGCATTGACCAAGAAAACACTATCGGCAGACGAACCCTGCTTGTGCAGAGTGTCTGCATCAAGGCTATCCATGCGCTCACTCCATACCAGAACGAGCGACTTGAACAGCAGCTGAAGGACATTGCTTCGGACTATCCCGAGCATCGTCACCTGCATTTCCGCAGATAGTTTCTTCTTTCCCTTTTGTCATATCATAGACATATCAATGAGAGTTACCGCTTACATACGTCAGAAAGATACATCGAAGAACGACCTTGACAGCCGTGCTTCGGTGTACTTCCGTGTCCGTGACAAAGGGCTTGATGTCAAGTGCGCAAGCGAACTTCAGATCAATCCCAATCACTGGAGCCAAGAACGACAGGGCTACAAGAGCCGTGTCAATCTTGTGGATGACGATACCAGAAACCTCTTTGACTCACAGGTCAAGGAGATTACAGGTATCATAACCAGGGAATACTATATCGGAGCAAACTCCGACTGGCTAAGACGACTGATATTTGCCTATCACCACCCCAATGCCTATTGCATGGGCAGTGGCATGGCGGTAAGCAAATCCTTTGTCATCTGGGCAGAGAGGTACCTTCAGAACAAGCATTTCGGCAAGCATCAGGAGTGTAACACCCGATGCCTGATTGACAAGGTTACTCGTTTTGAGGATGAACACAAACACCCGATGAACATTGACAGCATGACTGCCGATGATCTTCGTGTGTTTGCGGATTTCCTGTCTTCTGACTATGACATATCTATGAATACCATCGTCACTAACATGACCTTGATGCGTACCGTCTGCAACTGGGTACGAAAGCAGGGAGTCACAAACAATGACCCCTTCTTTGGCTATGACATGCCCAAGGCACTCTATGGCACTCCATATTTCCTGACCATTCAGGAGCGTGACCAAGTTCTGGATGCAGACCTAACGGATGATGCAGAACTTGCTGAGTATCGTGATATGTTCGTGTTTCAGTGTATGGTCGGATGCCGTCATAGTGATCTTGTGACCTTCACCCCCAAGAACATTATTGACGGTGTTCTGGAATATATCCCCATCAAGACCAAGGGCAAGTTAGGTGACGTTGTAAGGGTTCCTCTTATCCCCAAGGCTATGGCTATCCTTGATGGCCATGACCATGGTGATGATGAACCAATCTTCCCCAAGCATTATAACTTCAAGTTCAACGATGCTATCCGTAGAATCTTGAAGCGTGCCAAGGTAAATCGTGTTGTCACTGTGATTAACCCTAAGACACGGCTTGAAGAGAAGAAGCCAATCTCAGATGTGGCTACCTCTCATCTTGCACGAAGGACTTTTATCGGTAATCTTTACCGCATGGTCAAAGACCCTGATTTGGTTGCTTCTATGTCTGGTCATGCCAAAGGCAGCGTTGCTTTTGCCCGATACCGAGTCATTGATGATGACATGAAGAAATCCCTGGTTGAACTTATCCAGTGATTCTCTTCTTTTTGATGGCATATTCCTTTTCCCTTTATTCGGTTACATTTCAATAATATCATAGACTATGGACGATAAAAAATTACATCGTTGCTTCACTTTCTCTGAAGAGCAGTTGAAGCATCTTCGAAGCAAGAAGTACAAGATTGACCGTATGGAATGCTTCATGTCGCTTGTGGATCTTGCCGAGCCAGTTCCAAAACTTGTGCAAATCAGCAAGACCAAGCAAGTAGAAATCTTGGCAGGTCAAGTTATGGTTGACAATACCCAACTTGCCAAACTCTGGGACAAAGACCGCAAGACGGTTCCAAAGCTGTTGGATGCTATGGAGGCTGTGGGCATTTTCTCTTCTCAGGAAGTGGAAGATAACCGCATCTACACCCTTCATTGTCTCTCAGGCTGGTATGTTGATGCCAAGTTCGTGTCGAATGCCTTTGCCTTAAAGCGCAATAACGACAGTACGGCAATCATCCATGCGGAAGTTCCTGCCTCCAAGGTCATCATCACTGAGGATCCTGATGACAAGAAGAAGGACAAGGAAGGTTCTGCTTCTGCCGATGACAAATCCAATGACTCTGCCGAGGGCAACAATCCTCAGACAACTGGCAATGTGTCGCACCAATCACCACAATCTAATGATAGTGGCAATGTGGGTAAGTCTGGAGCAGATGGCAACAAGTCACCATCACCTCCTGAAAACAATTCCCCTCAGTCTGCTGACAGCCCTTCGCCCCAAGGTGAAGCCGATGGCAAGCAGAATGAAGGGAAGCAGCATGAGCAGATACCTTCTCAGCAAGGAGGACAGCAGCCACAACAGCCTAACGGCAATCAAAGACCGCCTTTCAACGGCTATCAGAAGCCTAACGGCTACTACAACCAGAACGGCAACAAATAGCCGTCTGAGGACTCAGGAATGCGACCTGCACCGCCAAACCATCCCAAAGGACGTTTACCGATACAGGACAACACGGCAAGCCGAAACGACTTTCTAAGCCCTGACGGGAACTTAGCAGGTAAAAGGACCGATTTTTAAGAGGTACTTTTCGAGAAATCCTTTTGTACTACATTATTTGTGACCAAATTTATGCAGTCCTAAAAGTTTCTCGGGCTACTCGCAGGCTCGCAGACCTATGTCCTTCTTTTTTACTGATTTATATTCATCCCTTTAATCATATTCAAAGATATGGCTAAGAAAAAGAAGATTATCAAGAAGACACCCACAAGGGTGCATTCCTTCCGCTGTACCGATAAGGACTGGAAGGAACTGAAAAAACTCGCTAAGGAATGTGGTATGAGCATAGGCAAGTATCTCGTTGAGACTGGCAAGAAGCATCACCCACGTCAGCGACTCACTCCAGAGGAAAGCAAAGCCCTGAACTCTCTGACTGAGGCACGTACCGACTTGATAAAAGTCCGCAGTAAGTTGCACGATGCTTCACCCGAGGAAAAGCAGAAGATGTTCAGATCTCCAAAGTTCATGAAGTGGTGGATTGAAGCCGTTGAACGACTCATCAAACACTGGTATAGCATTGAAGACAACCTTACTTCTCCTGTACTGACCAAAGTTCAAGAAGACGAATGATTATACTCGCAAGACCAGTAGCCTATGGCGGCAATGCCGCAAGGTACGCAATGGAGAAGGAGGATGCAACCGTGGTCAAGGTGAACCACATGCCTGACTATCTCGATGCCACCGAAATCTGGTATCGGATGAAGCATCACTGCCAGTTGCATCAACAGGACAGGACTGTTGGGCGAAAGTTGGAACGCTTCATGACCACGTTTGTACTCTCCCCATCCAAGGAAGAGTCAGAGAACTATACCTTGGATGACTGGGCAAACCTCGCTGATGAAGGATTGGAAGCTTTGGATTCAGTCGGACTTTTACCCAAAGGCTTTAAGGAGAAGGTCAAGACCAATTTCCGCAATTCTATGAGTGTTGCTGCCTTGCATCGGGATTCCAAGTCTGGAACCCTTCACCTGCATCTTGACTGTTGCCGTGTGGATAATGACGGCAAGACCAACGATGTTCACGATGTTCACATCAGAGCAATAAGGGCTGCGGAAATTATCAACGCAAGGCATGGTTGGGAGCAACCTCAGGAGGTTCGTGAAATGCGCCAACAAGATATAGCGGAGTTTTGCGAATATACCCTTCAGAAGATGGATAGTTTCGACATTGACCGTTACTTTGATATGCTTCGCATGAGAGGCTATGAGGTCAATCCAAGGTATGACACTACTAACTGCAAACTTGTGGGCTACACCATCGGCAAGAATGCCTCAGTGTTCAAGGCTTCTGCCATCGGTCGAAAGTTCATGGTATCACAGCTTGAAGCCACATGGAAGAAGATGCATCCTAAGCCTACTCAGGTCAAGATGCGACCTGCTTCACCTTCCGTTTCACCGGCTCGCCCTGCTCGCCCTGTTGCTCAGACAACGAAACCTACCCAGTCCAATTCTAAGCCATTGCCAGTTGCTACCAAGACTGCCTTCAATGTCAATGTTAGCGGTGAAATGAAGAGAATCTATATTCCGAACACGGTCAAGGACATCTTCCTCAATGAGGTTCAGGTTCCTGATTCTGATATGACTGCATCAAGAGAGGACATTTCTCATGTAGGTATGCTTCTCTTCCTTGATATGATTGATGCAGCAACAACCGTGTCCGAATCTTGTGGCGGTGGTGGTTCTGCTCCTTCCTCTGGTTGGGGTAAGGATGATGACGAAGACGAGCGTGAGCGGGCTCGCCGTTGCCTCCAGATGGCTCATGCCATGTGCAAGCCACCGCAGAAAAGACGTTCATTCCACCGTTAGACAAATCCTACATATCAATGAGAAGAACAAAACATGTAGAAGAACTCATCGAAGATGACGAGCAGAAGCCTGACTTCGATGACATGATGAACGAAGTCCAGGAAGAGATTGAAGAGCATGATGCCGAGGATGCTGTTGTCAGTCGTGCGCCTGAACTCAGGCAGTTGAGTGAGAACATTGACAAAGCGACCAACACTTGGATCAATGCAACTCTTCAACTGGAGTCTGCCATCCGTAAGTACAATTCAGCTCAGACTGCTCTTGGCAATGCCGTTGACACTATCAGTGGTAAGGTTGACACCATCAATACCCACATTGACAATGTTCTGAAGGATGCCCCAACCAAGTTGAAGGTTTCAGTCAGAGTCGATGATGTTGACTGGAAGAAGATTCAGGACATGTTCGACAAACAACATGAATGGATGACCACTCAGATGCAGAAGCATATCCGTGAGGTCAATCAAATGTTTTATGAAGAACGTAGAAGGGTTCAGGAAAGGTACAAGGAGTACGACGGAACCTACCTCGGACACTATGTGCAGTATTTCTTCTGGTTCTTCTTTGTCCTTGGACTCGTTATTTTCGGCTTGGCTATCTTCCTGATGCTCGACAGTCACTACCACTGGACGAAGTAATCTAATGTTTATACCCTCCAAAATCCCTACGAAACTTGGCATAGTCTAAGTTTGTAGGGATATTTTTTTTCTTGAAAACGTCATTTTCTTGAAAATGTGCACTATTGCCCGTTGTGGGAGCCAGATAGCATGAGTAACTTTGCACCGTCAAAATAAACGAGTGTAAACCTAATTGTTATAAAGTAAGCATTCCGTAAACCACGTTTAGATGGTTATGGAATACTTTTTATATAGTCCGCTAAATGGGAATTTACAATTCTGATATACTTCAGATGTAGGTTGCCGTTTCTAAAGCAATATAAAGTTTGTTTAAACTATGGTTGGCATTGTTCAAGCCTTTGGCTTCATATCCATTTGTATCCAAAATGTCACCTGTTTCAAAAAAAGCAT
>JAFUJQ010000032.1 GCA_017473705.1 Bacteroidales bacterium | reverse complement strand
ACAATGGCAAACCACGCTTCAGCAGACAAGCGCTATCGCCAGAGCGAGAGGCGCAGATTGCATAATAAGTATTATGCAAAGACAACAAGAAACGCAATTCGTGCGATTCGTACAACTACAGACAAGGCCGCAGCAGAGGCTAACGCACCAAAGGTCTATGCAATGATCGACAAGCTCGCAAAGATCGGCGTTATCCACAAGAACAAGGCAGCAAACCTTAAGAGCGGTATCGCAGTTTACATCAACAAACTCTCTTAATAAGAATATATAGAGGTTTTCTTATAGCTGGAAAGCAGCAGTCTTCCCGACTGCTGCTTTTTCCTTAAATCGAGATGTAGCGCAGTTGGTAGCGCACTACGTTCGGGACGTAGGGGTCGCGTGTTCGAGTCACGTCATCTCGACCAGATGTCAGGAAAACTGAAAAGTTTTCGAAGACCGGTCCGTCAGGGCCGATATATATATGACAGCCGGGCGGTCCTTCACAGGTCCCGCCCGGCTTCGTCAATATTTATGTAGTTAACCAGAAGGTTCAGTAACTGACTTTATTCTACATCCGGAACATAACTGTCATAGTTATATCCGAGGTTACCGGCCGATACATAGTATTGTACGAAGATATACAGATATCCCTTTTCCGGTCCGTCAGTATAGTAGCAGGACTCATATCCGCCATCGGTCACATATGAAGCATCTCCCTGCCAATAACCGATGTCACGCACGCCGATGGCACCATAGTCTCCATATGTAAAACCTGTATCCTGCACTGGCACTCTGCAGTAGGTGTATGTGCCGTAGTCATCCGTATTTGTATAGTCAGGCAGTGCTACGACCTTGAGACTATAGCCAGGTTTGAACACATCCTTGAATCTGAACAGGTTAGGATCGGTCTCACACACCTGAAACTCTGTCTTTGCAGGCTCAAGGCCCATTGAGGAAAGAACAGAAAATGTATATGTACCTGTAGACAGGGTTTTCCAGGAGAGTCCATAGAACACGCTCTCTGAAAGCTCTTTTTGGGATCCTGCAATGGCAGCAGCGGTCACGGCATATGTACCTGCAAGTCCGGTGAGAGTATCGCTGTATGATGTCAAGGCATCTGAAGAGACCTCCACACCCTCTGAAATCACCTTGTCCGCATATGCCACCGATCCATTATTTGCCACAAAAGCTTCCTTGTCGGCGAGAAGCTCTACCAGATAGTAAAGTTTCTCTGCTTTGCCGTTTGTGACAAAGCGCAAAGCAACATCCTCGTCACTATTATACCCGTCTCCCGGAGAGTACTGATATATGGTGACTTTGGGACCCGGATCCGTTCCAGGATCTGTACCAAGTTGTTCAGTACACGCAGCCGAAAACATCAGTACAGCAGCTGCAAGAATGATATGTATAAACTTTCTCATATCTTCGTCGATTAAGTATTATGAATGATTACCATACATGTTCCGGAGAGTCTTCCGGAGTAACAGGGGTAGGATTATTCTCCTGGATTCCCTTGTTATATTCAGTTTCAGTCTCCACGATACACAGATTGGTCCAGGACGGAGCGGTCTCAGTGTTGAATCTCGCTCCAGGGTAATGATTAGTGCCGGCATAGCTGCGAATCACGCCCTTGTTGAGACGCTTGATGTCGAATGTGGCAAATCCTTCACCCCATAGCTCTACTCGGCGCTGCCACCATACATTGTCACGGAATGAGACAGTTGCATCATAAGCATACTGAGGGTTGCGAAGCTTTGCAAATGCTTCGAGAAGCTGCTTTCCGCGGCCTTCATCCTGCATTCCTGCCGCCTCTGCTTCGATAAGCATCATTTCCTCAACACGCATCAAAGGGACTGCTACACATGTGGCTGCAAAAGCGTTTCCATTACGTCCGTCGGCTCCGCCACCGGCTCTGAACTTAAGCTGAAGTCCTCCGACAGCACCACTGGTTGTGGCGCCAGCTGAAGCGATGATTCTTTCCGGGTAATCTGAATATTTGCTGATAGCCTCGACAGCTGACTCATAGTCCATATTGTCGATTGCAAAGTCTATATAACATTTCTTTCTATAGTCAGTGTCAGGAATTGTCGAATACAGATGAGCGTCGATTCTCTTCGGCTGGCCATAATTGCTTGCATATAGAACATCCTGGACTTCAAGGAACATCTGGGAGCCCCAGTTAGAGTCTGAGTCATTCAGAAGGATGTTCGGATCGTCAGACTTGAATGTCAAACCATAGATCCATGCATGGTTAGGAGTGTTGAATGCTGTCAAACGATCGAGATATTCGACTTCTGACAGAGGTGAGAATCCCTCCTGTGCCATCTTTGCATACTTTTCAGCATTAGGAAAATCTTCCATAGTAAGATATGCACGTGCCTTGAGTCCATACACAACCTTTACATCAGGAGTGTATATGTCCGCGCGGACATACTCGGCAAGATATTTCTCAGCACGGTCCAGGTCTTCGAGAATGAATGCCCAGATCTCAGTGTTTGTGGCGCGAGGGTTATTGGTGAAGTCAAGCGTCTTCTCGGTTACGATAGGGACAGTGATCTTATCCTCATTTCCCTTGTAAGTGTACTGGAACATTCTTGCAAGGTCCATATAGAACATGGCTCTCATCGCAAGAGCGATTCCTGCGCCCTGCACCATATCCTCCGAAGGGTTGTCTCCGGCCATATTGAGAACTGTATTACAGTTGTTGATCCATTTGTAGTAGTATGTCCAAGGAAGCTGGCATACTGCATATCTCGGACCGAGTCCTGTTCCTACGCCATACCAGGTGGTGTACCAATCCTGCTCATCAAGGACGATATCCTGACCCATTACATCACGCTGCAGAAAAAAAGACGGATAGCCGTAATCCCAAGGATACATATTTGAGCCGCTGTAAGTGAACTGACCCACAAGTGATGATGTGCAAGTGTTCACGAATGTCTGGAACACTCCCGGAGAATTGGCCACCTGGTCGGATGTAGCGACATTCTGCTGCGGCATTGTCTCCTTTATGCAGCCGGTAAGTATCAAGCCCCCGGCTACTATCATTATTTTAAATAAAGTCTTCATTGTTACCTGTCTTTAGAATGTGAACTGAATACCGCCTGAAATTGTTCTGGCCGGAGAATAGCTGAGCACGCTTACATTTCCTTCATATGCATATCGAGGGTCAAGTCCCTTGCGAGCTGACCAGAACCAGAGATTCTCTCCTGCCGCATAAATACGCATCTTGCACTTGTTCTTGAAAAGTTTTTCAGGAAGCGTATATCCTACAGCGAACGACTGGAAGTTGAGATAGCTTGCACTGGTGAGGAAAAGGTCACTTGACGCAGAACCATACATATCTCCATACTGCCAGCGAGGAAGATTGCTTGAAGTGTTGGTCGGACTCCAGGCTTTCTTCCAGTCCTTATGGATGGCCATTCCGGCGCCCTGAGCATTCTCCGAACTTCCTATCACTCCCTGATAATACATGTCAAATACCTTTCCTCCAAGCTGATAATCGAACATGAGAGACAGATCAAAGCCACCGACGCGAAGTTCGGTACCGAAACCTCCGAACGCCTTAGGAAGAATGCTGCCATGTTCATATTTCGTTGCGGCGTTGAAGTCATATGTCTTGTCGCCTTTCTCGATTACAACCTCATTACCATTCTCATCTGTTGTAACGACGTCTACATAGAACATAGCCTGTCCAAGATCATCTACACCTGCGTAGCATGGTGCATAGTAATTGTTGAGTTCGCCGCCTTCCCTATAATAATAGGTGACATATCCGTTAGCGCTCTCCGAGAATCCCCCTGTAAGTATCTTTGATGGCGGGAGAGTCAGAATCTTGGTCTTGTTGTGCGAAATATTGCCGAATACCGACCAGTCCACTAGTCTTGTCCTGACCAGGGTCGCGTTGAGAGAAAGCTCTACGCCATAATTTCTGATATCTCCGATGTTGTCATACATTCCTCTTGAACCGGAAGATTCGGGGATTGATGTCCAGAAAAGAAGGTCCGATGTCTTCTTGTTATATACATCTAATGAACCGCTAAGACGGCCTCTCCACAAGCTGAACTCGAGGCCTGCGTTGAAGTTTGTTGTTGTCTCCCATGTTATGTTAGGATTACCCTTGCGGTAGAAGGCAGCACTCATACTTGTATCAGTAGCCTTTGAAAGACTATAGAGGTCAACATAATTGTAAGAGCCGATGTTGTCATTACCCTGTTGTCCGATGGATGCCTTCAGCTTCAGCTGGTCGACCCATCCTGCATTCTGCATGAAACTCTCCTTTGAGATGATCCAGGCAGCTCCTACAGACCAGAAATTACCCCAACGGTTCTCAGGTGCGAAGTATGATGTTGCATCGCGACGGAAGCTGACAGACGCATAATATCTGTTGGCATAGTCATACTGTGCGCTGAGGAAGTAACCTTCGACATTGTATTCTGTAGAATATGAGTCCGAGTCATCCTTGGTGGCGGCTGCTCCGATCTCCTGGATTTCAGGCGAGAACATTCCCTTTGCATGGGCATAGAGATATTTGGTCTTTGCGTTATAATACTCATGGCCGAGCATTGCTGTCACATTGTGATTGCCGAATGTATCGAAATATGTCAGAGTCTGGACATTATTCGTCCTGAAACCTTCGCTTGTTGTCTTAGAAATCTCTCCGCCGGACGCGGCTGATGATCCGTAGAACATATTTCCGAATGAAGAGGCTGTACTGTTGCCCCAGATGATGGTGCTGTTAACACTCAACTTAAGGAAATCCGTAAAGAGGATGTCTGCGTACGCATTGGCATTGAGCTGGTTTCCTCCGACATTATAGCTATTGTAATTGTTGGCTCCAAGAGGGTTACCGGTGCTCAAGTAAGGTCTAGTCACTCCATAGCCTGTCGCCGCCACACCATAGTCATATGCAGGATTGCCATATTCGTCAGTCTTTATCGACACATTACCGTCAGCATCCACGGTCCTTACATAGATCGGGTAGATCGCACCTACCTGAGAAGTGTAGGCAAACAGATTGGCGCTGTTTGCAGATGTTCCCCAGTTTGAATTCTGGTCCTGCTTCGAATGCACATATCCCACATTGGTACCGACCTTCAGCCACTTCTTCGCCTGATAGTCCGCCTTTACTCTTGCTGATATACGCTCATAGTTAGAATGTTCTACGATACCGTCCTCATTCAGATATCCGAGACTCATATAGTAGCTGGAACGATCTGTTCCGCCGTTGAGACTGAGATTGTACTCTTGACGGAGACTATTCCTGTAAGCAGCGTCTGTCCAGTCGTCAGGAGTCATCCAATAGTCCGTGCCGTTATGAGTAACCTTGCGTCCGAGAGTCGCATTAGGATTAAGTTTTCCGTTTACGATGAGATTCTCGTTCTCAGGATAGGTGAATACATTATACTGAAGATCAGAGAGCATCTGCGCATTAGCCAAAGCATCAGCGTCTTCGTGAAGCATGCCGTCTCCATAGTAATACTTGTTGTAGAGCTGTGTATAGTATGCCTCATAGTATTCCCCCGGATCAGTAACCAGATCATAATCCTGCAGTGCACGTGAGTTCACACCCATCTTCATATCGAAATTCACGACCGCGTCCTTGGACTTACCTTTCTTTGTGGTTATGATGATGACACCGGCAGCTCCTCTTGCACCATAGAGGGCAGCTGAAGCCGCATCCTTAAGCACGGTTACTGACTCTATGTCTGACTGAGGAATGTTTGTCAGACTTGCTGTATATGGCGAACCGTCGACAATAACAAGAGGTTCAGTTCCTGCATACATCGAGCTAATACCGCGGATATTGATCGATCCGCTGGAAGATCCGGGCTGGCCACTGCTTCCCCTAAGCTGGAGTCCGGCCACCTTGCCCACAAGGGCATTAGTGACATCAGTTGTCTGACGCTTTGATAGTTCATCGGCCTTCACGACTGTAGCCGATCCTGTAAAAGCCTCCTTGGTTGTAGCGCCGAAAGCCACGACAATGGCATCATCAAGGTAGTTAGTGTCTTCCTTCATCACCACCCTGACAGGAGCCGACTGAACGGGAGCTGAGACCGTACTATAACCGAGGAAGGTCACAATGATTTCCTTCGCGTCGGCCGGTACGTTTCTGATACCGAATTCTCCAAGCTCGTTGGTAATGGTACCAAGTGTTGTACCATTAACAAGCACATAGGCTCCAGCGACCGGCTGACCATCCTTTTCAGCAACAACAGTTCCCGTCACCGTAAGGGTCTGGGCAGTCGCAAGACCTAAACTCGCAAAGAGCAAGGCCATCAACAGCAATAAACTTTTTTTCATAGTGTTGATCTTTAAATTAGTTAAACATAAATATTGATAGTTGCTACACTACACTTTCAGGATATTTTGCACTTAAAAACGAGGGCTTTTCGCACCATTGAACCACAAATTTAAAAAACTGAAATTAAAATTCCAAATTTCTAAAACGTTCATTATATTAACTATAAGGCATAATTCGCAGCATTTTGGTTATAGAAAGGCCTATTGTGGTGGATTATGGATTACAATCTGTAATCATATAATCACCTTTATTATATTTCGTAAATTTCGACCAAACGACAATATTTTTTAAAAATTGCACTTACCTGAGCTCCTTCAGGTATTTTCTCAGTGTATTTCTATGGACTCCGTACATATGAGCCACTTCCGTAATGCTGTGTCCCGCACATATGAGTTTGTCTATCTTTCCGATCTCTGACTTTACAAGTCTTCTTTTTCTCGAACTCCCGGGAGGCCGTCCGAGCTTTACGCCCTCCATTCTCTTGACTGCCAAAGCTTCACGCGTGCGTTGCGATATAAGGTTCCTCTCTATCTCTGCCGCAAGCGCAAAGGCAAATGCTATTATTTTCGAATTGATGCTGTCGGACAGGTCGAAGTTGTCTTTTATCGTATGAATGGATATCCCTTTGGACGAACACAGATTCAATATCCCCATGATCATAAGCATGTTGCGTCCCAGCCGTGAAAGTTCGGTGCAGATGAGAGTGTCTCCCTCGGACATTGCATCTATCAGCGCTCCGAGATCCCTTTTTTCAACTGCAACTGTTCCGGAAATCGATTCTGTTACCCACTTGTCCACCCTGATGTGGTTCTGTCTGCAATATTTTCTGATTTCATACTCCTGACTTGCATTGGACTGCAGCATTGTACTGACTCTTACATAAGCATAAGTTGACATAGTTCTGATGTTTTAATCGCTCGTTTTTAAGTGCAATATAACGAAGTGTAGTGTAAGAACTATCAATATTTATGTTTAACAACTAAAATCAACACTATGAAAAGATCCCTAATGTTGATGATCGCCTTGCTGATAGCCAGCATAGGCATCGCTACGGCTCAGACCCTGACAGTTTCGGGTACAGTCGTATCAGAAAGTGATGGTCAGCCGGTTGTTGGAGCTTACGTGCTCGTAAACGGAACAACACTCGGTACCATTACAAATGACAAAGGAGAATTCGGTATCAGGAATGTCCCTGCTGACGCCAAAGAGCTCATCGTGACTTTCCTGGGTTACAGTACCGCTTCTGTTCCTGTTCAGTCACAACCAGTAAAGGTTATTATGAAAGAGGACATCAACTACCTCGATGAAACAATCGTCGTAGCATTCGGTACCTCTACAAAGGAGGCCTTCACAGGTTCGGCAACAGTCGTTAGTTCCGACGCGATTGCCAAGGTGCAGTCATCAGACGTGACACGCGCACTCGAAGGACGAGTTGCCGGCGTGCAGATGACCACATCTTCAGGTTCACTCGGAAGCTCTCCGACAATCCGCATCCGTGGATTCACATCAATCAACGCGGGAAATGACCCTCTCTACATCGTTGATGGTGTGCCTTATTCAGGAGACATCGACAATATCAACCCTGCCGACATCGAGTCTATGACAGTCCTCAAGGACGCAGCATCAAACGCCCTCTACGGTGCACGTGGTGCGAACGGTGTCATCATGATCACTACAAAGAAGGCAAAGGCTGGTGAAGCAGTCGTTACTGTTGACGCAAAGTGGGGTATGAACTCAAAGGCTCTCCAGGAGTATGACGTTATCACAGACCCTGCTCAGTACTATGAGGCTCACTACACAGCTCTCCGCAACTACTATTCAAATGCCGCAGGTCTCAGCGCAATGGACGCACACCTCAAGGCAAGTTCAGTAGTAGCAGGCTCTCCTAAGGAAGGCGGTCTCGGATATCAGGTATTCACAGTTCCTGAGAACCAGGCATTCATCGGTACAAACGGAAAGGTAAACCCTGCAGCAACTCTCGGTCGCCTTGTAACAGGTCCGGACGGAGTAGAATACTGGGTAGCACCTGACAACTGGATCGACGAGACTTACCGCAAGAGCCTCCGTCAGGAGTACAACGTAAGCGTGGCAGGAAGATCAGGCAACGGTTCTTATCTGGCATCATTCGGATACCTCAACAACAAGGGTATCGTTACAGGTAACGACATGTACAGATATACTGCACGTCTCAAGGCTGACTACCAGGCAAAGAAGTGGCTCAAGGTGGGTGCAAACATGGCATACACCAACTTCAACTGGAACAACAGCAACGCTAACGAAGGTAGCAGCGGATCGACTGCAAACGTATTCGCATTCGCTTCTTCAGTAGCTCCTATCTACCCTGTATACCTCCGCGATGCAAACAAGAACATCATGCTCGACGGCCGCGGATACAAGATCCATGACTATGGTGAAGGTGCAAACGCTGGTCTTACACGTCCATACCTCCAGGGAGCCAACCCTCTTCAGGAGATCACCCTCAACAAGAACAACAGCGAAGGAAACGCATTCAACATGACAGGTTTCGCTGAGGTTGAGTTCTTCGATGGATTCAAGTTCACTTTCAACGTCGGTACAGGTATCGATGAGACAAGAAGCACAAGCACAAAGAACCCATTCTACGGACAGTTCGTTCCTAACGGCGGTATCGTTTCAAAGGAGCACTCAAGGTCACAGTACATCAACCTCCAGCAGCTCCTTACTTATGACAAGACTTTCGCTGGCGCTCACACAATCAGCGTACTCCTCGGACATGAGTCTTACAAGTCATATGGATATAACCTCGGAGCAAGCAGGTCAAAGATGTTCTCAATCGACAACAACGAGCTCAGTGGAGCAGTTGTAGACGGAGAGAGCTCATACTCTTCAAAGTCTATGTACAACAACGAGGGTTACCTGGGACGCTTCCAGTATGACTTCGCCAACAGAGTATTCTTCAACGCATCATATCGTCGCGACGCATCGTCACGCTTCCATCCTGATCACCGTTGGGGTAACTTCTGGTCAGTCGGAGCAGCATGGCTTCTCAACGAGGAGAACTGGTTCAACGCTTCATGGGTGAACATGCTCAAGCTTAAGGCTTCTTACGGTTCACAGGGTAACGACAACATCGGTAACTACCGTTATACTGACACATATGTTGTCGAGAATCTCGAGGGCCAGATCGCTACCACTTTCAGCACAAAGGGTAACGAGAACATCACTTGGGAGACCAACGCCAACTTCAATGCAGGTGTCGAGTTCGGTCTTCTCGCAAACAAGATCTCAGGTTCGGTAGAGTACTTCTATCGTAAGACATCTGACATGCTCTTCTTCTTCAACGTTGCAACATCTTCAGGATACAGCGGATACTACGACAACATCGGTGACATGAGAAATGCCGGTGTCGAGATCGACCTCAATGTAAACATCTTCAACAGGAAGAACTTCCAGTGGGATGTATACGCAAACGCTACACACTACACCAATAAGGTCATCCGTCTCCCTGAGAAGAACAAGAGACAGGTACATGAGGGTTATGAGGGATACGAGACAGGTAACAAGTTCATTGCTGAAGGTCTTCCGCTCAACACATTCTTCATGCCTAAGTATGCAGGTGTAGACAAGAACACCGGTGAGGCTCTCTGGTACAAGGACATTACCGACGACAAGGGCAATGTGACAGGTCAGACTACTACAAACGTTTATGATGAGGCTACAGACTATCTCTGTGACGACCCTACTCCACTCTTCTATGGTGGTTTCGGTACATCACTCAGCTTCTACGGATTCGACGTTTCTGCAAACTTCACATACTCTGTAGGCGGTCTTACTTATGACTCAGGTTATGCTTCATACATGGCAAACCCTTCAACAGGTGGTGGAGACAACTACCATAAGGATATCTTCCTCGCATGGACACCGGAGAACAGAGACTCCAACATTCCAAGATGGCAGTATGGCGACCTCTATCCAGCTTCAACTTCTGACAGATTCCTCGTTCCTGCAAGCTATCTCAACTTCCAGAACGCACAGGTAGGATACACTCTTCCAGAGAGAGTAACCAAGAAGTTCAAGGTGAACAGACTCCGCATCTATGTAGCTTGCGACAACATCGTTTACTGGTCATACAGAAAGGGTCTTGATCCACGCTACTCATTCAGCGGATCGACTAACTACTCAGTCAACTCACCTATCCGTACCGTTTCAGGCGGTATCAACATCACATTCTAATGTCCAACAAAGTAAAAGAATGTAATTATGAAAAGACTTACAAATAAGATAATCGCAGCTCTTATCGCTCCTATGTTGGCGGTAGGATGTATAGAAGAGGCCTTCCCTGAGGGATCGACTCAGGTTGCAGATCAGGTTGGAGCATCGGAATTCGCTCTTGGAGGACTTGTTAACTCCTTCCCTGTAGCAATGATGAAGATTGACACAAGAGACTTCTACTCGAAGTATGGAACTCACGTTGACTTCGGTATTCCGGCTATCCACCTTATGACAGACGCAATGCTCGAGGATATCGCAATCATGGGTGCAAACCCAGGATACTGGTCTTTCAACTACTGGTCACGCAACGTCGGCATGAACGACCAGTCATGGCCTGTAGGTTACTTCTGGGAGAACTATTATGCATATATCAAGATCGCTAACGACGTGATCTCAGTGATCGAGGTGAGCGATGACATGCCTGAGCTCAACAAGAACTACCTCGGACAGGGTTATGCATACCGCGCAATGTGCTACCTCGACCTCGCACGTATGTACGAGCCAAAGGAAAATGACTATACTGACGTATCAAAGGTTCTCGGCCTTACAGTTCCAATCGTGACAGAGAAGACAACTGCAGAGGAACTCGGAAACAACCCACGCGTTCCAAGAGAACAGATGTATGAGTTCATCCTCAGCGACCTCAAGATGGCTGAAGAGATGCTTGCCAACGCAGGTAATTCATACACTCAGCCTACCCTTGCTGCTGTATACGCAATGTATGCAAAGGCTTATCTCGAAATGGGATACTGGAAGGAAGGTGGAGACATGGACGCATTCAAGAAGGCTGCTGAATATGCACGTCTGGCCATCACAACCAGCGGCAAGACTCCTCTCACTGAGGCTGAGTGGACAAACCCTACAACAGGCTTCAACAGCGGTTCAGCAAACAACTCATGGATCTGGGGTCTCCCGGTATCAGTTGACCTTATCGGTAACATCATCTGCTACACAGCACACATCTGCTGCGAGGGTCAGTGGGGTTACACAACTCTCTCAAACCCTGGTATCGACAGGAACCTCTATGAGAAGATCAACGACAAGGACTTCAGAAAGAAATCATACCTTAGTCCTAACCCTGCAGAATGGACTTCCGGCACTTACAAATTTGCCGGTACACCTGCAGAGCAGTCTGATTTCCTTAACTACTATGCAAAGCCTTATACATCACTCAAGTTCCGTCCTGTAGAAGGAAACTGCAGCGAGTATACAACAGGTAACCCTGCAGACCACTGTCTGCTCCGCGTTGAAGAGCTTTACTTCATCGAGATGGAGGCAGTCGCACAGTACGATCTCAGCAAGGCGAAGACTCTCCTCAACGAGTTCATGGCATATCGTGTGACTGACGGCAGCTATGACTGCTCAGAGGTTGCAACAGGTGTTGACTGGTTCATCACTGAGATGCTGACTCAGAAGAGAATCGAGTTCTGGGCAGAGGGTGTCCTCTACTACGACTACAAGAGACTTGACAAGGGTATTACAAGATACTACGAGGGTTCTAACCATCCTGAAATGTGGGCATTCAACACTACAGGACGTTCACCTCAGTGGAACTTCGTAATCAACCGTGGTGAGTTCCAGGCTAACGTAGGTATCGACGAATCTACCAACAATCCGGATCCATCAGGTCTCCTCATCGTACCAACTGAGTAATTCTTAAAATTGTACAAGTATGAAAAAGAATATTATACTTATGGCTTTAGCTGTTGCTGCTCTTGCAGCCTGCGACAAGTCTGTCCCATATGAGCCAGGTGCCCCTATGGATGAGAATGGCCCTAACGTCTACTTCAGTGCATATAACAATTCAGACGTGACACTTGCTTCTGACGCTACCGAATTCGAGGTTGCTGTCCTCAGAGACGATGCGACTGCAGCTTTGAGCGTTCCACTTAAGAGCGTATGCGTTATCGATGGCATCTTCACTGCACCGGAGACTGTAGAGTTTGCTGCAGGAGAAGACAGTGTAGTTGTAAAGGTTCAGGTAGGCGACGTAGAGATGTTCACTGACTATCAGATCACTCTCACTGTTCCAGAAGAGTACACACACGCGTATGCTGTGACAGAAGTCGGCCCTACATACATCGCTAATGTTGTAAAGGAAGACTATGTTCCATATGCAAACGGTCTGTACTACGACATATTCTGGGCTGAGGATTACTATGAGAAGGTACTTGAATACTCTGCGCTTAGAGATGAGTATCGCATTTCCGACCCATGGCTCACAGGTGCAACTGACATCACTTTCACATGGGATGGCACTGAGAAGGTGGTTCCTGGAAGCGCATCATACGCAACCGGTCTCTATCACCCAAGTTATGGCGGCATTACTGCCAATGTTGTAAACGCAGCATATGTTACATATCCAGCAGGCTCACTCATGGATGTTGACTGCAACGTATTCCAGTTCGATTTCGGCTGGACTGTATCTGCCGGTTCATTCGGAGAGTACCCTAACCTCTTCATCGTACTTGAAGTTCTCTAATGGAACCTTCTGGTTAACTACATAAATATTGACGAAGCCGGGCGGCACCTGTGAAGGACCGCCCGGCTGTCATTTTTTATATGATGGAAGGATTACATCATTCCTCCCATACCTCCTGCTGGCATTGCCGGTGTCTGTGCAGGCTCAGGGATGTCTGCTATCGCACATTCTGTGGTGAGGAACATGCCGGCCACTGACGCTGCATTCTCGAGGGCTACGCGTGAAACCTTTGTAGGGTCGATGACGCCGGCCTCGAACATGTGTACGTATTCACCAGTGCGGGCGTTGTAGCCGAAGTCAGCCTCGCCCTCAGCGATCTTGTTGATGATCACGCTTCCTTCCACACCTGCGTTTGCTGCGATCTGACGAAGCGGCTCCTCGATGGCGCGCGCTACGATGTTGATACCTGTAGTCTCGTCGTCATTCTCGCCCTTGAGGCCCTTGAGAGCCTGTGCTGCGCGGATGTATGCTACTCCACCTCCTGGAACGATACCTTCCTCCACAGCTGCGCGTGTTGCGCTGAGAGCGTCGTCTACGCGGTCTTTCTTCTCCTTCATCTCGACTTCTGTCGCCGCACCCACATAGAGGACAGCAACGCCGCCAGCGAGCTTACCGAGGCGCTCCTGGAGCTTCTCGCGGTCATAGTCTGATGTTGTAGTCTCAATCTGCTTGCGGATGAGGTCTGCGCGCTCCTTGATAGCCTCTGCAGATCCTGCTCCATTAACTACAGTTGTGTTGTCCTTGGTAACGACAACCTTCTCAGCCCTTCCGAGCATATCGAGAGTCGTGTTCTCAAGGCTGAATCCCCTCTCCTCAGAGATTACCATTCCGCCTGTGAGGATCGCGATATCCTGAAGCATTTCCTTGCGGCGGTCGCCGAAGCCCGGAGCCTTCACTGCTGCTATCTTGAGGGTGCCGCGGAGCTTGTTGACAACGAGAGTAGTGAGAGCCTCACCGTCAACATCCTCAGCTATGATGAGAAGGGACTTTCCTTCGCGAGCTATCGGCTCGAGAACAGGAAGGATGTCCTTCATGGTCGAGATCTTCTTGTCTGTAGCAAGGATATATGGAGCGTCAAGAACTGCCTCCATCTTGTCGCCGTTGGTCATGAAGTATGGAGAGATGTATCCTCTGTCAAACTGCATTCCCTCTACGACCTTCACTTCAGTCTCTGTACCCTTTGCCTCTTCTACAGTGATGACACCGTCCTTCTTCACTTTTGACATGGCGTCAGCGATGAGCTTTCCGATGTAACTGTCATTGTTGGCAGAGATTGTACCTACCTGCTCGATCTTGGCGTAATCCTCGCCTACTTCCTGGCTCTGTGCGCGGAGGCTTTCCACTACCACTGCAACAGCCTTGTCGATACCTCTCTTGAGGTCCATAGGATTTGCGCCCGCTGTGACGTTCTTAAGTCCTACGTTGATGATTGCCTGAGCGAGAACTGTAGCTGTCGTTGTACCGTCACCGGCCTGCTCATTGGTCTTTGAAGCGACTTCCTTGACCATCTGGGCGCCCATGTCAGCGAACTGGTCCTCAAGGGAAATCTCCTTGGCTACGGTTACACCGTCCTTTGTCACCTGAGGAGCGCCGAATTTCTTGGCGATCACCACGTTACGACCCTTAGGTCCTAGAGTCACCTTTACTGCATCTGCAAGCGCATCAACGCCTTCCTTCATCTTGGCGCGTGCGTCTATATTGAATTTAATGTCTTTTGCCATATTATTATATATTATCGGTTTTGAGATATCTCGGCTCACTTTGCTCGCTCGATATGACAGTCAGAGCGTCATTTCGACCGACCGTAGGGAGTGGAGAAATCTATAGTATTGCCAGGATGTCTGACTGTTTCATTATGAGGTAGTCCTTTCCGTCTACTGAGACTTCAGTGCCTGCATATTTGCCGTAGATCACTACGTCGCCTACCTTTACCTCCATAGGCTCGTCCTTCTTGCCCGGGCCTGCCGCTACGACTGTTCCCTGCTGCGGTTTTTCCTTTGCTGTGTCAGGAATGAAGAGTCCTGACGCTGTCTGAGTCTCAGCGGCCTTTGGCTCGATGACGACTCTGTCTGCTAATGGTCTTATCATACTAATGGTATTAAAATTTCGTTTTTCAGATCTCTCGACTCGCTCCGCTCGCTCAAGATGACAAGGAGAGGACTCTGTCGAGACGGCATGAAAAAGGCAAAGAAAATGCCAGTCTGGTCGGACTGACATTTTGTCATATTATTTTACTGAGAACCTGTATACGCAGCTGTGTGTGTATGTCTCTCCAGGATTAAGGAGGGTTGACGGGAAATTGCTGTGGTTCGGAGTATCCGGATATTTCTGAGTCTCGAGAGCGAAAGACTCACGGTATCTGAGCGCCTTTCCGTATTTGCCTTCCGTCGTGCCGTCAAAGAAGTTTCCGCCATAGAACTGGAGTGCAGGCTGGTCGGTGTATACTTCCATGAATCTGCCTGACACAGGTTCATATACAGATGCAGCAAGCTCCATCTGGTCAGGAGTCTGACGGTCAAGGATCCAGTTATGATCATATCCTCCACCGTTCGCAAGCTGCTCATTCTCAACTCCCAGGTCTTGACCTATGGCCTTTGCCTGACGGAAATCGAACGGAGTGCCGGTAACGTCCGCGATCTCTCCCGACGGGATGAGGACAGGGTTGACCGGAGTGATATCAGACGCATTTATATATAATATATGGTCGTTGATCGTGCCGTTGCCTTCTCCCTTGAGGTTGAAGAATGAGTGATGTGAAATGTTCACATGAGTCGCCTTGTCAGTCTCGGCAACATAGTCCACCTTGAACTCATTATCCGATGTAAGGGCATATGTCATGACAACCTTTAGATTGCCCGGCATGCCTTCTGCGCCGTCTACATGGAGATATGACAGGACGAGAGTGCTGTCAGTCACCTCTTCTACATCCCATACGACAAGGTCAAGGCCCTTGAGGCCGCCGTGCAGAGTCTGTCCGTTGTTGTTCTGAGGGAATGTATATGTCTCTTCACCTATTGTATAGGTCCCGTTTGCGATGCGGTTTGCGTATGGTCCCACTACCGCACCGAGGAAACGCTCGCCAGGATTGTTGACATAAGTCTCTATGTTATTGTAACCCATGACTATATCCTCATAGTTTCCATCCTTGTCAGGAGTCCATAGAGTAACTACTCTGCCACCGAAATTTGTCACCTGCATCGTAAGGTCTCCGGCAGCAATGGTGTAGAGAGAAACCTGCTTGCCATCTGCTTCTGTCTCAAAAGACGATGTCGGGATGAGTTCCACTTCCTTTACTGATGAGCAGGCTGCAGCCGCAAGGCACAATGCCATAAATAATATCTTCTTCATAGTGTCATGATTATGCGAATAAACGAAAATGCCATAATATAACTCCGACCGTCACGGAGACATTAAGCGAATGCTTGGTGCCGAACTGAGGCACCTCAAGAGAGAAATCTGAAGCGTCCACGACATCCTGTCTGACACCGGACACCTCATTGCCGAATACCAATGCATATTTCTCCCCTTTCTCAGGTTTGAAACCATCAAGCATCACCGACTTCACTGTCTGCTCGATGCTGACTATCTTATATCCCTGCTCCTTGAGCCTGCTGATTGCTTCCATGGTGTCATCGACATGCTCCCATTCGACACTGTTCTCTGCTCCGAGAGCGGACTTGTGTATCTCGGCCGAAGGCGGGACGGCACAGATTCCGCAAAGCCAGACTTTGTCTGCCTTGAAGGAATCTGCCGTCCTGAAGGCAGATCCCACATTGTGCGCGCTGCGGACATTATCGAGGACCACGACGATGCCTGACTCCGGCAGTTCCTTGTACTCCTCAGCAGACACTCTGCCGAGCTCTATATTGAGTAATTTTCTGTTCTGCATCATTCTCCGGATGTTTCAGAATACAAAGTTAAAAAACTTCTTTCATTTCTAAAAAATGCCTATTTTTGCACAATGTTAAACACAACCCTATGAAACAAGATCTACAAATTTTCAATCTCATCAAGAAAGAGGAAGACAGGCAGACATCAGGCATCGAGCTGATCGCTTCCGAAAACTATGTAAGTGACCAGGTGCTTGAAGCCCTCGGCTCAATCTGCACAAACAAATACGCAGAAGGATATCCGGGAGCGAGATATTACGGAGGATGCGAGATTGTTGACCAGATCGAGCAGCTTGCAATCGACCGTCTCAAGGAACTTTTCGAGGCTGAGTATGCAAACGTGCAGCCGCACTCAGGCGCGCAGGCCAACATGGCTGTCATGATGGCATGCCTCAAGCCGGGCGAGACATTCATGGGACTTGACCTCGCACACGGAGGCCACCTTACTCATGGCTCTCCAGTAAACATGTCAGGTATCCTTTATAATGCAGTAGCATATGGCCTGAGCGAGACTACAGGCATGATCGACTATGAAGAGATGGAGCGCAGGGCTCTGGAATACAAGCCAAAGCTCATCATAGGAGGAGCATCAGCCTACTCAAGAGAGTGGGACTATGCAAGGATGCGTGAAATTGCAGACAAGGTAGGAGCAATATTCTGGGTAGACATGGCACACACTGCCGGCCTCATCGCTGCAGGTCTCCTCAGCAACCCTGTAAAATATGCACACATCGTGACATCTACCACCCATAAGACACTCCGTGGTCCTCGTGGAGGTATCATCCTCATGGGCAAGGACTTCGACAATCCTTGGGGACTCACAACTCCAAAGGGCGTAGTGAAGAAGATGTCCCAGATTCTCAATTCAAGCGTGTTTCCTGGTGTTCAGGGCGGTCCTCTCGAGCACTGCATCGCTGCAAAGGCGGTTTCATTCTACGAGGCTCTCCAGCCGGAGTTCAAGGAATACCAGAAGCAGGTGGTAAACAATGCGGCAGCAATGGCTGAAGCATTCAAGTCAAGAGGATACAAGATCGTGTCAGGAGGCACAGACAACCACCTTCTACTCATCGACCTGCGCACCAAATTCCCTGAGCTTTCAGGAAAGGTTGCAGAGAAGGAGCTCGGCAAGGCGGACATCACTCTCAACAAGAACATGGTACCATTTGACTCACGTTCTCCTTTCCTCACATCTGGAGTACGCGTAGGAACACCGGCAATAACTTCACGCGGTTTCGTGGAGAAGGATATGGAGTTCATCGTAAACCTCATCGACAAGGTTCTCAGCAATGCAGCTGCAAACCTTGACCTGATCGCAGGCAAGACAGAGGAAGGCCGCGAGGCATACGAGGAAGTCCTCAGCACTGTAAGAAAGCAGGTCCGCATGAAGACAAACGGCATGCCGCTCAACAGATACTAAAAATCACAGAGACATACCAACCCGAGGCGACTGAATCCAGTCGCCTCTTTTATTTACCACAGGTGTTTCTTGGTGGATCAGTTGTTTACTGGTCGGAGGATGAAGCGGAAGGTGTATTCCTGCGGGATTACCAGGTGCTCCTCTCTTGGCCATGCTCCCCATGAATTCACGCAGCCAAGCCCCATCTGCTTGAGGTCGAAGTTGACCCATGTCTTGCCAAGAGAGCGGTCATCCTCGTGAGCGAGCTTCTTGAGTTCGAGAGAGTGAGCCTGCCTGTTGCCGATGAATTCGACATCCATCTCCTTCCAGTGGAACGGAAGAGCTGAAGCTGAGAACTTTACATCTGAAGATATCTCAAATCCAGCGCCATTGTCATCCAGAACCTTGACCCACTTGAGCTGAGTCTTTGTTCCAGACTCCTGCGGACGTACATATCCATAATGATACTGGTCCTCAACCCTCTGGACATAGTGTCCCACCAAAGCCGAACTGCTTCGGTCACAGTAGTTCTCGAAAGGTCCGAGACCGAAAAACTCGAACGTTGAGTATTCACCAGGCATGGCGAACTCCATTCCGATACGTGTCATGAGCTTGCCGTTCTCAAGATTGCCGGCATCCTTGAACTCCTCGACAGCCTCTATGACTCCGTCCGCATATATATTATATGTCATCTCGATCCTTGCAAAATCCTTGATCGGAGCGAATGCCACGGTGATTCTATAGCAACTGTCTGCCTCTTCGACAGAGAACGCCTCAACATCGAATGTCGCCTCTCTCCAATGTTTCTGTCTCTTTTCCTGGCCTGCTCCCAAATCATTCTCGGTTGCAGCTCGTCCCAAACAAGGCACAAGCGGAGACTCCACCATCTCCTTTTCGCCAAGCGTATAGCTGACAAGAGAACCCTTTGAAGCATCAAATACCGCCTTCCAAGGAGATACTCGTACACCTGTCGCACCCTCATAAAGCATCTCTCCAGAGAACACATGACAGTCATCGTCCTGCTCGTAGGCAGGGGTTCCTGCATAATCTGCGAACAGCTCGAGCGGAGCGTCAGTTATGCAGAGCTGGTCGTATGCGACCTCAGAGCCTGCAGGGAGAAGACCGTCTGCACGACGGAGCACATACCTCACATTGAGATATATGTCATGATATCCAAGATCTTCAAGGCCACATGCATCCATGATGTCAGCCTCATTGAACCCGAGGTCTACAACCTCGGTCTGCTGAGGAGCTATCGCCGGTACATTCACGCACCCTGTGAGCACCTGTCTGCCGTCCACCTCTACTCCCCAATGGAGGATATATCTTGACAGGTCGATGAAGAAATTCTCATTATACACCTTGACCTTTCCATTCTTCGCATCCGCAGCAGTAGTAAGGATAGAACGATACTGATATGCAACTTCGTATGCATGAGGATGGTATGAACGGTCTGCGGCTATGATGCCGTTACAGCAGAATGAGTAGTCTGAAGGATCATAATCATTGAAGTCACCTCCGAACACAAAGACATGGTCTGTACCATACTTCTCTGCATCTGCAGGCCACCACAGCGCCTGATCGACGAAATCCCATATGAATCCTCCCTGATATACCGGATACTTGCGGACAAGGTCCCAATATTCCTTGAGGCCTCCCATGGAATTACCCATGGCATGAGCATATTCACACTGTATGAGAGGCTTTGCAGGACGAGGGTCACGGGAAGCATACTTCTCACAGCTCTCATAATCGAAGTACATCGGGCAGGCGATGTCTGTGCCCTCGCCGCCTTCTGCCCTTTCATAATGAACCGGACGAGACTGGTCCATGTCCTTCACCATATAATATCCCTTGAGGAAATTCTCACCATGACCGGCCTCGTTTCCAAGACTCCATATGATGATTGACGGATGATTGAAGTCACGCTGAACCATTCTCCTGATCCTTTCAAGATGCGCCTTCTCATAATCGGGGTCATGAGCGAGAGACTCTTTGCCATAGCCCATGCCGTGAGACTCGATGTTAGCCTCATCTATCACATAAAGACCATATCTGTCACACAGAGAATACCAAAGCGGATCATCAGGGTAATGACATGTCCTGACTGCATTGATATTGAGCTGCTTCATGATCTGAATATCCTGTATCATGTCAGCCTCGCTCACCACATATCCCTTATACGGGTTCATCTCATGACGGTTCGCACCCTTGATAAGGACAGGCTGGCCGTTCACCAGGAGTTGGCCGTTCTCTATAGCCACATCCCTGAAACCAATGTCCATCTTGGACACTTCTGTAAGGCCGTTCTTGTCGTACGAGAACACCTTCAGCCCATAGAGCCAAGGTGTCTCGGCAGTCCATGTCTTAACAGCAGGCACATTGATAACGGCATTGACAAGAGGAAGTCCCCTTTCCGACTTTGCCTTAGCGACCTTTACGGTCTCTTCGGCCACAGTCTTTCCAAGAGGATCTGTAACCACAAACCTGAGTTCTGTCACGCCCTTGGTAACCTCGGCGGAAATTTCAGCGACACCTGACGCCGGTGTCAGCACCCTGATGTCATTGAGACGCTTCCTATCACGAGAATACACATACACATCTCGCGCGATACCTGTCAGCCGCCAGAAATCCTGGTCCTCGAGATATGTACCGTCACACCAGCGGAAGATCTCGAGAGCAATCAGGTTCTCGCCTGTCTTTACATATTTTGTGATGTTGAAACGGGCCTCAAGCTTGCTGTCCTCGCTGTAACCGACTTCCTTTCCGTTGACCCATACTCTGACATTTGATGTCGCAGATCCGATGTAAAGGAAGATGTCTTCACCCTTCCATTCCTCTCCAAGGTAGAATGTCCTTCTGTATTGGCCGGCATAATTATGCTCATCTGCAGGAATAGGAGGGTTGTTCTTATAATGACCGTTCCATGCATAGCCTACATTCTTATACACAGGATCGCCATAACCATTAAGTTCCCACATGCCGGGAACAGGCATTTCATCCCAATCCGCATCGGAAAAATCAGTCTTGTAGAAATCCATGGAACGAGACGGAATGGTCTCATACCAGCAGAATTTCCACATTCCGCTCAATGAAAGTTTCAGGCCTCCGGTGCCGAAAGTCGCTGTCATCGGTTCCCTGTTATCTTCCACAATCTGTGGGTCCTGCCAATCAGGCAGCTTGCCTGCCCAAGCATCAGCAGCAGCGCAGATTGCGCACGCTGTCGCCAGAATGGTCATCAGTTTTCTCATATGCGTCATCTTGTCAGGTTTTATATCAATTCCAGATCTGATGACGGAAGCCAGCCCTGGCGTCCGTCCGCGAGTTCAATATTATTCCATGAACCTACAGTGTCAAGCACCCTTACCTTAGTTCCTTCATGCAGCACAAAGAGGTCCTTGGTCGACTCTGATGAAGGCGAACTCTTGACTGAGGTAACCGGACGCATCACTATGGCCTTGTCAGCATTCATGTACTCATTCTTCTGTGATACAGAGAACGAGAATGCAAATGCCATGAATACAAGCGTCGCTATACCAGTGAAGAAACCCGTACGCCTTCCTGCGGCAGTCGGGGCGAGAAGAAAGAGCAGGAAGAGTCCCAGAGTCAGCGCAAAGAGGACAACGGCAATGACAGCCCATGCATCTGAAGGCATGAGGTATGAAATGTCCCTGAACCACTTGGTGAGGAAGAAAGGCGGCACAGGGTCTATCCTGTCCTGGATCATACTGTTCATCAGTTCAAGGTTGGCCGCTGCATCCTCGTATGAAGGATCAAGCTTCAGCGCCCGCTCGTAATTGAGGATGGCCTTCGGAAGATTTCCGTCCTTGTAATATGCATTGCCTATGTTGCAATATAGAGGAGCCGACTCCAGGCCCATGCCTGATATCATTTCATATCCATCTGCGGCATCCGTCCACAAACCCTGCGCATATGCCTCGTTTGCAGATGTCCAGAGCGAATCCACATAGGCATCATTGCCGGCCTGCGCCGCGAACGGCATCATCATGAGAAGCAGCAGAAGCATTGCCTGCCTTCCGCCATTACGTCTTGATTTCATACTTGAATCTATAGATGAGATTACATCCAATGCTGAGGTATAGTGCGCCTCCATCGCCTCGTATCCTGACGATGGCGAATATCTTGCAAACTCACATGCGTCAAGGATGCTGATGAATGTATCTATCTGCTCCTGCTGGACATTTTCGGACATGAGAGTCTCCGATATCCTGTCTCGTGAAAGCTCTGCTACCGGCATGTTGAGTTTGTCAGAGATGAATCCCAGGAGAGCCTTGTGAAGTTCCTCATAGAATGCCGTATAGAGGTTCTGCTTGAGGAATGTATTCGCAAGATGGAGGCGTTTGAGGGCCATCTTTGTAGCCTTCCTGTTCCTTGTGCCGGCGACATCGGCCCTTCGCGCCGCAAGCTTGCGGAATATCAGCCAGAAGGCGACGGCTGCCGCTGCAATCAGCGCCATCAGCGTCCAGAAAAGCCCTGAACCCACAAAGAAATCGCCCTTGGCAGCAAGCTGGGGATCTTTTGTGCTGATATATCGGATGTCGCTGTCAAGATTCTTGACATCCTTCCTGTTTGCTCCTGGCATGACAACAGGAGAAGAAGCATCGACATCCTTTCCTTTACCCACCTTCAGTTCTATAGGTGCCGTTTCCAGAGTCACATACTTCTTCTGGTTGACATCGTAGTATGAATACTTGACCGGCTCTATGACAAAGTCACCGTAACTTCTCGGTATGAACGGATATTCATATTTCTTGCTGCCGGAGAGTCCTCCAGCAGAAACATTGCTGACAACCTTTGTGTCATAAACCTCCATATCAGGCGGGAATGAAACCTTAGGGGTTTCCAGGAGAGAGACATTTCCCTTTCCGGAAACAGTCACTATCAAGGAGGCCGCCTCATGAGTAAGAAGTGAATCCTTGCTCACTTTAGCAGATATGCTGAACTCTCCCACTCCGCCTCCGAATGACGCAGGAGCGCCCGATGGCAGCGGCGACACGTTGACAGTCAATGGCTTGGTGACAACTTTCTTGCGGACAGTCCTGTAGTCATCAAAGAAACCGTCGAAAATGCTGTTTCCGCCGGATGACACCCTGACACTTACAAGGCATACGAGTTCTGCCGGATCTATCTTGAGCTGGCCTGTCTGCTGAGGAATGAGGACAAACTTGCGGAGAGTGGCCGCATTGTATATCTGTCCGTCATATGTCTCACGGGAGAACTCGATGTTGGTCGGAGTCTCTATCTCCTGGCTCCAGAAACCGTTGAAAGACGGGAATGAGGCGCTCTCAAAGCCGGAAATATTGACACGCTGATACAGCTTTACCGTCGCAGTAATCGGTTCGCCAAGAACCACATTGGTACGGCTCAGGCTGAGATTCATGAAGATGTCGTTGTCAGATATGGCACCCTGCTGGGATGGCCTTGGCTGAGCAGACTGGCTCTGGCCGGAAGAAGCGGACTGGCCTGACGATGACGACGAGCCGGACGCCACTACTTCTATGGTCTGCTCCTGCGAGAATATCCCATTGCCCTTTACCTTGGCGCTTGCCTTGGCCAGAGTGAACTTTCCGGCCTTTACAGGCTTCAATATATATGAATATGTAGTCTGCGACGACTCGCTTCTCTTGCCGTTTACTATCTGCACACTTGTAGACCTTCCCTGCTGCGGTCCCCATACGAGCACGAAGTCCTCACCCGGCTCCCAGCTGAATGAGGATGGCTTGCTGCCCTCGATGATGAAGGTGACATTGAACTGCTCGTCCAAAGCCACTACGTTATGCGTCTGCACCTGTATGCTGGTCTGCGCGTGCGCAAGTAACGCTGCCAGACACAGCAACACTGAAACAAATAATTTTCTCATATCCTTCTCTCCTGTTACCAGTTCTTTTCCTTCTGTCTTGACTTCATGGCTGCAGCCTTGGCCTTTTTCACCTTGTCCTGAGTCTCCTTTTCCTTGGCCTGTATCGCCTGAAGCATCTGCTGAGCAGCCTGCGGCGTTATCTGCGGCTGCCGCCCCTGAGACTGCTGATTGTCCTTGTTGTCCTCCGGGTTCTCTTTCTCCTGATTGTCCTGATCCTGATTGTCCTTGTTGTCCTGCTGATCGTCGTTGTTCTGATCCTGATTGTTCTGATCCAGATTCTGGTCCTGTTTGTCCTGATTCTGATCGTTCTGCTGGTTATTCTGGTTCTGCTGCTGGTCCTGCAGCTTCTTCTTTGCATAGATATAGTTTTCCTTTGCATCCAGGTCGCCTGGATTCACAAGGAGAGACTGTGCAAAGGCCTGCACGGCAGTCTGCCAGTCCTGCTGAGCAATCGCGACAGAACCAAGATTGTAGAAGTAGTCAGCAGCATCGGGAGTCATAGGAGCCACATCCTTGATGCGTCCGAGAGCCTCCTTGGCCTTCTCATAATCCTCCTGTCTATACAATGCATTGGCAAGGTTATAATTTGCTGCAACTGACATTGAATCCTTCTGCAGGGCCCTCATATATTCTATGCCGGCCTCGCCGAAGGCTCCGTCCTTGAACCTGCGGTTACCCTTGCGCACCTCACGCCTGTCCTCCTGCGCAGACAGGTCCGCTACAGAAACAGCCATAAGGCACATAGACAAAATGACATACAGTATCTTTCTCATATACATTATCTTACAAACAAATGACGCTTCGACCTGCGGTCTCCGATCAGCATTTCAAGCACGAGGAAGAAGAATGCCACAGCAAGGAAATACATGTACAATTCGTCATATTCCTCAAACACTATCGAATTGTATTCCTCGTCATCCATCCTTGATATCTCCTCAATGATCGGATCAAGTCCGAATTCCCTGTTTCCAGCATGGACATACAGTCCCTTTCCTGCTTCTGCAACCTCCTGAAGCACCTTGTCATCCAGTCTGGTCACGACCGGATTGCCGTCCCGGTCTTCAAGATATTCACCGTCTCCCATCGGAATCATTGTGCCCTGTGGAGATCCGACACCTATCGTAAACACTCTTACTCCAAGCTCTGCGGCCTGCCTTGCCGCTGCCACAGGATCATCCTCATGATTCTCACCGTCAGTAATCACGATTATCGCACGACTCTTGTCGCTCTGCGCGCTGAAGCTCCTTAGCGCCGTCGAAATGGCCTCTCCCATCGCCGTTCCCTGGATCGGGACAGACTCTGTCGAGATGCTGCTGAGGAACATCTTGGCAGACACATAATCTGTAGTGATAGGAAGCTGCACAAATGAATTTCCTGCAAAGACGATGAGTCCTATCCTGTCGTCACGGAGCTTGTCGACCATCCTTGAGATTGCGAGCTTAGCGCGCTCCAGCCTGTTCGGAGAATAGTCCTGGGCAAGCATGGAGTTGGACACGTCGAGCACCACCATAACTTCCGCTCCGCGTGTCTTGTGCTCCTTCAGGATGGCACCCATCTGAGGACGGGAAATGCCGAGGATAAAGAACAGGAACGCTATTGCGAACAAAGAAAGGCGAAGCCATACTTTTGCCTTCGAATAAGAAGGCATGAGCTTTTCGACCAGAGCCTGGTCTCCGAAGCGTCTGAGTCTCTTCGCACGAAACTTAAGCACCAATGCCTGAATCACGAAGAACACAGGGATCAGCAGCAGAAGCATCAAATATTTCGGTTCAGCGAATATCATACTAACCTCCTTATTACAAACCAGTTAAGAAGAAGCTCGAGCATAAGCGCAAGCAATGCCCAAAGGACATAGGTGCCGAAGAGTTCCTTATATACCGGGAAGCTCTCGACAGATGTCTTCGCCTTCTCCATCTTGTTGATCTCGCTGTATATCTCAGCGAGCTTCGTATTGTCGGTGGCCCTGAAATAACGGCCGCCAGTAGACTCAGCTATCTCCTTCAGAAGAGCCTCATCAATCTCCACCTTCATGTTCTGGACCTGCACTCCCCACGGAGTCATCACAGGATATGGGGCCATGCCTTCCTTACCCACACCGATAGTGTATACCCTTATGCCATAGGTCTTTGCAATCTCTGCCGCCATCTTCGGTGCGACTTCTCCGCTGTTGTTCACACCGTCTGTAAGGAGTATGACAACACGACTCTTTGCATCTGAATCCTTCATGCGGGCAATCGCTGTCGCCAGACCGTTTCCAATGGCCGTTCCGTCCTCTATTATATCTGTCTGGACTTCCTTCATCAGATTGATCAATGTGGCCCTGTCAGTGGTCAGCGGACACTGTGTGAAACTCTCACCTGCAAAGACCACGATACCCATCCTGTCCGAAGGGCGCTGCGATATGAACTCTATCGCGATATCCTTTGATGCGCTGATGCGGTCCGGAGTCAGGTCTCGCGCCAGCATACTGGTGGACACATCCATTGCAAGGACTATGTCGATTCCTTCAGTATCGACCTTCGAGAGCTCTTCCGAAGACCTTGGGCGAGCCAGCGCCACGACTATCATCACAAGGGCGAAGGTCCTAAGGATGAACGGAATATGACGGAGCATGTTCATATATGACATGCCTCCCTTCTTCCAAGGGGTTGCTACAGACACCCTCAGGTGAGGATGTCGTCCGACCCTTTCCAGATATATGTAGTGCAGCACCAGCAGAGCAGGCACTGCAAGAAGCCATAACAATTTCGGATATTCAAAAAACATTATTCCTCCGTCTTTTCTTCTGTTTCAATCTCAGTCTGATAGGTCTGCGTAACAAAGCGCACAGCCACAGGGAGAGACGCGGCGTTGTCCTCGTCAGAGGCGACATACTTGGCGAATTTCACGAAGTCGGCGCGCTCGAAAAGTTCGCGCACCTCTCTGAGCAGTTCCTCCGGAGCATCTGTCTTCTTCATATCCTCAAATATCTCGGAAGTCGTCATCTCCATAGCTCCGATCCCATATCTTTCTGAAATATATTCCCTCAACGCATCTGTTATGCCCGAATAGAATGCCTTCTGCTTCTCAGGCACCCACATGCCCTTGCCGCGATATTTGTCCAGCTCGCGCAGAGCCACGATGTGCGCAGGCTCCTTGCGCTTCACCTCGCCGGACTCCTTCCTGCGACGGATCATATAAAGACATACGGCAAGGATTATCAGTACGACAGCCCACTGGCCGGCGGCAACCCATGGAATGACTTCACGTGCAGTCACCGGATACTTGATCTGTCCCTTGATATCGTGAGGTACAAATGTCGCAGTATCGACAGGCATCGTCTTGACTTCCAGACGCACAGGCTCGAAATAAAGAGTATCCACGACACCTTCTTTCGACTGTCTCTGCAAGATTATCTGAGGAAGCTCGTATTGTCCCTCATCGAACGATGTTATCACGAGTCCTGCCCTGATGTCCATCAGTTTCGGCATGCCCTTCTTCTGCTTTGTCACCTTTACGGTGTCGACAAGCCAAGGCGATACAGCTACAATGCCTCCCCTCGGGTCATTCTTCCACTCCGGGAAAGCGAACTGAGTGCCTTCCTCGACAAGCCTGAGTTCCACACCATACAGCAGCTGGTCGCCGATGAGAACGGAATCTCTCTGCTCCCTTGGAGCGAGAAAGGCCCCCTTCATAGCGATTATGCCGCCTTGCGGACGGACTGTCGTGTCGGCTGGCTCCACGGCAGCCGTATCCTTGACCGCTTCCTGAGCGTCAAGGACAAGGCTGCAGAGCAGCAGGCCGATATATAGAAATGCCTTACGCATATGCTTTACCTGTTTTTGAACAAGGTCATCAGTCCCTTGACATAATCCTCGCCAAGCGATATCGCCACCTTGTCTACATTGTATTTCATGAACAGACGTGAAGATGTCTGCTCCACATTCCTGAACCACTCCTCATAGGCAGTCCTCATCTTTCTGCTTGACGTATCGACCCAAGCATACTCTCCTGTCTCTGAATCCTTTATATTCACAAGTCCCACATCCGGAAGCGACCTTTCGCGTGGGTCATAGACCTCTATTACAGAGAGGTCGTGACGGTTCACGGCAACCTTGAGAGCGTCTTCATACCGAGGGTTTCCGTCCTGGTCGACATCCAGCATGTCAGAAAGAAGAAATGCGGCGCATTTCTTCTTGATGGCATTTGTCAGATAGCGCAATGCCTCGGATATGTCTGTACCGTCGGAGGTCGGCTCGAACTCTATGATCTCCCTGATGATGTGAAGAAGATGCGTGCGTCCTTTCTTCGGCGGGATGAACTTCTCCACCTTGTCACTGAAGAACAGGGCGCCGACCTTGTCGTTGTTGATTATCGCCGAGAACGAAAGGACAGCTGCGATCTCCGCCAGCATGTCCTTCCTGGTGCTGCCTGTTGTTCCGAAGAGTCTTGAGCGGCTGACATCCACCAGCAGAACGACCGTCAGTTCCCTCTCCTCCTCAAAGACCTTGACATACGGCGAACGAAGACGTGCGGTGACATTCCAGTCCATGTTACGCACGTCATCTCCGTACTGGTACTCACGCACCTCGCTGAAGGCCATACCGCGGCCCTTGAAGGCCGAGTGGTATTCGCCCGCAAAGATCTGGTGCGAAAGCGCTCTGGTCTTTATCTCTATCTTCCTGACCTTCTTCAAAAGGTCGTTTGCACTCATTTCGCTCATAATGGATGGTTTATGGAACCTCAACCGCGTTTATGATTTCTGAAATGATCTGGTCCGTGGTCATGTTCTCCGCCTCTGCCTCGTATGTAAGGCCGATCCTGTGGCGAAGCACTTCATAGCATACAGCACGTACATCCTCAGGGATCACATAGCCCCTTCTCTTGATGAACGCATATGCCTTGGAAGCCATTGCAAGCGAGATGCTTGCACGTGGCGAGGCTCCATATGAAATGAAGTTCGCGATGTTTCCGAGACCATACTCCTGAGGTGTCCTTGTCGCATATACGATGTCCACGATATACCTCTCGATCTTCTCGTCCATATACACATCCTTGACCACCTCGCGGGCCCTTACGATGTCCTCTGGATTCACAACCGGCTGAGCCTTAGGGAACTGGCCGCTGTTGTTCATGCGGATGATCTGGCGTTCTTCCTCCTTCTTCGGATATGTCACTACAACCTTGAGCATGAAACGGTCCAGCTGAGCCTCAGGGAGCGGATATGTTCCTTCCTGCTCGATCGGGTTCTGGGTCGCCATCACCAGGAACGGCTCCGGAAGCCTGAATGTCTCCTCGCCGATTGTCACCTGACGCTCCTGCATCGCCTCAAGAAGAGCCGACTGCACTTTTGCAGGCGAACGGTTGATCTCGTCGGCAAGGACGAAATTAGCGAAAATCGGACCTTTCTTGATCTGGAACTGCTCAGTCTTCTGCGAGTAGATCAGAGTACCGAGAACGTCCGCTGGAAGAAGGTCCGGTGTAAACTGTATGCGGCTGAACTTAGAGTCGACAGCCTGCGAGAGGGTGTTGATCGCCAGGGTCTTCGCCAGGCCCGGAACTCCCTCGAGGAGGATGTGTCCGTTGGCGAGAAGACCTATGAGGAGATTCTCCACCAGATGCTTCTGTCCGACAATGACCTTGTTCATCTCCATTGTCAGGATGTCCACGAAAGAACTCTCCCTCTGGATGCGGTCATTCAATTCTTTGATGTTTATGCTCTCCATAAATATGATTTTTGATATTTTTGCACTTTAAACTACAAATTTACTCATTTTTTGCAATATGCGACACAAAATCAGGCTGTCTTATGACGGCAGCGCGTTCTGCGGATGGCAGATACAGAACAACGCAAAGACCGTTCAGGGCGAAATCGAAAGCGCCCTGTCCACTCTGCTCGGCACCCAGGTTTCCGTAACCGGAGCCGGACGCACTGATACTGAGGTGAATGCGATAAATTACATCGCCCACTTCGAGACTCCTGACGAAGTCAGCTTGAATGCGGAGCAACTTTGCTACAAATTAAATGCCATCCTTCCGCGCGAGATTGCGGTTCACGAAGTTTCGACAGTCGGAGACGACTTTCATGCCAGATTCGACGCACGCTCAAGAGAGTACTGCTATTTCATTCATTTCAGAAAAGACCCTTTCTGTGAAAAGTTCTCATACAGAATGCGTTACCCATTGGATATCAACAAGATGAACAAAGCGGCAGAGCATCTTCTCGGCGAGCACGACTTCAGTTGTTTCGAGAAGACAGGGGGCAACAACACGACCTCGATATGCACGGTCACTGAGGCTGGGTGGAGCACCTACAGACCGACCCATTGCGGACTCATGGGAGCGGAATTCCAGGACGGGGACTACATCGTTTTCCGAGTGAAGGCAAACCGCTTTCTACGCAATATGGTGCGCGCCATCGTAGGTTCTCTCATAGAGGTCGGAAGAGGAAAGAGGGAACCGGAATGGATAGCGGAACTCATCGCCGGAGGCACACGTTCCGACGCAGGAACATCTGTTCCGGGAAAAGCGCTGTTTTTCTGCGGCGCCTCATACAAATAAATTTCCCTTTTCGTGATTTTTTGACTATTTTTGCACGATTTAACAGACAACTACAATTATGCTTTTCAACATTATGCAGGCAGCCGTTGACACGACGGCACTTTCACAGGCTGCAGAGCCTGTAGTCCAGGAAGAGACACTCAGCCTCATCGATCTCGCGACAGCGGGCGGATGGCTCATGATCGTGCTCCTCATCCTCTCAGTGATGGCGATCTACATCTTCGGAAACAAGTGGTGGATGATCCACAAGGCAGGACAGATCGACAAGCACTTCATGAAAGACATCCGCGACCTCATCCATGACGGAAAGATAAAGACAGCGACAGACCTCTGCCAGAAATACGACTCCCCTATCGCCAGACTCGTCGAGAAGGGCATCGAGAGGATCGGAAGACCTCTCCAGGACATCCAGACCGCAGTCGAGAACATGGGCAACGTAGAGGTGGCGAGACTCGAGAAAGGTCTTCCTATGCTTGCGACCATCGCCGGAGGAGCTCCGATGATCGGATTCCTCGGAACCGTCACAGGTATGATCCAGGCGTTCTTCAGAATGTCCACTGCAGGCAACAACATCGACATCTCCCTCCTCTCAGGAGGTATATACGAAGCGATGGTGACCACCGTAGGCGGACTTTTTGTAGGTATCATCGCATACTTCGGATACAACTACCTCACTTCGCAGATCTCGAACCTTGTGTTCAAGATGGAGAGCACGACAATCGAGTTCATCGACATGCTCCACGAGCCTGCAGGAGAATAAGGAACCGGGAAAACAGAGTAAGAAATGGCAATCAAGAGAACAACAAAGGTGGATTCAGGATTCTCGATGTCGTCAATGACCGACATCGTGTTCCTGCTTCTCATCTTCTTCCTTGTGACATCGACGCTCGTGAACCCGAACGCCCTCAAGCTCCTGCTCCCTAAGAGCACAGGACAGGTATCGGCAAAGGCGACAGTGAGCGTATCGATCAAGCATTGGCATGATACAGAGACCTTCACCTACCATATCAACGGAGAGAAGCAGCCGATAGACTTCAGCGAAGTCGAGGATGCGCTCGTAGGCCTTCTCCAGCAGGAGGAAGACCCTACTTTCTCGATCTATGCAGACGAGACGGTTCCGATCAAGGAAGTGGTGCAGGTGATGAACATAGCAAAGAGAAACCACTACAAGGTGATAATGGCGACTTCGCCGGAATAGGATTATGGAAAAGTACAGGCAGGAACGCGAAAAGCAGGAGAAACTGTCAAGGGTGTCAGGCGGCATCCTGACGGTTGCCGTGCATATTGTCCTGGCAGCCTGTTTCTTTGTCACAGGTTTCACATACCTGGACCCTCCTCCTCCGGAAAGGACTCCTATAGTCATAGACTTCAGCGAGCCTGAGCTCGAGAAGCCTAAGCAGACATGGAACGGGACAAGACCGCAGGTCGAGCAGCCGGATCCGTCCAAGCCTGTAAACCTCGTGCAGCAGTCGGAAGCGCCGCTTGAGGGCAGCAAGGCGAATGAGGCACCGGAGTCGACTGTGGACGATTTCGGAGACGTGGAGACACCGGAGCCGGTACGCGAGAAGCCGATAGACAGGAGAGCCCTGTTCTCTGCAGCAGACAACAACACGCAGAAGGATACCCTCGCTCCGCAGACCTCTCGAGATCCAAGCGACGCACTCAAGGCGGGACATGCTTCGGGCAACACCAAGACCGGAGAGACTGCCGGAGAGCCTAACGCAAAACTCGTGGGCCGAAGCGTCAACGGAACCCTTCCGAGGCCATCTTACGGAGTGCAGGCTTCAGGTAAGGTTGTTGTAAAGATCTGGGTGGACCAGTACGGAACCGTGACCAAGGCACAGGCCGGAGTCGAAGGAACTACAGCCACTGACAAGTCGCTCTGGCAGGCCGCATACAAGGCGGCGATGGGCGCCAATTTCAACATGGACGCCAATGCGCCGGCCCTGCAGGAAGGCACGATTACATACATATTCAGATTAAGATAAGCCGGTTTGACCGGATACAGATAAGCTGGCGTGAGCCAGGAATATATTAACACTTTAAAAATGCCGAGAGGCGAAATAAAAATGGAAGACAACAGAAGAGGCGGCAATGGCCGCAGAGATGGCCGTAGAGATTATGGCACAAGAAGAGATTCAGACAGAAGACCGTCAGGCGATCGTCCGAGAAGACCGCGCATCGGAGAAAGAAGCGCATCAGGAGACCGCACTGAGAGAAGGACTTATGGTGGTGACCGTCCTGAGAGACGCACCTACGGAGACCGTCCTGAAAGAAGGACATACGGAGGAGAGCGTCCGGAGAGACGTCCATACGGCGAGCGTTCAGAGAGAAGGCCTTATGGTGAGCGCACAGAGCGCGGCGAAAGACGCACATACGGTGACCGCACAGAGAGAAGGCCATACGGCGAGCGTTCGGAGAGACGTTCTTATGGAGAGCGTTCAGAGAGGCGCCCATATGGTGACAGGCCGGAAAGAAGAGGCAACGGAGCAAGAAGGCCTGGTGCAAGGAAGGACTTCAACTACTTCCGCAACGAAGATGAGAGCGGCATCGGAAAGATGATCAGCAGAAGACCTCAGGTAGACTCTGACGTACATTCAGACAACGATATGGTAATGGCTCCTATCAAGGAGGTGGTACGTCTCAACAAGTTCATCGCCAACTCAGGCGTATGCTCAAGAAGAGAGGCAGACAACTTCATCCTCGCCGGAGTGGTCACGGTCAACGGAGAGGTGGTCACAGAGCTCGGAACCAAGATCAACATCGCAACTGACGACGTAAGGTTCAACGGCGAGAGGCTCAAGGGTGAGGCAAAGGTATACATCGTGATGAACAAGCCTAAGGGCTATGTCACCACAGCAAGCGACCCTCACGCAGACAAGACCGTCATGGACCTTCTCAAGGGATGCCCTACAAGAGTATTCCCAGTCGGTCGCCTTGACAAGAACACAACAGGTGTGCTCATGTTCACAAACGACGGTGAAATCGCAGAGAAGCTCACACATCCGTCATACGACAAGAAGAAGATATATCAGGTATCGCTCGACAGCAAGCTCAAGCAGGAGGACTTCGAGAAGATCCTCGCAGGAGTAGAGCTTTCAGACGGCGTCATCGCTGCTGACGAGCTCGAGTACATTGAGGAGGACGACCACCGCAAGCTCGGCATTGAGATCCACTCTGGAAAGAACCGCATCGTAAGAAGGATCTTCGAATCCCTCGGATACGAGGTGAAGGCGCTCGACAGAGTATACTTCGCAGGTCTCACCAAGAAGGGTCTCAAGAGAGGCGAATGGAGATTCCTCTCTGAGGGCGAGATCAACCTCCTCAGGATGGGTGCATACTTATAATAAGTGATAATGGGAGAACAGACCAAAAGACATCGCGCCGGATTTGTCAACATCATCGGTAACCCGAATGTTGGCAAATCCACGCTTATGAATGCCCTCGTAGGAGAGAAGCTTTCCATCGTTACGGCAAAGGCTCAGACCACAAGGCACAGGATCATGGGCATTGTGAACGGAGACGACTATCAGATCGTATACTCCGACACTCCGGGCATCCTCAAGCCTAACTACAGGCTGCAGCAGAGCATGATGAACTTCGTGGACACAGCGATCGGTGACGCTGACATCATTCTCTATGTGACTGACACAGTGGAGAAGGGCGACAAGAACGAGGAATACATCGCAAAGCTCCAGAAGATCGACTGCCCAGTAATTCTTGTGATCAACAAGATCGACATCAGCTCGCAGGATCAGGTGCTCGAGCTCATGGCATGGTGGAAGGAGCAGCTTCCTAAGGCGATCATCTTCCCTGCATCTGCGCAGGAGAAGTTCAACCTTGAGAACATCTTCGACGCAATCGTGGAGAACCTGCCTGTCGCACCGGCATGGTATGACAAGGATGTGTTCACAGACAAGAACCTCCGCTTCTTCGCTTCCGAGATCGTACGCGAGAAGATCTTCCTCAACTACAAGGAGGAGATTCCTTACAGCTGCGAGGTGGTGGTGGAAGAGTTCAAGGAAGGCGCCGAGAGGTATGACATCAGCGCTGTGATCTATGTGATGCGCGAGACTCAGAAGGGCATCATCATAGGCAAGGGCGGACAGTCACTCAAGAAGGTCGGTACCCAGGCGCGTATCGACATGGAAGACTTCTTCCAGAAGAAAGTCTTCCTCAGCCTCTATGTCAAGGTGGATCCTGACTGGAGAGAAAGCAAGAAGGAACTTAGAAAGTTCGGTTACGAATATTAAAAGCTGTAAACAGATATGAGCATTGAGGACAAGGACCTTCCGATCGAGGATGCAGAGCTTCCTGAAGAGGGTCAGAATGAGACAGAGGACGAGGCGGTGGTGGAGATGACTCCGGGCAAGTTTGACAAGCTGCTTGGAGAGAACAGCCGTAAATTCAAGCTGTCGGGCATGTTCAAGGACTGGTTCCTGGACTACTCGTCATACGTTATCCTGTATCGAGCCGTTCCGCACATCGTTGACGGAATGAAACCGGTGCAGAGACGCGTGCTGCACGCAATGTGGAGGATTGATGACGGTCGCTACACAAAGGTGGCGAACATCGTCGGACAGGCGATGCAGTACCACCCACACGGAGACCAGTCCATCCTCGGAGCTCTCGTGCAGCTGGGACAGAAGAATTATCTCATCGACTGCCAGGGTAACTGGGGTAACATCCTTACCGGCGACTCCAATGCGGCGCCACGATACATCGAGGCGCGCCTTACAAAGTTCGCCAAGGAGGTTGTGTTCAACCCCAAGACCACCAACTGGATGACTTCATATGACGGAAGAAACCAGGAGCCTATCGAGCTGCCTATCAAGTTCCCTCTGCTGCTTGCACAGGGTGCTGAGGGTATTGCCGTAGGTCTCGCGTCAAAGATTCTTCCGCATAATTTCAATGAGATCATCGATGCTGCCGTTGCACACCTGCAGGGCAAGCCTTTCGAGCTCTACCCTGACTTCCCTACCGGAGGCTACGCTGACTGCTCTAAATATATGAAGGGTCAGCGAGGCGGAGTGGTGAAGGTGCGCGCAAAGATCGAGAAAGTCGACAAGAACACATTGTCAATCAACGAGATACCTTTCGGAAAGACAACTCACATCATCATCGAGTCAATTCTCAAGGCCAAGGAGAAGGGCAAGATCAAGATCAAGAAAATCGACGATCTCACCACTTCGACGGCCAAGATCGTGATACATCTTCCGAATGACGTGTCACCTGACAAGACAATCGATGCTCTTTACGCTTTCACGGACTGCGAGGTGTCGATTTCTCCGAATGCCTGCGTGATTGTGGACCACAAGCCTCAGTTCCTTTCTGTAGAGGACATCCTCAAGTATAGCACAGACCACACCAAGAGTCTGCTCGGACAGGAGCTTCAGATCCGTCTGGACGAGCTTGAGAATGACTGGCACTACAGTTCTCTCGAGAAGATATTCTTTGAGAACAAGGTCTATAAGATCCTCGAGGGTGACGCGAAGACTTGGGAGGCACAGCTGCAGGAGGTGTTCGACGAGATGATGAAATACCAGAGCCTTCTCAAGAGACCTATCACTTCCGAGGACATCGACAAGCTCGTGGAGAAGCCTGTGAGGAAGATCTCGAAGTTCGACACGAAGGCCGTGGACGAGAAACTCCGTGGCATCGAGGATGAAATGGACGAAGTGCAGAACCACCTGGACAACCTCACAGAATATACCATCAACTACTTCAAGGGACTCAAGAAGAAGTATGGAAAGGCATATCCAAGACTTACAGAGCTCACCGGATTCGAGTCTATCGCTGTCACCAAGGTGGTAAGCAACAATGCCAAGCTGTATGCAAACAAGGCGGAAGGTTTCGTGGGCATCGCGCTCAAAAAGGAGGACAATGCAGAGTTCATATGCGAGTGTTCAGACCTTTCTGAGATCATCGTCATCCACAAGGACGGCAAGTACGTGGTGACAAAGGTAAGCGAGAAGGCGTTCTTCGGAAAGGACATCCTCTATGTGGGCATCTTCGACAGAAACGACCAGAGAACCATCTATAATGTCATCTACCGCGACGGAAAGTCATCTGTCAGCTATGCGAAGAGGTTCGCCATCACAAGCGTGACACGCGACAAGGAGTATGACATCACTCAGGGCACACCGGGTTCTCAGATCCTCTGGTTCACTGTAAACCATAATGGTGAAGCAGAGACCGTGAAGATATATTACAGACAGAGGGCGAAGCTCAAGAAGCTCATCGACGAGTATGACTTCTCACAGCTCCTGATCAAGGGACGCGCTTCGCGAGGCAACCTCGTATCGAAGAATGCGATCCAGAAGATCCAGCTCAAGTCGAAGGGCATATCGACCATCGGCGGCAAGGATATCTGGTTCGACGAGGACATCCAGAGACTCAACGAGGACGGAAGAGGTCTGCACCTGGGTCAGTTCAACACAGGTGACCATATCCTTGCAATCTTCCGCGACGGCACATATTACACCACTTCGTTCGACCTGAGCAACAGATACCAGGGTGACCTCCTCAAGATCGAGAAGCTTGATGTAAACAAGACATACACTGCGCTTTACTATGACAAGGCGGTTGCTTCGTTCTATGTGAAGAGGTTCTCGTTCGAGGTGAGTGACAACACTGCGGTAAGCTTCATCTCAGAGGCAAAGGGTTCATACCTTGTGGCGCTCAGCGACGACAAGCACCCTCAGTTCGAGATCACTTTCGGAGGAAAGCACGAGCACAGGGAGCCGGAGCTTGTGGATGCGGAGGAGTACATTGCAAAGAAGGGTATCCAGGCGAAGGGAAAGAAGGTGAGCGCGATGGATGTGAAGGCGGTGAAGTTTGTCGAGCCGCTGCATAAGCCGGAGGATGATGTGGTGCAGGAGGAGAGTGAGGCTGAGAATCAGGCCGGGGAGATAGACAACACCGGCGTCGAGGATCCTATCGACATCGATCTTCCAGATGACCCACAGCTGACTCTATTCTAATATGATAGAACAGACAATGTATTCCAGAGGCCCCTCCCACTTCGTGGGCCCCTCCCCCTACGCGGGGGGGGTGCGAAAATGCCTCTTCCATACATATGTCTGTCCAATAAAATCATTTGAGACCAGGGGACTTCGATACGTCATTGCGAGGAGTCCGAAGGACGACGTGGCAATCTGATAATATGATTATTTCATTGACTGGATTTATGGGATGTGGCAAGAGCAGTGTCGGAAGGCGACTTTCGGAGCTGCTCTGCTGCTCTTTTATTGACCTGGATGATGTGATTGAAGAGCGCGAGGGAAGAAGCATCCCGGAAATCTTCGCCACAGAAGGAGAAGCGGCGTTCCGACAGATGGAACTGGAAGCGTTGAAGGCAGTTTTGAAAGATGGTGGCATGGAGAGGGTTTGGAAACAATCCCTCCCATCGCATTCTGCGATGGGCCCCTCCCTCTGCGGCCAAAGGGGTAGCACGGTTTCCAAACCCTCTCCATGCCACCCTGAATCAGAAAGACACACCAACAATGACATCGTTTTAGCATTGGGTGGTGGAGCTGTGATGACTGAGGCGTGTGCTAAGATGGTCAAGGAGAAGACTTTGTGTGTGTATCTCAGGGCTTCCGTAGATACTCTTATGGAGCATCTTGCCGGAGAAGCTGCCGGAAGGCCGATGCTCGCTGACGCGGACCTCCGGACTCGCATAGAGACGCTGATGCAGCAGCGCTCTGCCACATATGAAAAGACCGCCCATGCCACAATCGACACAGACGGCAAAACGATCGAAGCCATCGCTTCAGATATCATCTCTATCACAGCGAAGCGCTCCTGAGAGCTGCGCCGTAGGCTTCACGATTTAAAAGCACAAAAACGTGGGTTTTTGTGCTTTTACTTTAATCATGTCGGTCAGATCATCTCGTCACGCTCGCGGATGTCCTTGATGCGGAGCTGAGTGTTTGCTGTTCCTCTGTAATAATTCTCTACGATTGAATAGCAGACGTCCACCGGGTTGCCGGCCTTGATGTTCTCGAAGTAGTCCGCCATGTTGAAGGCTATGGCCGATATGTGGTGGTAAGGCTGCGACTCCTGGATGAGTTCAAGCTTGAGGTGTCCGCCTTCGGCTCCCACCTTGCGGATGCTCCCGTTGTCATAGACATTGTCTGTCCTGAAGATCGGCATGCTGTTGCCCGGGCCGAATGGCTGGAACTGCTTGAGGATGCGCAGGAACTTCGGCGTGATCTGCGAGAAGTTCAGCATTGCATCGATATCCACTACAGGAGTCTGCATCTCTGGTATGATCGCCTCTGATATGAACTTCTCTATCCTTTCGCAGAACTCCGGAAGGTTTTCTTCCTTCAAAGTGAGGCCTGCTGCATAAAGATGGCCTCCGAAATTCTCAAGGAGGTCCGCGCAGCTTTCTATGGCTCCATAAAGGTCGAAGCAATGCACGCTTCGTGCTGATCCTGTAACGAGTCCTTCCTGGGACTTTGTGAAAACGATCGTAGGCTTATAATATGCCTCAACAAGTCTTGACGCCACGATTCCGACTACTCCCTTGTGCCACTGCGGGTTATATACGATCGTAGCCTTTCCGTATGAGAGACACTGCTGCGACTCCACCATCTCCAGGGCCTCCTGGGTGATGCGGCGGTCTATGTTCTTTCTCTCGTTGTTATGCTCGTTGATCTCTGTTCCGATCCTGATTGCAGTCCTGGCGTCAGTTGCAGTCAGAAGCTCCACAGCGATGCGGCCCGTCTCCATACGGCCGGCCGCATTGATGCGCGGACCGATCTTGAAGACGATGTCGTCGATGGTAAGATGGCCCGGCTCAAGACCCGAAAGCTGAATCATGGCCATGAGTCCCTGACGAGGACTCACATTGAGCTGCTTTAGACCGAAGTGGGCGAGGACTCTGTTTTCGTCTGTCACTGACACAAGGTCAGAAGCTATGCTGACCACAAGAAGGTCCAGAAGCGGAATCAATGAGTCGAAGGCGATGCCGAACTGCTGTGAATATGCCTGCACCAGCTTGAAGCCCACACCGCAGCCCGAAAGATCATCGAAAGGATAATGGCAGTCTTCTCTTTTCGGATCAAGGACAGCAACGGCCTTCGGAAGTTCGTTCTCAGGAAGATGGTGGTCACAGATGATCATGTCAATGCCCTTCTCACTTGCATATTCAACCTTTTCGTTGGCCTTGATGCCGCAGTCAAGGGTGATAATGAGGCCAAAACGGTTCTCGGATGCCCAGTCTATGCCCTTGTATGACACTCCGTAGCCTTCGTCATATCTCTCAGGAATATAGAAATCTACGGCCTTTGTCAGACGACGGAGGAATGAATATACGAGCGAGACCGCCGTGGTTCCGTCCACGTCATAGTCTCCGTATACAAGAATCTTCTCCCCTGTTGAAACAGCCTGATGAACTCTCTCCACAGCCTTGTCCATGTCCTTCATCAGGAACGGATCGTGGAGGTTTTCCAGGCTCGGACGGAAGAATGAGCGGGCCTGCTCGAAGGTATGGACGCCCCTCTGGACCAGAAGCTCCGCAAGTACCGGATCCACTCCCAGTTCAGACGCAAGCTGCCTGATGTTCTCAGGATCAGCCGTTTCCCTGAATTTCCATATCTTTTCTACCGCCATAGTATACAAAGGTATGGATTTTTTTATTATTTATATTAAATTTGTGGGATTTTTGGAATAAACAGTTTAAAAGATATAATTATGAGCATTATGGACCTCAACGAGCAGGAGCTGTTCAGAAGAGAATCGCTTGCAAAGCTCAGAGAACTCGGGATCGAGCCTTATCCGGCACCACTCTACCCTATCAACACATCTGCAGCGCAGGTGAAGGCTGAGTATGACGAGGAGAAAGGCAACTTCCAGGATGTAGTCATCGCAGGCCGCATCATGTCAAGGCGCATCATGGGCGCCGCATCATTCGGCGAGCTGCAGGATGAGACAGGCCGTATCCAGATCTATGTAAACCGCGATGAGATCTGCCCGGGCGAAGACAAGACCATGTATAACACAGTATGGAAGAAGCTCCTCGACATCGGTGACATCATCGGCATCAAGGGATTCGCGTTCATCACCAAGACCGGCCAGCTTTCAATCCACGCAAAGGAACTGACTCTCCTCAGCAAGTCACTCCGCGTCCTCCCTATCGTGAAGGAGAAGGACGGCGAGGTGTTCGACGCGTTCTCGGATCCTGAGCTCAAATACAGACAGAGATATGTAGACCTGATTGTAAATCCGCAGGTTCGCGATACATTCATCAAGAGAAGCCAGATCGTGGCTACAATGCGTGAGTACTTCAACGAAGCCGGCTGCCTTGAGGTGGAGACACCTATCCTCCAGAGCATCCCAGGCGGTGCAACAGCACGTCCGTTCATCACTCACCACAACGCTCTTGACATTCCTCTCTACCTCCGTATCGCAAACGAGCTCTATCTCAAGAGACTCATCGTCGGCGGATATCACGGTGTATACGAGTTCGCTAAGGACTTCCGCAACGAGGGTATGGACAAGACCCACAACCCTGAGTTCACCTGCATGGAGATTTATGTTGCATACAAGGACTATATCTGGATGATGGAGTTCGTAGAGAAGCTCCTCGAGAAGATCGCACTCAAGCTTCACGGCAAGACAGAAGTTACAATCGGAGAGAATCAGGTTGACTTCAAGCCACCGTTCCGCCGTCTCCCGATCCTCGAGGCTATCAAGGAATATGCAGGTGTTGACGTTGCCGGCATGTCTGAGGAAGAACTCCGCGAGACCTGCAAGAAGCTTCACGTAGAGACAGACCCTTCATTCGGAAAGGGCAAGCTCATCGATGCGATCTTCGGAGAGTACTGCGAGAAGCACCTCGTGCAGCCTACATTCATCACAGACTATCCTGTGGAGATGTCGCCGCTCACCAAGCGCCACCGCACAAATCCGGACCTTACAGAGCGCTTCGAGCTCTTCGTATGCGGCAAGGAGCTTGCGAACGCATACAGCGAGCTGAACGACCCTATTGACCAGTACGAGCGTTTCCAGGACCAGCTCAAGCTGAAGGACAAGGGAGATGACGAGGCCATGTTCATCGACATGGACTTCGTACGCGCACTTGAGTACGGTATGCCTCCTACATCAGGACTCGGAATGGGAATCGACCGTCTTACAATGTTCATGACCAACTCCCCAACCATCCAGGATGTGCTCTTCTTCCCTCAGATGCGTCCGAAGAATAACTAGAAGCAAATAAAATAACTATATTTGTAAGGTCTGACATAAATTTGTCAGACCTTATTTCATGGCAATAATAAAGGAACTCAAGGGCGACAGGCCCGTCATAGGAGAACGGGCGTTTCTGGCGGAGACGGCGACGATTATAGGTACGGTGGAAATCGGGGATGACTGCAGCGTGTGGTATGGAGCTGTGCTTCGCGGAGACGTCGGAGCGATACGCATAGGGGACAGGGTCAATATTCAGGACAATGCCGTGCTTCATGCGACCTATCAGCAGTCGGAATGCATCATAGGCAATGATGTCTCGATCGGGCATGGAGCCAACGTCCATGGTTGCATCATAGGAAATGACGTCATCATAGGCATGGGAGCCATTGTCATGGACCACACTGTTGTTCCTGACGGTACCATAATCGCGGCCGGAGCCGTAGTCCCGGCAAACCAGAAACTTGATCCTGGCATATGGGCCGGCATCCCTGCCCGCAAGATCAAGGACGGCTCGGAGGCCATCCGGGCAAAAGCCCACGCAAACGCCGAGCACTACCTCCTCTACAAGACCTGGTATGAATAAATTAGTTATATTTGTACTATGAGAATCGAAAACATTACATCATCACAGAACGCCAAGATAAAGGAGCTGCTGGCTCTTCAGGAAAAGTCCAAGGAGAGAAGGAAGAAAGGGCTGTTCGTCGTGGAGGGCAGACGCGAGATCATTCATTGCGTGGAGGCAGGCTATGAGCCGCATACCTTCTTCATCTGCCGTGACATCATCACGGAAAAGGAGTTTGACAGCATCCTGGGAGCAGTAGAAGAGAATTTCTGCGGGATAATGTGCCAGATCATAGAGATACCGCAACACCTATATGACAAGGTGGCATATCGCGGCGGCACTGAAGGCGTGATAGCAGAGATGCATTGCAAGGAAATGACTCTGGACAGTCTGAAACTGAAGGAGAAGCCGCTCGTTGTCGTCCTGGAATCCGTAGAGAAGCCCGGCAATCTTGGAGCTGTTCTCAGAAGCGCTGATGCGTCGGGTGTCGATGCAGTGATCGTTTGCGACCCGCTGACGGACATGTACAATCCGAATCTCATCCGCTCAAGCATAGGAGCCATATTCTCTGTCCCCGTAGCGACTGCAACGTCAGAGGAGGCCATTGAATGGCTGAAAAGCCATCGCATAAAGATATATACTGCCCAGCTGCAGGACTCGGAGTGGTATTACGATACTGACATGAAAGGCGGAACGGCCATCGTCATGGGCACAGAGGCGACAGGACTCACAAATGTATGGAGAAAGGCCGCTGACGCCCATATAAAGATTCCTATGCTTGGCAGGCTGGACTCACTTAATGTCTCAGTATCTGCTGCCATCCTTATGTTTGAAGCTGTAAGACAAAGAAACTCATGAAATTCGGTCTGATCGGACATCCCATAGCACATTCGCTTTCCCCTGCCCTCTTCAAGGCAGGGTATGCCGGCAGATATCCGTACGATCTGATTGAAACGCCGGATTTCGAAGAGGCGTATCAAATATTCCTGAATGAATATGACGGGATCAATGTGACGGCTCCGTTCAAGGAGCTTGCTCTCAAGAAGGCTGACATCATCTCGGAGGAATGCAACATTGTCGGTGCGACCAACCTGCTCATCAAGACACCGGAAGGCGTCAAGGCCCACAACTCCGACTACCTCGGAGTCCGTGAATGGCTATATGGTGTTGTTACAGGTTTAGAAAGAACCCCGGTGGCTCCCTGCGGGATGCTCCCACCACCTGCGGCCAAGGGGGCAGCATGCTTTCTAAACCTGCAACAACACCAGAAGAGACATGTCCTAATAGTCGGCATTGGAGGGGCGGGGAAAGCGGCGACAGCGGCTGCACGAGCATTGGGGATGGAGGTCACCGTTCTCAACAGGACCATATACAGTAATGAGATCAAGCCTCTGAGCGCATTCAGGGAGGAGTTCAGAAAGGCTGACATCGTGATCTACAATCTTCCCGTAAGGATTCCGGAACTGGACACACTCACGGAAGAGGACTTCACCCCCGGCAGGCCAAAACATATTCTGGAAGCCAATTACCGCAATCCTTCATTCGACAAGGCCCTGATACAGAAGATGCAACAGACAAATCTAGCATCGACATATACTGAGGGTCAGGTATGGCTTCTGCTTCAGGCAGTGACAGGATATGAAATCTTTACCGGAGAATCTCCTGATGAAAGTTCCATGAAGGAGGTTATAAAATCGAAATAAGTGCTGATTATTTTAGATTTTATGACTAAATTGCAAAGTTTTTGGGACTGAAATAAAACAAACACAAAATATATGATCAACAAGGCAATACTCATCGGCAACGTAGGACAGGATCCGGAGATCCGCTACACCGGCGATGTAAACAACGGAGCGAAGGTTGCGACATTCAGGCTTGCAACCACAGAGAGATATCGTGACAGGAACGGAAACCTTCAGGAGCACACCGAATGGCACAACATCGTAGTTTGGAGAAATACTGCGGATGTTGTCGAGAAGTATGTCAAGAAGGGTACGCAGGTATATATTGAAGGCCGTATCCGCACAAGGTCATGGGATGATCAGACCGGCAACAAGAGATATGTGACCGAGATTGTCGCTGACACTCTCCAGCTTCTTGGAAGAAGGCCTGACGGACAGAGTCCTCAGGGCGGATACCAGACTCCTGGCCAGCAGCAGGGCGGATACCAGCAGACTGCACCACAGCAGCAGCCGGTACAGCAGGCCCAGCCTGTTGCACAGCCTCAGGTAAAACCTCTCGAAGAGGATCCGGGCGACGACCTTCCATTCTAAAAGATAACAGAAACACAGATACAATAAAATGAAACTTGACGTTGTACTTGGCCTCCAGTGGGGCGACGAAGGAAAAGGCAAGATCGTAGATGTACTTGCAAACAACTACCCTGTAGTAGCACGCTTCCAGGGCGGTCCTAACGCAGGACACTCACTTCATTTTGACGGCAAGAGCTTCGTGCTCAGATCCATTCCGTCAGGAATCTTCAGAGAAGATGCAAAGAACATCGTAGGAAACGGTGTAGTGCTTGACCCTATCACATTCAAGGGCGAATGCGACAACATCTCTGCAAAGACCGGAATTCCGGTTACAAAGCGCATTGTCATCGCAAAGAAAGCACATCTCATCCTCCCTACTCACAGGCTTCTCGACGCAGCAAATGAGGCTGCAATGGGCAAAGGCAAGATCGGTTCGACACTCAAAGGCATCGGGCCTACATACACAGACAAGATCAGCCGTCATGGCCTTCGCGTAGGCGACATCCTGGCACCTGACTTTGCAGAAAGATATGCAAAGCTGCAGAACCGCCACATCACCCTCCTCAAGCAGATGGGTTTCGAGTGCGATCCTCATGCAGAAGACGCAGAGTTCATGGAAGCTGTAGACTTCCTCAAGAAGTTCGAGCTTGTAGACTGCGAATACTATGTGAATGAGATCCTCAAGACCAAGGGGATTCTCGCAGAGGGCGCACAGGGTTCAATGCTTGACATCGACTATGGTTCATATCCGTTTGTGACATCATCGACAACATCATGCGCCGGAGCATGCGTAGGACTCGGTGTGAACCCTCACCAGATAGGACACGTATACGGCATCTTCAAGGCATACTGCACAAGAGTCGGCAGCGGTCCGTTCCCTACCGAGCTCTTTGACGAGACCGGAGAGGAGATCCGTCGCATCGGACACGAGTTCGGCGCCGTTACAGGACGCCCTCGCCGCTGCGGATGGCTCGACCTTGTAGCTCTCAAATATGCAGTGATGATCAGCGGTGTCACCGACCTCATCATGATGAAGTCTGACTGCCTCGACACATTCGAGACCATAAAGGTCTGCACATCATACATCGTGGACGGCAAGCCGTCAGACCAGTGGCCGTTCGACACATTCGCAGACATCCAGCCTGTATACACAGAGTTCAAGGGATGGCATACAGATCTCACACACTGCCGCACAGAAGAGGAATTACCACAGGAATTCCGTGATTATATAGCTTTCATGGAACAGTATCTCGGAGTGCCGATCAAGATAATTTCTGTCGGTCCTGACCGCGAAGCAACAATCATGAGATAATTAAATATCAAAAAAAACAGGCGGATATCAAATGATGTCCGCCTGTTTTGTGTAGTTATGGATCTTTTAGAGATCTGCAAGATTCTTCTGAGTGTCTGCAGCTGGAGCCACAAGAATCTCCTGGAACTCCTTCTGACCTGTACCTGCAGGGATTGGATGTCCACAGATGACATTCTCCTTAAGACCCTCGAGAGTGTCGACGCGACCTCTGATAGCGGCCTCGCTGAGCACCTTGGTAGTCTCCTGGAATGATGCTGCAGAGATGAAGCTGTTGGTCTTGAGGGCTGCCCTTGTGATACCCTGGAGCACCTGGCTCGCAGTCGCAGGCTTAGCCTCACGAAGAACCATCATCTTCAGACCCTGACGCTCAAGTGACGAATTCTCGCCCCTCATCTCGCGTGCAGTGATGATGTCACCTTCCTCATAGGTCTGTGAATCACCCGCATCCATCACATAGAACTTGCCATAGATGGCATCGTTTGTATCCATGAATGCCCACTTGTCGACAAGCTCCTCAGGCAGGAACTCTGTGTCGCCCGGATCGTTGATCTGTACCTTTCTCATCATCTGACGAACGATGATCTCGAAGTGCTTGTCATTGATCTTCACACCCTGGAGACGGTAAACCTCCTGGATCTCGTTGACGATGTATTCCTGAACCTTGATAGGACCGAGGATAGAAAGTATATCTGTTGGAGATACTGCACCATCAGAGAGTCTTGTACCTGCCTTCACGTAGTCGTTCTCCTGAACAAGGATCTGCTTGGTAAGAGGAACGAGGTAGTGCTTTTCGATGCCTGACCTGTTCTTGATGATGATCTCACGGTTACCTCTCTTGATCTTGCCCATGATGACCTCACCGTTGATCTCAGATACAATGGCCGGGTTAGATGGGTTACGTGCCTCGAAGAGCTCTGTAACTCGAGGAAGACCTCCTGTGATATCGCTTGACTTACCGATTGCACGTGGAATCTTGATGATGATGTCGCCGACCTTGACGTCGTCGCCGTCCTCTACCATTACGTGTGCTCCTACTGGGAGGTTGTAATGCTTGAGTTCCTCACCATGCTCATCTACGATGACGATAGTAGGGTTCTTCGACCTGTCACGAGACTCTATGATGACCTTGTCTCTGTTGAGAGAGTACTCATCGGCCATCTCCTCACGGAATGTAACACCGTCGATCATACTGTCGAAGCGTGCCTTACCGGCAGTCTCGATGATTGTGATCGCGTTATATGCATCCCACTCACAGATAAGGTCGCCCTTCTTCACTGATGCGCCATCCTTCTTGTAAAGGATCGATCCATAAGGAACATCGTACTGTGAATATGTGATTCCTGTATTCTCGTCTACGATGCGGACTTCAGTTGTACGGCTGACAACAACATCCTGAACACCATCCTCTGTAATTCTCTCGATAGTCCTGAGTTCCTCGAACTCAAGCTTACCATCGTACTTTGAAGTGATGGCATTGTCTGCTGCTGTACTTGAAGCGGTACCACCGACGTGGAACGTACGGAGTGTAAGCTGTGTACCAGGCTCACCGATTGACTGTGCTGCGATCACGCCGACAACCTCTCCCTTCTCGACCATGCGGCCAGACGCGAGGTTACGTCCGTAACACTTTGCGCAGACACCCTTGCGAGACTCACAAGTGAGAACCGAACGGATCTCGACCTGCTCGATAGGGAGCGACTCGATGAGGTTTGCAATGTCCTCTGTGATCTCCTCACCTGCAGGAATGATAAGCTCTCCTGTAAGCGGATTGAACACGTCGTGTACCGAAGTACGTCCGAGGATACGCTCACCGAGAGACTCTACGATCTCGTCCTTGCTCTTGATAGCAGTTGCGATCAGACCACGGAGAGTACCGCAATCCTCCTCGTTGATGATGACGTCATGCGATACGTCAACAAGACGACGGGTGAGGTAACCTGCATCGGCAGTCTTCAACGCTGTATCGGCAAGACCCTTACGCGCACCGTGGGTAGAGATGAAGTACTCGAGCACTGACATTCCCTCCTTGAGGTTCGAGATGATAGGGTTCTCAATGATCTCTGCACCCTGTCCACCTGACTTCTGAGGTTTCGCCATAAGACCACGCATACCGCAGAGCTGCTTGATCTGTGCTGTCGAACCACGGGCTCCTGAGTCGAGCATCATATATACCGGGTTGAATCCGTCCTGGTCGCTTGAGATCTGCTTCTCGACGATCTTGGTGATCTGGTTGTCGATAGAAGACCAGAGATCGATGACCTTGTTGTAACGCTCGTTGTTGGTGATGAAACCCATTGAGAAGTTAGCCTTGATCGACTCTACGGTGTTGTAACCCTCGTCGATGAGCGACTTCTTCTGCTCTGGGATGATCACGTCACCGAGGTTGAATGAAAGGCCACCCTTGAACGCCATTGTGTATCCGAGATCCTTGATGTCATCGAGGAACTGTGCAGTACGTGCCACACCTGTGTACTTGATGACATTAGAAATGATCTTTCTCAATGACTTCTTACCAAGTACATCATTGATATACGGAACCTCAACCGGTACAAGCTGGTTGACGATGATTCTACCTGGAGTGGTCTTCACCATCTCTGTACCTGCTTCAGGGTTCTGCTTATCCTTTGGAAGTCTTACGCTGATACCTGCGTGGATATCAACAGCCTTCTCATTGAGCGCGATGATAACTTCCTCAGGGCCATAGAAGTTAAGGCCTGTACCCTTTACGTTAGGTCTCTCCTTGGTGATGTAGTAAAGACCAAGCACCATGTCCTGTGAAGGGACGGTGATTGGAGTACCGTTTGCCGGGTTGAGGATGTTGTGCGAGCCGAGCATGAGGAGCTGAGCCTCGAGGATCGCTGCATTTCCGAGTGGAAGGTGAACCGCCATCTGGTCACCGTCGAAGTCGGCGTTGAACGCTGTACAAGCGAGCGGATGGAGCTGGATTGCCTTACCCTCGATCATCTTAGGCTGGAATGCCTGGATACCGAGACGGTGAAGTGTAGGGGCACGGTTGAGAAGAACCGGGTGACCCTTCATCACGTTCTCGAGGATATCCCAGATGACTGCGTCCTTTCTGTCGACGATCTTCTTCGCAGACTTCACTGTCTTCACGATACCACGCTCGATGAGCTTCCTGATGATGAACGGCTTGTAAAGCTCTGCCGCCATGAACTTAGGAAGACCGCACTCGTGCATCTTGAGCTCAGGACCTACGACGATAACCGAACGGGAAGAATAGTCGACACGCTTACCGAGGAGGTTCTGACGGAAACGTCCCTGCTTACCCT
>JAFUJQ010000095.1 GCA_017473705.1 Bacteroidales bacterium | reverse complement strand
TCCAGATGGCAGATTATATGCTCCAGCACATAATGATAAATGAAGGTATTCTGGACGCACCGATATACGACTACCTTTTCACGGTAGAGGAAGTCAACCGCCGTACACTTGAAGGCATGCCGTTCAGAGACGCCTACAAGTCAGTCGGCATAGAGGTGAATGAGGGTAAGTTCCGCTACCAGGGAGCCGAAGGAAAGACAAACGGCCAGCTTACGCCGGCCGATCTGAAGCATTCGTCTATGGGAAGCCTCGGCAACCTCTGCACAGAACAGATCCGCGCCAAGATGGAGGCTGCAGGGACCTTTTAACCCCCGATATGCTATCGCATATCACCCCGAGGGGTATCTCGGCCCTTCCCGGGCCGGTCGTCAAGTTGTCAACAACTTGACTCTTATTTAACCCCCCGATATGCTATCGCATATCACCCCGAGGGGTATCTAGCCCTACCCGGGCCGGTCGTCAAGTTGTCAACAACTTGACTCCTTATTTTACATATTCACTAGGAGCTACTCCGAACTGCTTCTTGAAACTTGTCGAGAAGTGCGACAGAGTGCTGAAGCCGGTCATGTCTGCAATCTCCGAAATGTTGTACTTACGTTCCTTCAGGAGCTGAGCTGCACGATTCAGCTTATACCTTTTGAAGAACACGCTAGGATTCTCGCCCGTGAGTCCTTTCACCTTATAATAGAACTTAGTCCTTGAAATATGGAGAAGTTCCGTCATGCGCGACACATCCAGTTCGGAGTTTGACAATTCGTTCTCCATGAGCTGGTACAGTTCATTCATAAACGCGCTGTCCTGAGGCGAGAGTGTATCTTCCTCTATCTCCTCCACATCCGTAACCTTGCTGAGTATAGCGCGTATCTTCTCCTTGTTCTTGAGTTGAGATTGGATAAGAGCAAGAAGGTACTGAGGTTCAAACGGTTTGGTCACATAAGCGTCCGCACCACAATCCAAACCTTGAACCTGATCTCCGACAGTAGCCTTTGCTGTAAGAAGAATCACCGGCACATGCGAAAGCTGTATATTCTCCTTTATCTGACGGCAAAGCTCATAACCGCTCTTGCCCGGCATAGCCACATCAGAGACAAGGATATCCGGAGCCACTTCCTTCATTACAACATACGCAGCCTCCGCATCAAAACGACTCAGGACATCATAATAAGGAGACAGAAGCTCCTTCATATAATATATGACATCAGCATCGTCATCCACAACAAGCACCTTCTTCCTATCCTCGCAAGTAAGTTCCGCCGGACGTCCCGTATACTTGACACTCCTTACTTTGTATGGACTGTTCAGTTCCGCACCCATATGATCTTTTTCCGCTTCCGCATAAGACATTTCAGAGACCGGAAGGACAAGTGTAAACGTCGCACCCGGCCCAGTCGTACGGTTACCTGCCTTCAGATATCCATGGTGCAGAACAGCCAGAGCCCTGGCGAAATACAGTCCGATACCGGTTCCCCAACTATACTGGCCGCAGACAGTGTTTTCAAGCTGATAATATCTTTCGAATATCTTCTCCAATTTATCCCCCGGGATGCCGGGACCGCTGTCCTTCACCACAATCTTCAGATAGCGGGAATCCACATCCTTATCGCTCAGTTCAAAAAGATGAGAGGTTTCCTCACGGGAAATGACATCCAGACTGAATTCGACCTTTCCTCCTGCCTGAGTAAACTTCATGGCATTAGACAAAAGGTTAAAGCATATCTTGTCAAGTTTGTCATCATCGGCCCATACTGTCATTGAATCCTCCAGACCATAAGTTCTGAACACGACTCCTTTCTCATCAGCAGTAACCCTGAATATGTCCGTAAGATTGACCAGCTGCTCGATTACATCTATAGGCTTGACACGAAGTTTCAATGTATCATTCTCAAGCTTGTTGAAATCCAGCTGCTGATTCACCAGACGCAGCATTCGCCGAATGTTTCTCTGGACAATATTGAGCAGGCGCTTGTTTTCCTCCGTCATGTCCGGAGACTCCTGCAGTTGGGTCACGGGACCCGAAATCATGGTCAACGGAGTTCGGAACTCATGCGAAATGTTAGCAAAGAAGTCCATATTCATCCTATTCACCTTCCTTTCCTGCTCCTTCTCCTGCTGAGCCTTAAGTTTATCCGCCTTCTCAAGCATAATCTGCTGTCGGGCCTTGACTGCCAGCATCACGACTCCTGCCATTGCGGCAAGATATATCATTATCGCCCAGAAGCTGAACCAGACAGGAGGTTTGACCTTGATCGGTATTTCATTTTCCGCCATCACCTTGGACTGCCCGTTATCAGATACACGGACCTTGAAGCGGTACCTGCCCGCCGGAACGTTTGAATAATAGGCCTCCCTGTTATTATGGGCATCTATCCAATGGTCATCGAATCCTTCGAGCATATAGAAATAATCCAGACGATCAAATTCACTGTAATCTATGGCCGCAAACGATATGCTGAAGCTGTTCTGGTCATGTTCAAGGACTATCTGAGGATTATATACAAGTGCCTTATCGACACATCCGCCAGGACGTGGACGCACAAGTTCATTATGAATCTTAAGATCTTCGAAACAGAGAGATACTTCACGATGCGAGGTAACATCCAACGGGTTGAATACCGTAAGGCCATGAGTTCCGCCAAAAACGAGAGTACCGTCAGTCATGCGACATGAAGCCCTGTCATAAAACTGGTTACCTCCGATACCGTCACCTGCATACCAGTTTATGAACTTCTCCGAGGAGCGGTCATACTTTCCAAGTCCGTATTGAGTGCTGACCCAAAGGTTTCCCTGGAGGTCCTCCTCTATTGAGGCTATATCAAGACATGGAGCACCGGAGATATGAGTCAGCACACCAGACTCCATATCATACCTCATCAGACCGTTCGCTATAGTTCCCACCCATATATCACCGGCACCATCCTGATACAGACAGGACGGGACAAAAACCGACCTTCTGATGCAATCCTTCCACATGGACTCATCTATTGATATCTGTCTCACATGCTTATGCTCACCGTCAGCCTCGCAGAAGCCATGCTGGAAAGAAGCCGAGAGGACATTTCCCCCATCTAGAGGAAGGATATATGGCGTAAATGTAAAATGCGATGAAACTGCTTTAAGATTATGCAATTGATCATCTTCAGGAGAGATATACACCAGATGCTCTCCTAAAGTTCCTATCCAGACACGCCCTGCCTCATCCTGCGAGAATGACAAAGGTAAGAATATAGGCCAGAAGCCATCCGCCGACAACCTGCCATTACGGTAAACACACCTGACAACACCTCCGCCGCCGGTAATCCATACCTTATCTGCAGCATCCACGAAAACCATGAAAAGGTCTGAGTCAGTATTCTCACCATTTGGGAAGACTCCTGCCAGGTCGATCTTATCAAACATCTGCTCCTTAAGATTATACCTATACAATCCATCCATCAAAGTTGATATCCAGAGATTGTCCTGACTGTCGCAATCCACAGAAATGACAGACTTCTTGCCCAAGCTCAACTTGAGCCATCCATCATTATTAAAACGTTCCTGATAGCTGTAAACGATATGGTAGCCCTGATCATATGTTCCTATCCAAAGATTGCCGCGGGTATCCGTATACATACAGGTGATCTTCACATCCGGCACCTGAAACGGAAAACCATTCTCGGACTGATGCTTAAGAGTATTTTCCTCGCTGTCATAAACGAACAGTCCATGCTTTTCGGTATTTAAATATATAACCCGAGCAGACGAGAAGTGCGCATATGTAACAACGGCTTCCGAAAAGATAGGATGCGTTTTGAAGACTGAGGGAACATCAATGAAAGATGATGTATTGGTGTCATACAACATGATACCGGAATGAGAACTGCCCCATATGATTCCCTGCGGGGTCATTCCGAAATAAGTCGGAAATCCTTCTAAAGAAACTGTATGTTCAAGCTGCATCGTAGTCAGATCATAACGTCTTAACGACAATGCTCCTGCAAGTATAAGGTCATTATCAGGAGTAATGAAGCAGGCACTGACCGGTGGCGCATCCTGCCCCACAAGAAGCATCTTATCCTCGAACACTCCCCTTTCCTCATTGTATTCACACAAAGAAACGGAAGTGTTTATGAAAATCCTTCCGGCATTATCCTCAAGAATCTGCACAGAATTACGGCTCTGCGTCTCCATGGGAATCCTGGTAAAATCATCCTTATCGGTATAAAGAGCCATACCGTTGACCGTAGAAACCCAAAGTCGCCCCTTTGAATCCTTCAGCATACACTGCACCTGATTGTCAGGAAGCGAACACTCCGCATCAGTACAGAAATACTGGTGATATTCGTGCACATTATGCCTGTTGAGACCTCGGAATGTACCTATCCAGATATGGCCGTTGATATCCTCAGCAAAAGAAGACACCTTCTGGTTGGAAAGATCATTGGCGATCTGTAGCGGTTCACGATCAGAATACACGTCCTCGGCAGCCCTCCTGACGCATCCTGCCAAAGCGACAATGCAGATAATATAAAACAGTCTTTTCATAAAGTCTTCCATTGAAAATCAAAATTAGCCAAAAAAACATGAACCATCACTCCCTACCACGGCATTTGAACATACGGAAAAACATTTAAACAAATAGAAAAACCCCTCCAAACATATTGAACGAGGCAGAAAACCAAAAATACGCATTGAAAAACCCCGAAGTGATAATAAAGCGAAATTTGTAAAATAATAACCACATACATCACGACACATGAACACCAGAACCCTATTCTCCATTGCACTTGCCGCCCTGGCAGCCATAGGTTGCTGCCAAAAGACCGGCAGAAAGACGCTTGCCTCAGAACTTCTGAGCTCGGAAGAGACAACGGTAGTCCAGATTGCGACCGGCAAAGTAGCAGGTTACATAGAACAAGGCATCTACACTTACAAAGGCATCCCCTATGCAAAAGCGGAAAGATTCATGGCACCTCAACCGGCCGATAGCTGGGAAGGTGTGAGAAGCAGCAGAGCCTACGGTCCTACAGCACCGCAGGAGGTAAGAAAAGGTTGGGCAAGCGACGAACTTGGATTTTCGTTTGCTTGGAACGATGGTTTCCCTGGCGAAGACTGCCTCAGAGCAAACGTATGGACTCCTGGCATAAACGACGGCAAGAAACGCCCGGTCATGGTATGGCTCCACGGAGGAGGATATGCCACAGGTTCAGGCCAGGAACTGCCATCATATGACGGAGCGAGCCTTGCACGAAAAGGCGATGTTGTAGTCGTGACCGTCAACCACAGGCTCAACGTCCTGGGATTCCTCGACCTGTCTTCATTCGGTGAGAAATATGCTGCTTCCGGCAATGCCGGTCTTCTCGACCTTGTAGCAGCTCTCGAGTGGGTACGCGATAATGCAGCGGCATTCGGAGGCGACGCCTCAAACGTAACCATATTCGGTCAGTCAGGAGGCGGCGGAAAAGTATCGACCCTTCTGGCGACCCCGTCTGCCGCTGGACTTTTCCACAGGGCGATTATCCAGAGCGGCTCCATGCTCACGACAATGGACAGGCAGTGGTCTTCAAAGATCGGAGAAGCCGTTGCAGCGGAGCTTGGAGGCATCGACGCCGTCCTGGCTGCGCCATATGAGCAGCTTCTCGCTGCAGGCACAAAGGCTATTGCAAAGGTACGTCCGGAGGCTGAAGCAAACGGATTCGCATCATTCATCTTCGGATGGGCCCCTACTGTTGACGGTAATTACCTCCCGGCACAGCCGTTTGAGCCACAGTCACCAGAGCAGTCGAAAGACATTCCTGTCATGCTCGGAACAACCATCCACGAATTCTCGATGAGCACATATGTCCCACAGCTGCGCACAGCAACGAAGGAAGCGGCCATGGAATACCTTAGAGCCACCAAGTTCGGAGACAGGACTGAGGAGTTCGTAGAGATTTTCGAGAAGACATATCCTGATTACCAGCCGAAGGACCTCTTCGACACAGACATAACCTTCAGACCTGGCACAATCGCCCAGGCGAATGTAAAGGTAGCCCAGCAGGGCGCCCCGGTCTACATGTACATGTTCACATGGGAGTCACCTGTAATGGACGGCATTCTCCGAAGCACACACTGCATGGAGATACCTTTCGTCTTCAACAACGCCGACCTCCACGCTTCAATGACAGGAGGAGGCAAGGAAGCAGTCGAGCTTGCAGACAAGATGAGCCAGGCATGGATCAACTTTGCCCGGACAGGCGATCCGAATGCCGAGGGGCTGCCTCAGTGGCCTGAATACAACCCGGAGGAAGGCGCAATGATGATCTTTGACAACCGATGCGAAGTCAGATACAACCACGATAAAGAGCTGATGGAATTCGTACGTCAGTTCCCGACACGCGGATTTTAATCCGATATTTCACAAATCATAATACTAATCACTAACCATTAACCATCAAAAACATGAGAACCAATTCAACATTCTCAAGAATGCTGGGCACTGCAATGGCAATGCTTCTCATTCTGGCCGGCTCTCTCACAGTTTCTGCACAGAATCTGGTGAAGGTGACCGGTAAAGTCATTGATGAACTGAACAGCCCTA
>JAFUJQ010000094.1 GCA_017473705.1 Bacteroidales bacterium | reverse complement strand
GCTACCGGAGTCTTCAGCTCATGATTGATGTTGTTCGTGAGCTGCCTCTTGAGCCGGCTTTTCTCCTGTTCCTCCCTCAAAGCGTTTTCTTCTTCCCTGAACTTGTTTACACTCTCTATTGTCTTTCCCAGCTTGAGGGCCGAGAAATAGCCTGCCACACTGATCAGCACACTTATGAATATGATCACCCATACGAAAGTCCAGTCGGCCTTCAGGAGGTCTCGCAGCGACGATGAGTAAGGGACCGCTGTCCTTACTATCATCCCGTCACCCCTTGTCGCGGAATAGAAATACAGATTTCCGTCGATGGCAGACTTGCGGCTGATGTTATATCCGCTGCCTTTCTGCATCGCTGCCTGGATCTCCGGACGTGAGATATGATTGTCCATCGAATCAGCGCTATGCATGCTGTCATAGGTCACGACACCATCCTCGCCAATCAAGGTTATCCTTACGTCGTCGAAGGGGAGAGGAATGGCATGGACATAATCCTCCATGGCAATCCCTGATTCAAGGGCTCCCAGTATGTGGCTGTTGCTTAGCTGCAGCTGCGCGTTAAGTACCTCGGTCTTGAACTGCTTCTCCCTGTAGTACTGGAATCCGATGAAGCAGAACACCATCACCCAAATGCAGCTCAGCAGCAGGGTGAAGAGCCTCTTGTGATAAGAAAGACTAATTCCTGAAGCCATATCCGAATCCTGCTCTGGTGATTATACATGAGCCGTATTGCCCGATCTTCTGGCGTATGCGCGTGATGTTCACGTCGATTGTGCGGTCAAGGACTATGACTTCGTCGCTCCAGACGTTTGCCAGAATCTGGTCCCTGGAGCATATCTTGCCCTTGTTCGCTATAAGGAATGCCAGCAGCTCGAACTCCTTCTTTGTGAGCTTGACCTCTTCACCGTCGACGCTGCATGTCTTAAGGTCAAGATCCAGGGAAAGTCCGTCGACCGACAATGTGTTGTTCCGCTCGGCTACCTTCTGTCCTGATGTCCTTCTCAACACCGTCTTCACCCTCGCAATGACGTTCCTTACTGAATAAGGCTTGGTGATGTAATCGTCCGCACCGAGGTTCAGACCCTTCACCATGTCATCCTCGGAGTCGCGAGCCGTACAGAATATAATAGGTATGTCAGATGTGCTGACGTCAGCCTTCAGCATCCTGGCCAAACGTATTCCGCTGATCTCTCCCATCATGATGTCAAGCAGTATCAGCGAATACTTCCTGAGGTCCATCCTGAGGGCTTCTTCTGCACTCAGGGCTGTGTCCACATCGTAACCTTCGTTTTCAAGGTTTATCTTGAGGACCTCGCACAGTGTCTCCTCATCGTCCACTATCAATATGCTTTCTGTTGTCATAAGCCATTCTGATTTGATGCAAAATTACTCATTATTAGATATGATTGTCATATAAAATTCAATTTTAATGGATTTGTAACAGGTCTGTATCAGAACTTTAATACATCTGCAAAAGGCGTGAAATCCCGATAGGGTAATTTTGCAGCCGAAAGATTCAGCAGATTCAAATAATATCAGATATGGAATGGATTTATTTATGTTTTGTGATCTTCCTGTTCGCTCTTGCGGTCTCTGACCTGTGGGTGGGAGTGAGCAACGACGCGGTTAATTTCCTTAATTCAGCAGTCGGCGCCAAGGCTGCGAAATTCCGCACAGCCATCATAGTGGCAGCACTCGGTGTGTTCTGCGGAGCGACAATGAGCAACGGTATGATGGACATAGCCCGTCACGGCATCTTCCAGCCGGAGCATTTCGCATTCAGCGAGCTGATGTATATCTTCCTG
>JAFUJQ010000093.1 GCA_017473705.1 Bacteroidales bacterium | reverse complement strand
GAGGTCGTGGGACTGAGCGTGGCGCTTGCATTCGTTGTGTTCATTGCGACATTCGTGGCCGGAGAACTGGGCTATGACAAAGAGCTCAAGAATACGGAGAACATATATGTAGGTCACGAAGAAGAATTCTGTATAATGAGTTATACGGTGGGTGATGTGATCGCCCAGGAGTTCCCGGAAGTGGAAGATGTATGTCGTTTCCTATCGACATTCGTCCTGAGAGGCTTGGCGTTGGAAACAACAGTAGGTGGTGAGACCGTACCGCAGAATGCCATCATCGCCGATCCGAACTTCTTCAGTTTCTTCACCTTTCCTTTTGTAGAAGGTTCACGTGAGGATGCGTTTACGGACAGGAATGCAGTAGTGGTCAGCGAGTCTTTTGCAGACCTTCATTTCCCAGGCAAATCCCCTCTCGGAGAGACCTTGAAGATCACTGTCGGAAATCAGACGAAGGATCTTTTCATCAAAGGCGTGTACAAGGACATCAAGAGGTCTGTGTTTCCGGAAGCCGACATCATTTACGCGACTCATCATATCGATGAAATGTACCCTGGCCTGATTGCTGAGGGTAATGGAACCGCAGTCAGCTTCTTCAGACTTACGTCTGGTGCAGACCTTGAGGCTCTTCAGGAGAAGGCTGTCGAGATACTTAAGGAAAAGGACATTCTTTACAGCGTGGGACTGATGAAGAAGTTCATCTTCTCGCCATTCTCACAGATACACTACGGAGTATGTGTACAGCATTCTCCATTTGTAGGAAGGATCTCCTTCGGATTCATAATGCTTTTCCTTGCCGCAGGTATCCTGCTTCTTGTCTTTGCTTTGCTGAACTACATTTCGTTGACTGTTGCCCAGATCGGATTCAGGGCAAACGAGATGGCTACACGCCGTCTGCTCGGTGAACAGAAATGGGAGGTGGCGTTCAGATATATCAAGGAGGCACTTCTCCTTACTGTCGTATCATTCGGACTTGCTCTTATCCTTATCGAGGTTTTCGGCCCTTATGCAAAGGATATGATGGGTAAGGAAGTATCGCTGATGAACAATCTCGGAGTTGCCGAAATAATTCTGATGGTACTTTTTGTATTCCTCGTCTCTCTGATTGCAGGCATCGTTCCGGCAATGATAATGTCAAGATACAAGCCTATAGATGTAGTCAAGGGGGAATTTGCGGCAAGCGGCAAGATGGTTCTGGGTAAGGTATTCATAGGTATCCAGAACGGGGTGACAATTGCTACTCTCTGCATATCTATTGCAATGTTCGTACAGTTCAGGTACATGCTTGCCAGAGATTCCGGATATGTCAAGGATAATATCATTGCCATCGAAGGCGCTCAAAGAGGTTCGGACTACCTTGTGGACGAACTGCGCCAGTTACCTTTCGTGGAAAGCATCGGCAGAGTTCAGAGTTCTCCGGCTCACTCCGGCAGGACAGGAATGAGCCTCAAACATAACGGAGAGGATGTGCAGTTGGAAGTGATATATGGTGACAGCACAGCATTCAATATGCTCGGATTCAATATCGTGAAATACAACCGCAACGTAACACAAGGTGTCGGGTCATTGTGGCTCACCGAAGGGGCTATGAAAGGAATAGGACTGGATTATTCTGCAGAAAGCGTAACCCTTTCCAACTACCCTTACGGTATCTGCGGCATATTCCGGGATTATCAGAAGGGTGACAGGACTATGGAGGACTGCTCTTCTTCCAATATGGTCTGGTGGTTGATGGAATATAAGGGAGAGGAGTATTTCGAGTACCTCAGAAGCCTGCTGGTCAAGGTGTCCGGAAATGAAGATGAAGCTGTAGCTGCAATCGAGAAATTCTATGAATCTCACGGTAATGGAGGAAGGATATACGTACAGAGTCTAAACTCGATATACAGACAGTACTTCTCTACAGACGAGAACAACCTCAAGCTGATAACTATTTTTGCCCTGCTTGTGATAATGCTTTCTTCTATGGCAATGCTTGCGATGAGCACCTACTACAGAAAGCAGCAGGCACGCAACTGGTCAGTCAGGAAAGTGTTCGGATGTGACAGGAGTGAAGTATTCCGGAATATGGTATGGGGATTCATCAAGGTGGTCGGAATAGCCGCTGTCGTTGCTGTACCGGTCGGATACATAGTGATACGGAAGTGGCTTGACGGTTATGCATATCGAATCGACAATTATTGGTGGATATATGCGATTGCCTTGATGATCATCGTCCTGGTAGCAATCGTTTCCATAACATGGCAGGCTGTAAGGCTGATGAACTCAAATCCAATCAAGGAACTGAAGAAAGACTAGCTTAGTTTTGCCAAATTTTCATTGAAACTTATCTGTTTTTTAGTACTTTTGCGTAAGATTTGGCAAAATGAAAGGATTTTTAGATAAATTTCATGAATTGAAGATTTTTACTCTTGATGATGCTGCACGTATTGTCAAGAGTAAGACTTATGCGATGACAATATTGAGGGGATATATTGAGGAGTCTCTGGTTGTAAAGATCCGCAGGAATCTATATGGTGTTACAAATCTTGCGACCAAACATATTGAGGCAAACCGCTATGAGGTTGCTTCCGCACTGACCCCTACAGCATATATCTCGTACCATTCCGCCCTGGAGTTCTACGGTATGGCCAATCAGGTCTTCAACACCATGTATGTCGCAAGCGAAAGCAGATTCAACAGTTTTGAGTTCGACGGACTTTCATACATATATGCTAAAAGCCAGACAGACATAGGGATTGAAACTCCGATAATGTCATACGGAATAAGGATTACAAGTCTGGAAAGAACCGTAATCGACTGCATTGACAGAATTGATAGGTGCGGAGGTTCTGAAGAGATGCTTCAGTGCTTCGGTATGATAATGCATATCAATGAAGCCAAGTTGATGGAAGTTCTTGCAAGTTATGATAAAGCAACTCTTTATAAGAAGGCTGGATTTGTTCTGAGCAGGTTCAGGAGCCGATTCAATCTAAGTGATGCGTTCTTCCAGACATGCAGGGAAAGAGCAAATGTAGGCTCTAAAGTGCTTACATCCTACGAAGATTGTACTGAGTATGACAGGGAATGGAACCTTTCATATCCAGACACTTTCAATTCATTCGACTATTAAAGAGTATGAGGGCTTATAATAAGATAGAACTGGAAAAGGTAGCCAGAGAGACCAGCTTCATAAGGGATAATCTTGAGAAGGTGATCCGCTTAAGCAATATTCTGGAATTTCTCGTATCAAATGATGATTTGAAAGGGAAAGTGGTCCTTAAGGGAGGCACGGCGATCAATCTCACTGTGTTTGACATGCCTCGCCTGTCGGTTGATATTGACCTTGACTATTGCTGCAATTCCGATAAAGAGACAATGATGGCAGACAGAGCCGTTATTGGTCAGGAGATCCTCGGACATATGCAGTCCAACGGATATACTCTTCACCCTTCAAGCAAGAATACACACGCTCTTGATTCGTGGGTGTTCAGTTACTTGAACGCCGGTGGAAACAGGGATAACATCAAGATTGAAATCAATTATATGATGAGAGCCCATATTCTTGAGCCTCTGACCAGGAAGACATCCGTTCCTTTTATAGAAGAGGTAGATGTATATGCCTTGGCCCCGCTGGAACTATTCGGCAGCAAGATAAAGGCATTGATTGAAAGAGCGGCTCCAAGAGACATGTATGATGTCAATCGCATGATTAAAGAGAATATTTTCAAGGAAGACCAGATGGATATGCTACGAAAGATAGTTGTATTCTATCTTGCTGTCGGAGGGAAGAACAAACCGGAAAAGGCGTATTCGTTTGAGAGGATCCGAAACATCAAGTTTCCTCAGATCAGGTCAGCCTTAATCCCTGTACTTAAAAAGACAGAGAAGTTTGATTTTGAAGAGGCTAAAACAAACGTTATCTCATTCTTGTCAGGATTCCTCATCCCAGGAGATGCCGAGAAAGATTTTATAGAATCGTTTAATCAAGGAGAATATAAGCCTGAGGTTCTGTTTGATGACCATGAAATCGTTGAAAGGATCAAGGAGCATCCGATGGCTTTATGGAAGATGAATGAAGTTGAGTGATTATGGCAAAGAGCAAGGCAAAAATACTTGTTGTCGATGACAACAGCGGAATCAGGGCGGCGTTGCAGCTGCTGCTCCTAATGTATTTCTCACAGGTGGAGTTGATTACATCACCGAAAGAACTGATAAGCAGAATGGCGGAATTCCGTCCGGATGTCGTGCTTCTGGACATGAATTTCCATACCGACATCAATACCGGGAACGAGGGTCTGTACTGGCTCAGTGAGATAAAGAAGTTACGCCCGGACATTGAGGTTGTTCTGTTCACCGCATACGCAGACATCCAGCTTGCTGTGGAAGGAATGAAACGAGGAGCGTTCGACTTTGTAGTCAAGCCCTGGGACAATGACAAGCTGATCCAGACACTTCAGGCTGCATATGCCAACCGCAGCAAGGAGGCTAAACAGGCTGATAAGGTTCCTGCTTCCGCCATCCCTATGCTATGGGGCAAAGGCCAGGCAATGTCCGATATAAGAAAGACTGTAGAGAAGATTGCCGCGACGGATGCGTCTGTGCTTATTACAGGTGAGAACGGAACCGGAAAGGATGTTCTTGCCGGAGAGATTCACAGACGATCACTTCGTGGGGTAAAGCCTATGGTATGCGTCGATGCCGGTGCATTGACAGAGACACTCTTCGAAAGTGAACTCTTCGGACACGTCAAAGGTGCATTTACGGACGCACATACCGATCGTGTCGGAAAGTTCGAACTGGCTGACGGCGGCACACTCTTCCTGGACGAAATAGGCAACATTCCTCTTCATCTCCAGGCCAAGTTGCTGAGAGCGTTGCAGAACAGGACAATCACACGTGTCGGAGACACCAAGGCCATCCCTGTCGACATCAGGCTCATTTGTGCTACGAACAAGGATCTCGAGAAGATGGTAAGAAGCGGCGAGTTCCGTGAAGACCTGTACTATCGCATCAATACGGTTCTCCTTCATCTCCCTGCACTGAGGGAAAGGACCGACGAAATAGCATCGTTTGCTGAAATGTTTATCGCGAAGTACTCAGAACGATACAGAAGACAGGTAAGCGGCATGACTCCGGAAGCGCTGGAAATGCTGAAAAGACACACTTGGTCAGGCAATATCCGAGAACTTCAGAACTGCATCGAGAAGGCTGTCATCATGTCGGACGGCACTACACTTGACATCTCGGACATAGAACTGCCTCGCGACATCATGCATACAGAGAGACAGCTGATGTCAGGAAGCGAAACATTGGAGGAGACCGAGGAAAAGGCTATCAGAGCGGCAATGGCCAGGTTCGGAGGGAATCTTTCCATGGTCGCCAAGGTGCTTCACATCAGCAGGCCTACACTTTACACAAAACTGAAGAAATATAACCTCTGATGACCAAGATCGTCCTCATATCGGTTATCATAGTGACTGCGGCTGTCACTGCAGTCATCACTTCCCTGCTGACATCAAGAAAGATGAGAGGCAAGGTAGCCTATATGCTGGATGCTCTTGAAGACAAGGAACTGAACTTCCGCTTCGATGAAAGACGTATCCGAGGTCGGAAGTTCAACCGTACTCTCAACCGTCTGCGTAATATCTTTGACAAGGAAAGACACGAGATCATCGAACAGGAGAAGTACTTCGGTCTTATGCTTGACCACGTCAGGACAGGTATCGCGGTAGTGGAACCTGACGGAAGGGTCAATTACTGTAACAGCACGGCGCTGGTTCTTCTCGGGATAGCCACTTTAGGACATATAAGACAGTTGCGCGCCGTAAGCGAATCACTCTATGAAGCTTTCCAGAACATTACGGACGGCACTGAAGAGAAAGCCAGTTATTATAACGAAAGCGGAAAGATGACCATATCCTTGACAGCCTCCGCTGCCACGATTGGAAAGACTCAGGTCCGTGTCATCGCATTCAATGACATCAGCAACGAGATTGCCGAAAATGAGCAGCAGTCCTGGTCAAGACTTATCAGGGTTCTTACTCATGAGATCATGAACACCGTGACTCCTATCGCTTCGCTTAGCGAGACACTTCTGCGTTTTGACGGTATGAACGATGAAATCAGGAATGGACTGGGTACCATTTCACAGTCATCCAGAGGACTGATCAAGTTTGTCGATTCATACAGGAACCTGACCAGGGTTGCTCCACCGGTAAGGAAGGCCTTCTATTTCAAGGAACTTGCGGAAAGAGTCATAGGACTGACAAGGGAACAGGCCTTGATGTACGGAGCATCATGCACATATATTGAAAAGACCGACGACATCATACTCTATGCGGATGAAGGACAGATAACGCAGATACTGATCAATCTGGTCAAGAATGCGATACAGGCTGATGCCCAGAAGGTGGAGATCACGGCAGAAATCAACAGTTCTGAGCATATCATCATCAATGTAATCAATGACGGCTCCCCTATCAGCAAGGAGAGCCGAGAAGAAATTTTCATTCCGTTCTTCACGACCAAACAGGAAGGCACGGGTATCGGACTCAGCCTTTCACGTCAGATAATGAGACTGCATAACGGCACGCTGTCGCTCACAAGAAGTGATG
>JAFUJQ010000092.1 GCA_017473705.1 Bacteroidales bacterium | reverse complement strand
TAAGTTTCATTTCCCCAAGAGGTATAAGTTCATCCGTATTGAACGGAGCCTTTCCGGCTGCCTTTGTAACCAGCACAAGATTGCTGCGGGTAGGATTGCCGGCTCCACCAAGATGAAGGAACTCGGTAAGCCAGAATTTCTTCTCCCAGTATTCTATCAGATGCTCGTATGTCAGGTCTGACGGCTTTGCTATCGCTGCATTTCCTAGACATACACGCGATCCCGTCACATTGAAGAACGGGGCTGCATACAGGGGTGTTTCCGGAGTGAGAGTCTCATCCTTGTAGGCATATATGTCAAGGCTGTTGCCGCTGACACAATAGATTACCCCCGGAAGGTTGTATTCTCCATCCTCTATTCCAAGGGAGGTATGGAAGTACATGACCCTCTTGCGTGGCGGGTTATACCACACATATTTCTCACAGCCCTTGCGGGTGTTGCTCCATAGCATATTCTCAGGCAGCTTTCCATACGGTGTTGTGCTGCGGTGCTCGGAGTAACCTTCTATCAGCTTGTCAATGAATTCAGTGGTAACAGGAACCCCTTCACACATCCTGCCGTCCGGACCGATTTTCCTTAATTCAAGGTAGTGTGAGCCACCACCGTCTGTGGAATAGGCAATAAGTGCTGCCCGCGGACGCAAGAGCGTATTTATCTCTCTAGTCAATTCGTTTGTTTGCATAATGTCAGATTTATAAAACACAGAAACTCATCAGCCCACTCGAAGAATCTTTCCGGATAGTCATCCTCTAGAACAAAGACCCTGTCTGTGTCTGGTGTAAGTTCAAATGTCGATGTCGGTATCAGTTCGTAGGTTTCCCTGCTGTTTAAATTGAACAGGTCTGCCATCTCGTTTTCTACATCTCCGTTTATGTCATAGACAATACGGATCTGCTGCCACATCTGCATCGGTGTGAAATCCGAATCCTCCTCATAGAAAGGATCGTATTGATAGTTCATGATGGACTTTTCCTTGGACACGAACTTCATTCCCTTTTTTATGAGTTCAATGAGATTCCGTTCCATCTCATCGGCACAAGGATATCTTTCGAGCGCCTTCCACAAGTCCGCATAATAGGACCTGGATTCAAGCGTTTTGAGCGCTTTGTACACCCTTCCTCCCGATTCATATGACCGGATGCGCCGATGTCTTCTTCTACGCTCTGACGGATCTTCATCCTCGCAGTAACAAGAGTCCAAAAGGATGTCCTGCGCCCAGAACGCGTCATCATCGTCATTGATAGTGGAAAGCCCGTTAGCCTTCATGAACTCATGATAGAAGGTCAGGACTATCCGCCTGAGACGTGGACGAAGCTTCTCGGTGAAGCGTATGGGGAAGTAATACAGAGTATGGTCTCCCCATTTGTGCATCTTCCACAGATTGAAGTAGAGCCTGCCATCACGTTCTTCCAGATTGACATTCATATCATCTCCCAGAAGCGAGGACATCTCTGCATACAGGTTAGCGATCCCGACTCCGATAGACTCCGCAGGAGAATGCCGGGAGTCCTTCCCCAGCAGACAGGCGTAGCGAAGATATGATTCCCGCAGGTACTCATAGTTTTCCCGGGTTATCAGATTGTGTGATTCCCCGTTCCAACTGCACCAGACCAGTTCGTCCTTCGCCTTGAGGGTGTATGTTTCCTCTAGAAAAGGATTACGGCTCCGCTCGGCGCCGTAATCCGTTCCTGCCTCACAACCCCTATGCGGTGATTCCTCTCCAATGCTTCTATTATGAGCCTGGATAGCGATTCCATCTGATAAGCGTTCAACCTCGTGCATTCTTTGACCTCCTTATTGTCTGTTTCCATATCATCATCCTTTTGTTCCGATAGTGGTCTTGAATTCATACTCCGCCATGTCCTCATTGATCTTCGGTCCATGAACCGTTGCTGTCGTGAGTTCTGGATACATGTTGGAATAGTAGTTCATCACCATCTCCGGCGTATCATTCGGATTCGGATCTGCAAGAGTGATCTTCTCATTACCCTTCTTGAAGGTAAAGG
>JAFUJQ010000031.1 GCA_017473705.1 Bacteroidales bacterium | reverse complement strand
GACTATGGTCAAGGATTTCATGTGGAGAGAGTTGAGCGAAGAGGAACTTTCTGAAATCAAAGCAGCATCCATAGACTTTGAAAACGGGGTGTATTCGCGTGCCGAGAAAATCACGGTAGGATTCCTTCCGTGCAAGAACGATTCAACAGAGATAGGCCGGATATTCGTTGAGAATCAGGGGAATGTCGGATTCAGTCTGATGTTGAAACCCATCGATCATAAAGGTGCATATGATAACGATGTGATTTATCAATATAATACATTGCCGTTCAAGGCATCCTCATTCGAAGAAGGAAAATTCGTTCCTCTTGCCACATATGCATCATTCTGGTTCGATGAGAGATTCAACATCATCAGGTTCTGCGGTGCTGAAGAAGTCGACCCGGACATGACGACCGACATCCTCGAAGAAACTCCGCACTACTTCGTGATAGGAGTGATTTTCAATAAGGCATAGATGCCCGGCCCCGAACGGGCATGACGGGATCCGACCGGCATGACGGGTGGAACGCTTTTTGCCAGGACATATTGCTCAACCATTTACATCTGATAATTTCATGAAACAATTCTTTTCTTTTGTTGTGGCGATTGCATGTACGGTAGCATGCAATCACGTCAATGACAGCAACATATGTGTCATCGAAGGCAATCTTTCCGGACTTGAAGGAGACGGATGGATCTATATGACTGACATGTGGAACGATTCCGAGATCATTGATTCCGTTGAATATCATAACGGAGTATTCAGGTTTGAAGTATGTGCGGACGAACCGACTAAAGTATTCCTGCATGCAGGCTGTTTCAGTGACTTTACCGTTGATTTCTTTAATGATCCGGGGAAAATCACTTTATCAGGCTCGGTAGAGGATGCCAGAAAGACCCAGGTGTCCGGCACTCCTATGAACGATGCAGTTCTTGAAATGCACAGGAATCTCGATAAATTAATGTCTGAACCTTCATTCGTAAAAAGATTCGAATATTGTACAGAATACTTCACCAAGGAATTGAATGACAACAAAGGCAACGCCTATTATCTGTCCTTGATTCAGATGTGTGAATCAGGCATGCATCCGCTTGTGTTGCTGGATTATATGGAATCTCTCGAGCCATATCTGAAAGGCAAAGCCTTCACCTCAACACTGAAAGACAGATTAGAATGCCTGACTGCGGTATCTCCTTATATGGAAGGAAGCGATGTGAGGCCATATTACATTGATATGGAATATCCTGATACAGAAGGTAATCCGGTACGTCTGTCCGAAGTTGTCTCCAAGCCGGACAACAGATTTGTGTATATAGATTTCTGGGCGACATGGTGCGGGCCATGCAGAGCCTATATGGAATCCCTCAAAGAGACATATGCCCAATATAAAGATAAAGGATTTGAGGTTTTTGCCGTATCATGCGACAAGGATATTGAGGCATGGAAGAAATGCATTGAAGACGATGGTCACGAATGGATCAATGTAAGAGGAGAACTATATTCACCCGAATGGAAGGCTTATATGGTAAACGGCATCCCGACCACGATTCTTATTGACTGCTCTACCGGTATGATCATAGGCAGAGATCTCATCGGTGACATGCTGACTACGAAACTGGAAGAACTTATGCATTGATTTTGAATGTTTTTTGTATATTTGTGGTCAGAAAAGGTCTATAAGGAATTCCCGCTCGCTTCGGTTGAGCCCTGTTGATTCTCACCAGAAGCAGGAACCTTTGCCTGGAAAACAGGTCCAGGCATCCGGATTGCGGGTACGGAATAGACCTTTTTCTTATTTCTTGAATATCGCACTCTGAATACTCCACCACTGACTACTTTCCAGTAATCATGTCCTTTCGAAAGAGCTATGAATAATGTATGATTTCTGGCATCATTTACTTCTAATAGAAATGATCCGCTATGCCCTTCTTTGATTGATGTAAAATTAGATGATACGAATTCCACAAAGGATGCGACATCATCATATCCATATTCTGTCAGTTGATCCATATGATTCTTATGCATATGAATCAAGCCATAGCTGTCATCTCCCTCAGCAATCCTTATCGGTGCCGGAGGTATGTTCATTTCTTCTGTGATGTAGCCGAAGTCGATGGAGCCTTTGCTGTTCAGCACGAACGGTGAACCGTTCTCGTCTACGGCCAGACGATAATTTTTCTTAATGCAGTCAAGTCTCTTTAAATTTATTTTACATAGTGTAAGATTTATTTTTACTTTACATTTTTGTAAAATATCTTTACATGTATAGAAATGCCTTATATGTGTATATGGTTGATTGTTAAACTATTATGTATTTTGGCACAACTGTGGTTTCTAATCGTTCAGAAACCATAACAACTTGACAGATGATACTTAGAAATTTCCTGAACACACTCAGAAGCCATAAGACTGTCACCATACTGAACATAACTGGTCTTGCAGTTGCATTTACAGCCTTTTATGTAATGTCAGCACAGGTATGGTATTCGGTCAGTTTCAACAGACCCATCCCTGATTCCGACAGAGTCTACATGGTGTCTGCCGACTGGAATGCCGGTGAGGAAGGCGGGCCGCGATGGTCGGAGAACTGCCCGCAGCCGACTACGCGCGAGGCGCTCGCCGCCTTCCCTGATGGAGAACTTTACACCTGGTTCAACTCTTCCCCATGGCCGGGTTATGTGTGGAAGACAAACGGATCCGGAGAGTTTATCAGGTATGATATCGGAGCCTATAAAATGGGAACTTCCGGGGTGGATATCTTCGGCTTCCGTGAGGCTGACGGCGATCTGATGAAGATCAGTGAGCCAGACAACTTAATCATTTCACGAAGCGCAGCGGAGAAGATCGGTTGCCAGGTCGGAGATGCAATATGGTTCAATGGTGGACCATACTTGAACGACATTGAATCCAAGCAGGCAATGACTGTAGTAGGAATCTTCGAGGATTTCCCGGTCAACACATTCCTGTACAATCATCATATATTCTTTGATGACAGATGCGTATTCGGAGAAGAAAACAATTCATGGAATTATTCTGCATTCGTGAAGCTCAAAGAAGACGCTGACCTTGACGAATTTGCAAGGATCTGGCAAAAGCAATATGCGGACTGGTATATGGGAATGGTGGACCAGTGGAAGCAGCTATACGGCGAAGACGACTATGAGGAAGGCGATGAGGTGCTGCCGGTCAAGCTGACAGCATTGGATGATATGTATTTCGAATCATTCCTGGCGGGGACATATTACAGGAACGGCTCTGTGAAAGGTACGGCAACGATTGCAGCCATCGCTTTGCTGATAATCATCATAGCCTTCATCAATTTCTTCAACTTCTACATGGCCCTTGTTCCGTCCAGAATAAGAAATGTAAATATCAACAAGGTACTTGGAGCATCGCAGAGACGCCTCAGAAGCATTCTCATAGGAGAAGCAGTCATCCTGACGATCGTGGCCTTCTGCCTGTCATTATTGCTGATTCTTGCTGCTGGCAACAGCTTTCTGAAAGGATATGTGACATGCTCGCTTGCGATGAAAGACAACATGGGAATTCTTGCTGTCATTTGTCTGCTGATGCTTGTTACAGCAGCCGCTTCTGCCCTGTTCCCTGCAATTTATACAACTGACGCAAATGCTTCGGTTGCTGTCAAGGCCGGCTTTGCCCAATCAAAGAGCGGACAATCGTTCAGGTCTGTCCTTGTCGGGATCCAGTTCTCCGTATCGATGGCGCTGATTATCATCACGGCAGTCTTTTTCCTACAGTACAGATATATGATCAGGTATGATGTCGGATTTGACAGAGAAAATGTGCTGTCATTCACCTGTAGCGAAATCGCCTCAAAATCAGAGACTCTCATCGAGCGCATCAAGCAGCGCCCTGATGTGGCAGGAATCACAGCCTCTGCAACAGACCTGTTGTTCAGCTATAATATCTGGGGCCGCGAAAAGGACGATAAGCACATAGAACTCCATGCCTATGGAGTCAGGTATGATTTTCCAGAAGTCATGGGCATATCAGTCATCGAGGGAACTGGCTTTTTAGGAAATCCTGACAGCGGAAAGCAGATAATGTTCACAGAGAGCACCATGCCTGCAATACAGGAAATGTATCCGGGTGAGACATTCGATGATTTTGCCATAACAGGTACCATCGAAGATATAAGGCTTGGGTCTGTGGTCAGGAAAGATTCTCCGATCTGCCTTTATACTGATCCATCCTACATGATGAACACCTTCTACATCCGCACTATGCCAGGGGCAGACATCATGCTGCTGATAAGGAATATCAAGGAGCTGGTGACAGAACTGGAACCGCGTGCGGCTGAGCCGGAAATACTTTTCATGAACGAGAGGATGAATGCCTTCTATGGAGAAACATTAAAGCAGACAACCATAATTGCAATATTTGCCTTGATAGCCGTGATGATCTCGTTGATGGGAGTCTTCAGCATCGTCATGTTCGAGACCAGGCATCGCCAGGTGGAGATTTCCATCAGGAAAGTATATGGAGCCACAGTCGAAGAAATCATAAGAATGCTCAACCGCAGATACATCGTCATAGTGTCGGTATGCTTCCTGATCGCCGCTCCGGTTGCATATTTCATAACCGGCCGCTGGCTGGAGCAGTTCGCTCACCGCATCAGCGTTCCTCTTTGGGTCTTCCCTGCCTCATTGGCTCTTGTGCTTGCAGTCACCATATCGCTCGTGACGCTTCGCAGTCTCCGCAGCGCCCGTACCAACCCTGCTGAAACACTGAAAAAGGAGTAATTGTGATGATTTTTAATTACATTTGTATGATGAACTCTATCTGTTATGGCAAAGAATAAGGGAAAGGTACTGGTTGTGGACGACAACAATGGCATCAGGGCGGCGCTGAAGCTTCTTCTGGCCATGCATTTTGCCGAGGTGGATGCTATCCCCTCTCCTAAGGAACTGGTAAGCAGGCTTGCGGATTTCCGTCCGGACGTTGTGCTGCTTGACATGAACTTTCACACAGACATTAATACTGGAAATGAGGGCCTGTACTGGCTCTCTGAGATAAAGAAGCGCCGCCCGGACATCGAGGTGGTGCTCTTTACTGCATACGCAGACATCCAGCTGGCGGTGGAAGGAATGAAGCGCGGCGCGTTTGACTTCGTCGTGAAGCCGTGGGAGAATGACAAGCTCGTCGAGATCCTGAAGGCGGCTTATGCCAACCGCAGCAAGGAGGCGAAGGAGGCAGATGCAAATCCGTCGTCTGCGATCCCGATGCTATGGGGCAAGGGTGCGGCGATGAGCGTAATACGCAAGACGGTCGACAAGATCGCCTCTACAGATGCGACAGTGCTTATAACCGGAGAGAACGGTACGGGAAAAGATGTCCTTGCAGGAGAGATTCACAGGATGTCCTTGAGGGCATTGAAGCCTATGGTATGCGTCGATGCCGGAGCCTTGACCGAGACGCTTTTCGAGAGCGAGCTTTTCGGACATGTAAAAGGTGCATTTACAGATGCTCACGCAGACCACATGGGCAAGTTCGAGCAGGCAGACGGCGGCACGCTGTTCCTTGATGAGATCGGAAACATTCCACTCCATCTGCAGGCAAAGCTCCTTCGTGCACTTCAGAACAGGACCATAACACGCGTGGGTGACACAAAGGCAATCCCTGTGGACATAAGACTTATATGCGCGACCAATAAGGACCTGGAGAAAATGGTCCGGGACGGAGAATTCCGCGAGGACCTGTACTATCGCATAAATACGATGCATCTCCACCTCCCTGCTCTTCGTGAAAGAATAGATGAGATCGCTCCGCTGGCAGAAATGTTCGTAGCGAAATACGCAGAAAGATATAGACGTAATGTCAGCGGCCTGACACCTGATGCGCTGGAATTGCTGAAAGGGCATGTATGGTCAGGAAACATACGCGAACTGCAGAACTGCATCGAGAAGGCTGTGATTCTTTGTGACGGAGAGATGCTGACGGCTTCTGACATAGAGCTGCCGCAGGGGCGCGCCGGATTGCACGGAACGGTCATGAGCGGAAATGAAACCCTCGAGGAGACTGAAGAGAAGGCCATACGTGCGGCTATGGCAAGGTTCGGGGGCAATCTTTCCATGGTGGCCAAGTCGCTGGAGATCAGCAGGCCTACGTTGTATGCCAAGTTGAAGAAGTATAATATATGACAACGCTTCAGAGCATATTGGCTATCATAGCGGCGGTTGTGATGACTGCTGCCGTCACTTTTCTGCTGACATCCAGGAAGATGCGCAGGAAAGTGGCTTATATGCTGGATGCTCTGGAAGACAAGGAACTTAATTTCCGGTTTGACGAGAGACGTATGGCCGGAAGGAAGTTCAACCGCACACTCAACCGTCTGCGCAACATATTCGACAAGGAAAGGCACGAGATCATAGAGCAGGAAAAGTATTTCGGACTCATGCTTGACCACGTCAAGACGGGAGTTGTTGTAATTGAGCAGGACGGACGGGTAAACTATTGTAACCGTACGGCGCTGAATCTTCTTGGAATCGCCACTTTCGGACACATCAGGCAACTCCGAACGGTAAGCGAATCTCTCTACAATGCATTCCTCACAGTCACAGACGCTGCAGAAGAAAGGGCAAGCTACTACAATGAGAGCGGAAAGATGACCATTTCCCTGACAGCATCTGCTGCAACCATAGGCAAGATGGAAGTGAGGGTCGTGGCATTCAATGACATCAGCAGCGAGATTGCAGAGAACGAGCAGGAATCCTGGTCAAAACTCATCAGAGTGCTTACTCATGAGATCATGAACACGGTGACGCCGATAGCTTCGCTCAGTGAGACGCTTCTGACTTTTGAAGGAGTGAATGAAGAGGTCAAGAGCGGTCTGGACACCATCTCACAATCATCGAGAGGACTCATCAAATTTGTCGATTCATACAGAAATCTGACAAGAGTAGCTCCGCCTGTGAAAAAGGCTTTCTACTTCAAGGAACTGGCTGAAAGAGTCTTAAACCTGACAAGGGAGCAGGCGCTGATGTCAGGAGTTCAATGTTCATATATAGAAAAGAGCGAAGATATAATATTGTATGCTGATGAAGGCCAGATCACTCAGATTCTCATCAACCTTGTAAAGAATGCGATCCAGGCAGATGCGAAGAAAGTAGAGATCACGGCAGAAATCAATCTCTCAGAACACATCATAATCAATGTCTTCAACGACGGCTCCCCTATCAGCAAGGAAAGTCAGGAAGAAATCTTCGTACCGTTCTTCACCACCAAGCAGGAAGGAACCGGCATAGGCCTGAGCCTTTCGCGACAGATCATGAGACTGCACAACGGCACCCTTGCGCTGACGCGAAGCGACGACAAGGGCACCGTTTTCACATTGACCTTCAGATAGAATCAGATCCGGTATTATACCACTCGATTTTCTGCGGTTCTGATGAAGTCATCGGCACGAATGCTCCGATGCCTCCAGTGATGTTGGTATAGGCGAATGTCGGTGGAGCCATTCCCAGATGAGCAAGATCATTATAGTCCTCGTTCCACAGTCCGTTAAGATATCTGTATGTCTCTGGAGCCAAGCGATAGACCGTTACATAGTCCCGGCAATATATCGTGCCGATCACTTCTCCGCTTCCTCCCAAAGTCGGCTCTGTGTATTCGCGAGCCTCCTCGGAATGCATCTCGCTTATATATATGCTGAATCGCTGCATGCCCTGAGCGTCTGTCGCTCTCGAATCATTCCAGAATACCAGATTGAAGAATTCCGGCCAGTTTTCCCCTGGAAGATTGATGTGCGTATATGGATAATCTCCGAAATCATCCGATGATCGGAAATTGATGATCGGATAGGACGCTTCAGTGTCGACCGTACCGTCGAAGCGTACGCATCTTACATTTCTGATGACAGTCACTGCAAAATAATCATCAGACTCCGGATCGTCCTTATAATCAATATGAAGAAGAGATTCATCTGCTCCAACCTTTTCCACCTTGCATGTGAAATCATTGAATGGCTCCGGAATCGTTACTGTGGCAGTCGCATCGGGATATCCGTCAGCTTCTGCACTGACCTCTATCTCACTTCCCGGCTGAAATCCTCCTTCGACAGACCATCTGAACTTTGCGTACGAATCATCATCAGTCATGCCCTCCAGCTTCTTGACTTCGACTTCTTCACCGTCAACTTTGACTTTAAGTGTCATTCCTTCCGGAACCGACACTTCTACGGGTTCCTCTGCAATATATCTGGTTGGCATCACAAGAATATCCACCATATCCTGGTCGTTGCGGAAAACGGATTCGATGTAGAATTTCGGACCTCCGTCAAGATCCCTGATTTCAAATTCCCTCTCGCATGAAGCAAGCGCCATGCATATGAATGACAATATGAATAATTTCTTATACATAAGCTTAGAATCTTAAAGTGTAACTGAACGATGGGATGATCGGCACGATGCCGTTCGCCTTTCCTACGAACCTGCTTCTCTCCGCATCATAATCAGCAAAAGCTATAAGCGGATTCATCCTGCAATAGGCGTTGTATACGCTGAGGTTCCATATGCTTTCGTTGCCTCGTTTCGTGGTCTTGCGGAAATTGAAACCAATATCAAGTCTATGATATGCAGGCATCTTGACGTTGTTCGGAGAAGAGTAGAAATATTGGTGACGGAATCCGTCGAACGGACCGAATATAACGAGATCCTCCATTTCTTCCGGATCAACCTTCTCGGAAACCACTTGTGTCGCGACGGTGAAACGGCTTCCGCTGTGGAAGTTCCATGCAGCATATGCTTCAAAGTTTTTCGTGAATTTATATGATGCCGAAAGCGTCAGCTTATGACGATGGTCGTTCCTGTCAGGATACCAGTCGTTATAAATGTCGTCGAAGTACCTTTCGTTCCATGAAAGCGTATAATATGCAGAAATGTCGACCTTCGGTTTCCTCCATGCCAATTCTACCTCAGCGCCATATGAACGTCCGCGGCCTTTCGAAAATGATGCCTCCCACTGCGTCAGAGGCGGGAAAAGGCTGTTGCTGCCGGAATATTCCCTCAGATTGTCCATTGTCTTCCACCATCCTTCAAGATTGAACACAATACCATAAGGAAGACTGAAATACAGGCCTCCTGCCACCTGTCTCGAATGCATCGGAGCTATGTTGGCGGTTACAGGCATCCATGAATTCGATGGAAGATCCACATATGATGTGGCGATCTGGTGATTGAATTGAGTCATCTCCGTATATGATGCCTTAACAGCGAGGAAGTCCGTGCATTGGAACTTCAGGGCCACTCTCGGCTCAAATGCATTGTAGACCTTGTCAGGAACTCCGAAGAGAACATATCTAAGGCCTGCATTAGCAGAGAACCAGTCTGTCACATGCATTTCGTCCTCAATATACATAGACATTTCGTGTCCGCAATAGTCTGCATTGTCTTTTGTTTCCGCAGGCGCTCCGGCAACACCGTTTTCAGTGTATCTGCTTTCCTTGAAACGTGTTATGTCGTAAATATGGTATTGATATCCGCCGCCGAAGCGTACCTTATGCTGGCGATGCGGCGTCCATATGAACATGCCTTTAGCTCCTATGGAAGACACATTCGAAATGTTGCCGCTTGTATCGAATTCTTCAATCACCTCTGCAACGCCTTCCTTCGATTCGAATTCATATGCCATCTTGGAGCGGCTGAGAGAATAGTAGGCCACGACATCGGACTGGATGTTGGAGGTCAGCTGGCTTTTCCAGCCTGCAGAAGCCAGAATATTGCCCCATGTGACTTTTATGCCTGAGTCAAACCATGTATGCTGAGGATTTCCGAGGTAGTCTTCATATTCATTATCGTAGTACTCCCCTGTCTTCAGCCTGTCGTCGCCAGCATAGAAATTCAAATATATCCGGTTGTTCCTGTCGACAATGTGTGTAATGCCGGCATTTGCATCCCAGAAATTGTATGACAGAGAAGTGTTGTCGTCTGGGCTGTTGCGGTTGATGATTGCAAAGATCGGTGTAGTCACGAAATCCACCCAGCTTCGTCTTAACGCGACATTGAATGATGTCCTGTCCTTGATTATCGGACCCTCGAACTGAATGTTTCCGTCAATCAGTCCTATGGAGAAGGCGCCATGGTATTCTTTCATGTCACCAGGACGCGTCATCACATCCACCACAGACGACATCCTGCCGCCATATCGCGAAGGAAAGCCGCTTTTGTAGAAATCCACATTGTCGACCATCTCGTGATTGAAAGATGAAAACAAGCCTGCAAGATGGCTCACCTGATACATCGGGACATTGTCAAGAAGATAAAGATTGTCGCTGCCTGTCCCGCCATGAACATATAGGCCCGACATTAACTCAGTGCCGGAAGACACTCCTGGAAGCATCTGCAGCGTCTTGATCAGATCAGGGGAGCTGAGGAATGCAAATCCCTTGTTGATTTTTGATCCGTCAACTCGAGTCATTCCGGTCTGTGTCGTGTTCTTTTGCGGATCGGCGATGGCGGTGATGCGTGATTCTGCAAGAGTATCCCTCTGCTCTTCTATGAAGATGGTGTAGTCCTTGGGTTTCTTCTTGGAGCCTGCCTTTGTCAGGACTATGTATTTCTTCATGATTTCGTATTCTATGCCGGTGCCGGCAAGAAGAGTCTGGAGGGACCCTTCGAGGAATCCCCGATCAGGTCGGGTGGATAGGCCTTTGCAGGGGATGTCAAGGTCTATGGAAGAGTCGTATACGAAGTTCACTCCGAATGTTTCATGGAGGATCTCCAGCTGGGTTTTCAGGGTCTCTTCGCTGCCCTGTCTTACCGTTTCCTGCGTATGCGCAGGATGCGGCTGCATAATAGCAGCAATAAGAATGATAACATATTGTAAAGTCCGTTTCATAGTTTCTAGTTGCTTATTCTGTATTCGCTTCTGTAATATTTGATGAGGACAGGACCGGTTATTTCCTTGCTCTCATATTCTCCAGTCTTGACTGTGCAGGTGACGTTCGTCCTCAGCGAGATCTTTCCGTATCCGCTGTGCTCGAATTCTGCCTCAATGTCATCTGGCAGAATGAATTCAAGATGGGACTCCCCATTTTCGATTACGGCCTTGATTTCAAATCGATATTCCAGAGTTCTTCTCGCGATATTTACCCATCCTCCCCAATCTGCATTGTCGTCGACCGTATACGGTATTCCGAGACGACCTTTAGTGTTGCCGACGTTTGACCATGCAGGACTTCCTGAAATAATGGCATCCCACTCTTTGAGGTAGTCGAAAGATGAGACTCCATCGCCGTTCAGGTCGATAGGGTCAGGACCTTCCCATGTGGCGGACTCTATCTCATACTCACCTCTGATGGTATCATATGCCTTTTCCTGCAGGTCTTCCACCCATACTTTTTCGCATGAGGACAATCCTGCAATGCATAATATGATGTAAAAAATCTTTCTCATTATCAATTTACTCTGAACCAGTCGGTCTCATACATCGAAACTGCTCCGAACATGCCGAGACCTCCTTCCACGTTAGTATAAGTATATGTGACAGGCGTGAATCCCAGAT
>JAFUJQ010000030.1 GCA_017473705.1 Bacteroidales bacterium | reverse complement strand
TCTCCATTGCACGACGTAAGAACCATTTGAGCATCTTCAGGTCTTTCTGAATAGAGACGTCCTTCATATCGAGTTCGGCACCTTCATAGGCGACAAATTCGCTGAGTTTGTCAGAAGTCCAGTCGGCAAAGCGTGTCTTTGTATAATCGTCAAAACGAAATGTTCGTCTGAATAAAACGAAATGCGTCGTCAAGATACCAAAACGAAATGCGCGTCTTTTGAGATGCGTTTTTTTGTTTACAGACAGAAAGAAAGCCCTCGATTTCGAAGGCTTTTCAAACAGCATTTGAACAGCAGTCAGACATGATAGTAGTCTGCAATGTAATGAGACCTATCGATGTCTTTGAGGCTTTCAACAGCCTTTTTGTACATCGAGAGAGCCATTTTTTCGCCAGGAACTTCGCTGATAGTTGTGTAGCCCATATCTTCTGATGTTGACTGAGCAAAGTCTGAATAGTGAGCATTAGCGACAAGCCACAGTGCATACTTGTTGTAGTATGGCTCATCTTCAATCTTGCCTCCTAACTTAGGAACGACACTGAAGAAGGTATCCATACTCCAGAGAGGACCTTTTGACTGGTCTTGATTGACCAACTTCTGCGCGATTTGCTCGGCCATTTCCTCTGTAAGATAGTTGTTCCAGACTATTGGCTCAAGCATATCGATCCATTCCTTAGCAATCGCCGGATTAGCCATGGCCATCTTGTTGAACATTTTGTGACTGGCACATCCGAAGATCTTCATTTTATCGACATCATTGGAGTCTTTCATGACGTCATACAGGTGTTTGAACCTGTCTTTCATTTCATCTGTATTCATAATTAACAATTTTTACACCCACTCTTGAACTTTGGGATAGGATGATACATTCTACGTTTACGCATAGAAGATGTCTCAGATTTTCCAGATGTGCTTATCTCCTTCTGAGATTCTTCCGCTTTTGCTATTTGTTTAACCTTTGCCATATCCATTCGTAAATTCGGTTTAATCCCATTAAAAGAAGGCCAAAGTAGTGAGAGACATATGACATAACTATGGATAGCATTAGCGCCAAAAACAGGCTATAACCGAGCATCAGCAGGACAAATAGAGTAATCCAGAAAGTTGTACATTTAGGGCACTTGGCGACCTTCAGCACAACAGAGGCGATTGCCTGAGGAAGTCCGAGATGATGAGCCAGGCATACAGTCATCATTATTGCTAATGCTATCCACACCATACTTATGCTACTGTAAGGATTACCGGAGTCTCGCTGACGAAGGCTCTGCTACAAACCTGACATCCAGTCACAGAGATGGCATTGACAGCCACACCTTGAGTGATTGTCACAGTAGTAGGCACTGCTGTCGATGAGAACGGGATGGTGAACTCCTGAGAGATAACCTGAGTCTTGTCGCAACATCCGTTACTGTCGCATGGCGTATATGCGATTACGCCCTCGACCTTGACGGTCGCAACATACTGACCTGTTCCTACCTGATCGAAGCCTACAAGACTGAACACAGGATTAAATACTGGAGGATTGTTGACACATGCCTTCTTGCACAACCTCTGCGAGATGTTTACCTGTACAAAGTACGGTGATGCCACTGATCCGGCAGCCAAGACAGGCGTGATGACTGCCGCGTGGACTTTTTTAGAATTGGTACAACCACAACTCATAATGTAATGATTTAGTTTCTGCTTCCTACTGTTCCATTGTATCCGCGCCGGAAGCAACAGGCTCGGAAGTCGGAGCGAATATTTCTAGCAATCTGTCGAGTTTGGCATTGAGTACTGCCAGGTTATCTCCCAATGCAACTACATTGTCGTTGGTGACTTCCTGTGCCAACACTATCTGCTCAAAGATTGTTCTCGGTTGTTTTACGACATTGTCCATTTTACTTCAATTTTACTTCAATTTTACTTCAAAAATTGATTAACGATGATGCTATTCCCGAATCTAGTCAGTGCATTCAAGATCTTATCTGCCGTTACAAGCGTACCCTTCTGATACTGCTGACGGACAAAATTCTTAGCCGCAGACTGAACCTCAAGGGCTTTGTCCTCAGATTCGGCATACACATATATTTCTATCTTATATGGCTTCATGACTTGACTATTCTGGTATTGGAGGTATGCCATCGATAGGACTGCCGGTCGGAACATTTATCGGCTGGCCGCCTCGGACACTCTGAAATATATTATAAGCCCCGACCAACTTATCCTGATTCTGCTCGATCCAGCCAAAAACATCTCCTGCTACTGTCTTGATCTGCTCAAATGCAGAAGGAGGCTGGACGTCAAAGTCCGGAAGTTCTTTGATGTCTTTGATGAAGAAATCATATAACTTCTCAGCCTTCTCTACGTCATTGTTACAAGCCCTGATACAACTGGCTTTAAGGGCCATTTTAGAGGTCGTAACAATCATGTTGATGTCTATGTCATTCTTGCCAAACATTGTCTTGATTTTTAAGAGAGGAGCGGCATCGCCGCCCCTCCATAAACTTTACTCGTTGTCACAACCACAAGGCTGTGGAGCCGAATAGCGCGCAACTCTCAGGAAGTTGCAGCCGCCGATAGCGGAGTTGATTCCGTTGTTCTGCTGGAAAGCGTATGCTGCCGCTGCAGCATTAGCATTCGAGAAGGCACCTGCACCTGTCTGCACATCCACATACTGAACTGTAGATGGAGCATGGATGTTCTGCCAAGTCTCACGAGACTGACGGTCCTGGATAGCCTGCTGAGCGAGAATGTCGATCGCCTTTGCATTACCCTTTGAACGAGCCTTCGATGCAGCATTCATACCTGCTGCCACGGCAATCACAGCCGCAACTGCTGCACCGCCAAGAGCCACCGCGGTAATAGCCGCACCGCTAGCCCTCTTTCTGTCGTGATAGCCGTAGCCATCGTAACCGTACTTGCGCTGCTCATACAGAGCAAGGTCACCTGATGTAAGGAATTCTGCCATAATACTTAATATTTCTCCCATCTTACGCCTTCAGGGATTGGCACCAAACCAACCGATTTGACAGTGCAAAGATGAGCATAGTGTCAAGGCTTAGGAAGTGGTTGTTTCAGACTTGTTTCAGACTTATTTCAACGCCTTTAGAACACTGTTATAATAGTTTTCCAGCATTGGATCACCATAATCTTTTCGATCGTCGAATCTTTCCTGGACATGATAGACATTACGTTCAGTCATGGTCATGAACTCGGCCACACGATAGATCTTAACACCCTTCTGCAGCATTATGAATATCGCAAGATACCTGGCATCCACGACGTCCGGTCTCTTATTGGAAGACATGATCTCTACAGCAGATATGTCAGTAACATCAGCGACAAGAGCAATTATTTGCTCGCATAGATCCTTTTTGCACATATTTTGCTTCCTCCATTACTGTCGTCCTTGACACCAGGGCATACAATTAGGCCATAGATCGGCAAGGACTTCTTTAAAAATCCCTTGACCGGCCTATGGCCTAATCTGTATGTAATGTGGAAGTTGCTTGCAGGGTCGAGGGTTTTCCTCGTTATAACGAAACGCTACACCATTCAATAGAGTCGATCCTTGTATCTTCTATTGCTGTGATCATGAAGATGGCATCTTCTCCCTCGCCTATGCCTTGATAGATATGTCTTGTCATTGTATCGTCATCATTCTCTATATATAATCTCGGAGATAGGATGGTATAATGACCTTGAGCCATCACATTCAGATAGTATCCTCCCAACCACATGTTGCCGGCATTGAAAGAGCAAGTCTGTCCTGCGGATAGATAGAGTGACAAGTTGACTTCTGATCCATCTGTGCGGAATTGTTTGAATGAATCATCTGCGACTGCGATTCTTGCAGTTCTTCCCGCAAGATTCGGTGACAGATAATCTCCTGCCAAAGCATCCACCTCAAGATTCAGCATATTATCGAATTCTTCAACCGGAGTAGTCCACACCGCTACCGGAATACCGGCTTCCTTGTGCGACCTCACATTCTCCACAGTTAGTCCATAATCTCCATAACTAGCAGCATCCCATGTCGGATACCACCATGTGTTTGGAGCGACTCTTGACTGCCCTGTTACTGCATTTACGGTATTCAGAATGCCATCTTTTACAATGTATAGCAGCAGAGTCTTCTCTGACAGGCTTCTCGCATAATCCAGGAAGTCTGTGGAGAATGAGCAAAATCCAAAGTTGCCCTCTCCCATGATCTTGCATCCAAGGTCATGAGCATCCTTGACATACTCCTGTGTCATGCCGAATGACTTGATTTCCGGCAAAGGAAAGATGCCACTCTTCCTGCATTGAATGAAGAACTCTTCCAATGTTGGTATTGGCATTCGGAACCTCGGATCACTCGACTTGAAACGATAGTGATTACGGAGGTCGGCGAAGGTATGCTCTGATACAGACACATCTCCCACAATGTCGGTATTATCGGCATTCGCCATCGTTCTGTTTATCGTGTCATCGTGCATCAGCACAAGCACACCATCTGATGTTGGACAGAAGTCGGTTTCTGCAAAGTCAAATCCGCATCTTCCAGCATAATGGTAAGCCATTAGGCTATTCTCCGGGATACCTTGCAAGTGAAGACCTCGGTGTGCAATAAACTTCAATGATGTCTTGCTACCTAACTGCCCCTCTTTATATTCATCCTCCTGCTGCCCTGGAAGAACACCGTTGATTGTATATTTGAATGGGAAGTTATATTCAAAGTCCATAGTCGTGTTCTTCCTGATTCCTCCGACAAGCATCTCATCATCTGCCAAGGTTGCAGTCCATGCTCTTGCATACATCTTTTTTGATGTGGTGTTGAAAACCATCATGATTGCTGATGTGCCTGTGCCGTCAATGTCATCAAATGGAATAGCCCGGTATACAGATGCATCGGGATGAATGCCTTTCAATGCATATGCCAGTCCTCCGGCCAAGACTATTGGATCGGAGCCTAAATCCAAAATCTTGGACTTGGTGTCAATATTCGGAATAGCATCATTCAATGAAGTGATAAGGGAGATGTTATCCTTTCCCCCTGCGACAGATACGGATGGAGTGTTTCTCTTTCCGTCAATGGTAAAGTCAAAAGGCAAGTTACACTCCCATTCTGATGTATAGTTCTTCCTTATTCCTCCAACAAGGACCTCATCTGATGACAGTTCTGCATCCCATATCCTTGCATACATCTTCTTTGATGTGGTGTTGAAGACCAACTTGACTGCAGATGTATCTGTACCCTCAATGTCATCAAGAGAGATGGCTCTGTATGCGGAAGTGTCAGAGTGGATGCTCTTCATAAGGTAATATTGACCTCCTACTAACAGGATGGAATCAACGCCCAAGTCCAAAGTTTTTGCAGATGTGTCAATGTTCGGAATCGCAGAATCCAAGGAAGATATAAGTGACACATTGACACCATTACCGGATGCCCCGGATGTTGGATTCTTAAGATCCTCAATATCTTCCAATATCGAAGGAATAGTAACATTTTCCAACTCATCAACCCTTTCCTTGATAAGCGGTATATACGATGAGCCATTAACACTCAAGATGACAGGATATTCATTTAATACAAGCCATGACAAAGCGACATAGCAGTCTTCTGTCGCAGTGTATGCCCTTTCTGTATATCCATTGCCGGAACTGATAGCCGCATAATATGAGCCTTCTGCATCTGTAAGTGATATGGCCTGTGCAGTGCCTCCGACATAGCATTTAAGGTTGAGTATATCACCTTTCTTCAGCGGAATCGGAGCAGTCACCACATAACCTGCCTGTGAAGATAATAAGCCATTGAGTATCTGATAGTCTTGGTATGCGATAGTATATTCTGGCTTATAAGTTTGAGTAGTATATTGAAATATAGATTGTTTAAGATCTTGTATAGCATTGCCATGATCTGCAATGTTTTTTTGATTCGCAATTATTTGCCTAATACCTCCATGCCCATCAATAGTGTAGTCAAACGGAAAGTTATAATCCCACTCTTTACTTGTATTCTTTCTAATACCTCCAACAAGTACTTCATCAGATGTTAAATCATCAGCCCACTTTCTTGAATACAAGGTTTGACTTGATGTATTAAAAACCACTCTAACTGCCGAGGTTTCAGACTCTTCTATATCCATTAATGATATAGATCTGTATACTGAAGTGTCGGTATGTATTGTTTTTAGAGCGTATGATTTTTTTCCTACTAATAGTATCGGGTCTGCCCCCAAGTCTAATATTTTTGATTTTGTATCGATATTAGGAATAGCATCGTTTGTAGATGTTATAACTGTGACATTAGCCATCAACTCCAATTTCCCGATCTTGGCAACATATGTCCAGCCGGAGGTGTTGCCGGATGGGCCGTTGTAGCGGTAGACATCACCGGCAGTCGCATCAGTGGATGATGCAGGCACGATGATGACTAACTGACCTTTGAGCAGGGCACGGCCGGTCAGATCTGATTTAGGAGAAGCATCACCCTGCATGGCAGAAACCGACGCATATGTCTTATGTATTGCCGGAGAAGACGCCAGCAACTGGTATTCATTGATGTATTTCAGAGTGTCCTCATGCAACTTTCCGACAAGTTCTGGAGACACGGAGTCTATCTGCGTTGTGTCACGCAGCTCCTGAGCTCTCCTTATAAGATCATAGATATTCATGGTTTACTGATTGATTACTAACATAAAACTCAACATTGCTTCAGCATCCTCGCTAAAAGAGGTCGGAGGAATGGTAACTGTCATACGAGCGGAGTTGACATTTTCATCTGCCCGGAAGGACACCTTCGCCGGCAGACTGACAAGACTTCCGGCTATCTCTGCGACCATAGTGTAATATCTGTTTCCCTGAGATACGACAGCGCTCGGCACAGTGACAACCTCATCGTCGAAGATTGTGGATACATCCGCTGCAGCAGTGAACTTTACCTTGATCTCGATCTGAATGCAGGACGAGGTGATCTTACTGTATGAGACATGTCGTTCAGCCGACAATATGTCATTATTGGTGAAGTTCGATGTACCTCTTTTCACGCTGAAACGCGAGAACAGAAGATCCGTCAACAGCGGGAATCTCACGCCTCCAACAGTCACGTATTCTTCACCATAACGTCTTTCATGACAGGCATGCACATCTCCGTTCTTGAAGGTGCGCTCTCCCTCAAGCACTGTCACGACCCTGATGCTCGGAGTGCCTATGTCTGTGCCGGAATAGGCCTTGTACGGCAAGATCTCTCCGTCGACGCAGGCGACACCATCCTTGTCTACCGTAGCCTTCTGCAGGATGCAGTTCGGCTTCTCATCGCCCGTAAGTCCGCGGAGAAGTTGAACGAATGAGTCTCTGACCGACTCCTGGAGAAAATCGATGTCTCCCAGATATATTGGCTGCAAGCCAGGGAATGTTAGCAATTTATTCATAAGTATCTATTTTATATGTTGTGCCTGCCATGTGGTAATAGTCGACCCACTTCCTGATGACAAGGAGGTTTTCTTCTGTCGCGAGTCCTACCGGTATCATGATCGTGAATCCTCCTGAAACCTTGTCCGGTCCGGTAGATGAAAGCACCAGCACGTCTCCTTCATTCTGGTATCCCGCATAGACCTCTTCCGGTGTCTCGCCCTTCATGTGGAGATATACATTGTCGGTCGCGTAGTCCTTGATGAAGATTTCATTCTCAAGGCTGAACTGCTCGTTCAGGAACCTCTCAAGCGATATGGTGAAGCCGTTGTAGTTCAGTTGACGCATTATGACCGCCCTGAAGTCCACAAACATCCGGTGAACCGCACTGATGCCAATCATCAGGCACTTCAGCAGCGCATAGATGCCTTTTTTCCGCAAGAGCGGTGGAAGCATGTGCAGCGCGAATTTGTTAGGGTCAAATCTCCAGTACATAACTGATGGTGGCTTTAAGGTCAGACGATCTGAATGATCCTCCGACTGATTTATAGTTGTTGCCGACTACCGCAGCATATGACTGTGCGTCTACCGGCTTGGCGAGGACTTCGTCAAGCACCAGGTCCTTCACACCCTCTGCAGCCTGAACGGCATCGATCATCCTGTTCTTGTTGAAGGTTCCTCCGTAGATAATGCCAGACAGATAGCCGTTGACCGCATCCTCGACAGGAAAGACTGACGGATCCGAGATGAGCGAGCCGTCAGAGTTCATCACGATAGGGTCATACTGCACGGTCATCCGTATCCTGACGGTGTCCGGATCATACGAGTACACCTCGGCTATCACACCGGCCGGCTTGCGTCTGTTGACATACTCTCTGAACGCCGTTATAACATCATTCGAAAGGGCTGTAGGATTACCTTCCGCATCTTCTCCGGCCACCAGTATGTAAATACCGCCACCTCTGTCTCTGCATGAAGCGAACTTGACCTTTCTCTTGGATGCGTCGACCGCTGGATAGACATATTCATACGTCGATTCGTCGAGGATCAGGCTGTCGCCATGCTGGTACTCCAGACAGACCTTATGGTACCATGGTATGGAAGCCACCACTGCAGATGTGATCTTCCTTTCTATCTCTGTGCGGAATGCCTCGAACATCGTCTCAAGGACATAGACCGCAGCCGCCACGATGCCGAAGATGATGCTCTCGACCGACACGGCGCTGAATGCCGACTCAAACGACTCACGCCCTGTAAGGCCATATCTGTCCCTGATGACCTGATCAGCCATGAACTGATCCGTCATGCTCTTCTTAATCTGCTTGATTGTCCTTGCCATTACTTGAACTCTTCTGTGAACTCTTGTGTGAATACTTTTGCCCTTATCTCTCCGTCCGGATCCAAGGCTGTCGCCGGCCTGATGCCGCGTCTGACGACATACATCTGCAGATACCTGTCATACTCGGCTTCAGGGCATTCCAGCACCGTCCCCGGTTCCAGATCATCGGTGAGGCTCACTCCGTTCTCGACCATGAGTATTCCCACCGCTCTCACATCCCCATATACCTGTATTGCTATATCTGACAGTGTCTGTCTCCGTTCTACCGTTATCTTCATATGAACTTCAGCACTATTCTAATGACCAAGAATATCAGAAATGCCGCCCCGATGACCATCAGTGTCTTCTGCCACCAGGGCAGCCCATTCTTTTCTGTTATATCTGTTTTAGTGTCCACCACAAGATCCTCTATGCTTGCCGACACCGATGTGCTGTCAGTCTTCTCGGTGACCTGCTCGACATCCGTAATGGTCGATTCCCTGGTCTCCGTCACGCGGGTCTCTGACCTTACCCGCTCCTCCGATACAATATACTGATTGCCGGCTGTATCCGGAGGACTCCATACCTTTCGCTCTACCCACAGATTGTTTGCTATCGACTTGTCAAGGATCTCATCCACTTTTGCGCGGACGATCTTTTCTATGGCGCTCGACAGTACTGTGCTGTCGGCCATTTCTGCTCTGGCATCAGCCTGAACCTCCTGCGACATCACCGTCTTCTGCATGCCGCAGGATGTCAGACCTAACAACAAAACTAAGAATATGATTACCAGATGGTTTTTCATGTCATCGTAACTCTGCGAGGCGGTTCATCCAGCCTCTGTAATACTTCTCCTGTGTCTCATCCCTTTGAACTATCCGGCGGATGAAGTTTTTTCTTGCTTCGTAGACCTGTGCCACGAACCTTTCCGGATCTATGCTGTTTGCCGCGCTCAGTGTCAGCGGTCCGACTATTCCGTCATCAGGAACGCAGAGAATCCTCTGAGGGATGACGATTCCCCACTTGCCGGAGCACCATGTCCAGTCCACGAGGATGTCTGCCACTCTCTGCGACTTCAGGCTGTCAGCCTTCCATCTATCCCAGTAGTGAGGCTTCAGGACCCTGTCACGTACGTCTTCTCTGCTCAGGAGTTTAAGATCGTCAACATCGATGTCTCCGTCACCGTCCTTGTCGTATCCGACGGCCCTCCATGTCTTGAGGGTCACGCCCATGTTCGTCGCTCCTCCCTTGTCTGTCGGGTCATTGACGAACCTGCCTTCCCATGCAAGAATGAAAGGCAGCAGTTTATCCACGTCAGCCATTTTCTTCCTTCTCTCCTCCGTAATACATCGGACAGAACTCATCCACCGGAATCTTGCACGGCCTGTATGCGCAGACCTCACATGTGCATGTGTCGCCCAGAGTAGGCTTCCTATCTGCCGGTTCCGCAGCGGTTTCGGTTTCTTCCTCTTCCTTGAGTTCCTCGGTCACTTCGGCCTCCTTCTCCTTGAAACGCTCCATATACGGCAGGTTCTTGATGATCTCGAATGACAGGACGTAGTAGAGGAACTTGAGCGTCTTCGAGTCCGGAAACAGTTTGATGCAGTTCCTCAGGATGTTCGTGCCGTAGAAATACAGAATCGCATAGACTATCACCGTGCTGCACTGTATGGCTCCTGCGATGTTCAGCAACTTGTCACCGATGACGTAGACTGCCATGATGATCATGTAGAAAACCATCGTCTCCAGCAGACAGTGGAAGAACTTCTTCAGATCGAACTGCTTCCTGTCGGTCACCACATCCGCGATAATTCCCGCGATGCAGTTGAGAAGGAAGATGATGAACACAGCGAATATCAGATTCGCGATAGGCGCAAAGAACGCCAGGACAGCGCACAAGGCTGTGACCAGTACCGACTTGAGCGGCGTAAACAGATTTTCCATAATTCTTCAATATTTAGCGTTTATGATTACCTCCTGATGAGTCACCCGCACCATGGAGACCTTCTGTCCGTCCATCTCCAGTTGCTGACGTATCTCGTTCTGTATAGCAGCCAGGTCATGCTCAAGCAGCATGTCGGCCAGCCCCACACCGACGGAAGGATTCTCCTTCAGTTCGCCCTTCCTGATGCTGAGGATGACAGCCTGGTTCTGATGGAGCACGTCTCCCACGACCATCCCGTTCAGGATCTTCCCGCTGCTGTCCCTCTCGACCTTGACGGCAAGGTCATAATCTGTCAGTTGTATGCCTTTCATGTCAGTGCGTTATCTTATCGTCTTCGTAATCCTTACGGTTCAGTTTTCTTGCCTTCCGGCCGACTGCCGGCACTGTCACCGGTGATGGATTGGACTGTGCCGCTGCGCTTCCGGTCGTGTTGATGGTTCCGGGAGTGATCGTATGCGTGTGGCTGTTGAAAGCCTCCACAAGTTCGTTGATCTTCTCCGTGAGCGTCTCGATATTGACCAGTCCTCCGAGTTTACCTCCGTTGACAGTCACTGTCTCCACCTCATCCACCTGCACCACGACCATGTCGTTGAAGTCTCCGGACAGAGAAGCCAGGGTCACGGCGCTTCCGACCTTCGGCACCAGCAGGATCTGTCTCTCCCTGTCCGTCAGCGAAGCCCTCAGCCTGATGCCTGAGAAGGTGGCCTCACCTATGCTGACCGTGCATGTCTGACCGTCCACCGATTCCACCACTCCCTGAGTGATCCACAGCGCGACAGGGCTTATCCTCCTTATGTTGTCTGCCAGTCTCTTTTCCGGTGTCATGTCAGTCTGAATCCGAGTTCTATCGTCCTCGTGCCTCCGGAACTGCCGAACTCGGTCTTGACAGCCCGCACGTAATATCTTCCGTCCTTGTAGTCATAATCCGCATCATGCAGATCGGCGCAGTCTCCCGGCATTATGAACGGCACCAGCCATGTAGTGATGCTTCCGTCGTATCCGTCGAATGACAGCCTCTTGTGCTCCGATTCGCCCCTGAGCCTCATCGACTCGTCGTCAGAAGTGGCGCATTTCACCTCGACCTTGTCTCCTCCGGTGCTGCCGTAGTGCCTTTCCTTGACCTTTCCGTCTGGCATCACCGCCTTCACCACCACCTGCACCCTCCTTTCATCCGCACGCCTGTAGTTAAGGTCGCATGACTGCACGTTCTGAGAGAAGTCATAGATGATGTCTTTGCCGACCTTCTCGCCCGGAGCATGGACATGCAGCACTCCGTCCTGAATGTAGATGTCCGCACCGCTTTCCTCCTGCACCTTCTTCAGCACATCGAAGCCGGTCGCGCTGTTGATGGTGAACTTCTCGTATGTCCAACTGTAACTGCAATCTATCCCGTAGCCCCCGCCGATTCCGGCCACCACCAGCCTGAGAAGATCTGCAAGCGTTATATTGCTCTTCTGCTGGTCATCGAGACCGACGCGGAACTTGAACAGGTCATCCTCGCATTCGAGGGTGACGGTGCCGTTGTCGGTACCGACACGCTGCACCCATCCGCGGAACTCCTCGACCAGTCCGGTCTCCTCGTAGCCGAGCGAGATGACGACCCTGTCGCCTCTCCTTATCTTCGACTCCACATCCAGCGCGGCATTGTATTCGGCCGCAGGCAGAGTGATGACGGCCGTGTCGGCCAGCAGTTCCACCGACCTGTTTATCTCGACCTTCTCCAGCATTCCGAGCCTGTAGTCTCCGACCTGTATGTCATAAGCCATCGTGAACATGCTACTGTATCTTCAAGTCCTCGCTGCGGAGCAGCAGTTTGTATATGTCGTCGCTAGATGCGCTGATAGTGTATGCCTGGTTGTTCGGGCCTGAAGTGAACGGAAAGTCATAACCCTCAATCACGATCTGATCGATGGAGAAGACTTCCATAAGCGGGCTCATCACCTGCACCTTTCCCGCCTCGCAGAGACGTCTCAGCCTCTTCACGTCCTCATCAGGAAATCCGGTGCCGGAAGGGTTGATGAGGATTCCGCTGATGCTTATCTGGTAGTCATCCTGTGACCATCTCTCCTTGATGGATCCTCTGACCTTGCCCTTGGAGACCTGCTTCTTGACGATGACATTCTTGCCGTTGACCGACACGATCGGTTCATACGGAAGCAGCCACCACTCCTCACCCTCAAGCCTCATCCAGAGCGGGCACTTCATCGGCACGCCGTTGGCATTGGCCACTGCCTCAGCCATCTGCTGCTCCGTCAGCATGGACAGGTCATATCCGCTTCCGTCCGGACGCATGACTGCAGACTGGAGAAAACTGAGGTACGGCGGTGTCTTGATCAGCGCCTTGACATTGCCGGTCTCGCTGTCTATCTGATAAGTGATCATCGTGCTGCGCTTGTTGCGGCCTCAAGAGACCTGTTTATCGCTTCAAGGACCTTCCTTGTAAGCATGTTCATGTCCATATCCTCTGCCGGGAACACGTTGACGTCCTCCCAGAACTTGGCTATGTTGAGCGTTATTGAAGTGTTTCTCGTGCCTCCGGTAGTGATGTCATTCGCCACCTTGGAGGTGTCGACGCTGCCAAGGCCGAGAGTTCCTGCGGAAATGCCTTCCTCGGCTCCTGCCGCGCCCTTAGGGGCCGACAGTTCCTGCTTCGTCTGTTCGGCAAGATGCTCCTGGTATCTCCGGCCTATACGTGTACCCTTCATCCTTTCACCGAGCGAAGACACCGCATTGCCGACGCCTGTCTTGACTGCCTCCCACGGCTTGCCGAAGATCTTTGCAATCACCTCACCGACGGCGTTCAGCATTCCGAGCATCTTTTCCAGGCGGTCGAGAACAAAATCCTTGATCACGTCGGCAAACTTCTTGAGGACATCCCATACGGTCAGAACTACCGCCCTGAAGCCTGCAAACTTGTTGTAGCACACCGCAACTATCGCCACAAGTGCCGCTATGCCTGCCACGACAAGACCCACCGGGTTCAGGCTCATCACGACGTTCAGGATCTTCTGGATGGCCACCCATGCCTTGAGCGCCAGCACGGTAGTGTTCACCGCAACGTTATATGCCGTAATGGCCGCCACTACAGGCAACAGCCATTTCCCGTAGTCGATGAGGAACTTGATGACGGCTTCGAGTACGGCAAAGACCTTGTCGAGGACCTTACCCATCGTCTGGAAGGCCGGTATCAGCAGAGGCTGGATGATGTCATAGATCCTGAGAAGACCTGCCGAAGCCTTGCCCTTCATCTGGTCGAATGCACCGGGAGCGGTGTCAGCCAGTTCGTCGATCATGCCGTTAAACCTTCCACCCGGACCGGTAGCCTTCTCGAAGGCCTTTCTCACGAGGTCCATCGAGATCGCTCCCTTGCTCATCTCCTCCTTGAGAGTGGCCACCGACTTGCCGGTGAGTTCGGAGATGTCGAGAAGAGGGTTGTATCCGGCGTTGATGAGTTGGAGAAGGTCATTTCCCTGCAGTTTGCCGGCAGATGAGATCTGACCGAAGACAAGAGCGAGACTCTGCAGTTTGTTCTTGTCTCCCATGGCCACGTCTCCCAGCATCTTGAGGTCCTGATAGACCGTCTCGGTCGAGATACCGAAGCCCATCATGGTCTTTGCCGCCTCCTGTATCTCAGGACGGTTCCAGACGGTGTCATCGGCATACCTGTTCAGTTCGCCAAGGAGTTTCGTGGAAGTCTCTTCCGAGCCCGCGAGCACGCGGAATGCGGTGGCAGTCTTCTCCGTCTCCATTCCCAGACGTGTCACGACGCCAATGCCGGTCGACAGTGCCACGATGGGATTCGAGAAGAAGGATGCACCAGGAAGCGACATGAATGCCTGCTTCAGTCTGCCTCCTGTGGCGCTGGCCAGCCGTTCAGCCGCAGCCTCAGCACCACCCAGTCGGTCCTGGATGGCGCCTACTCTGCGGATGACTGCCTGGTCACCACGTGCGGCGATGTCGATTATGAACTGAAGGACATTCATTTTCCTGATTCCCGTTTCCTTATGTCAGTCAACTGGGCTATCATCGTAGCCCACTGCTGGTCAGACAGCGTATCCGGATCTACATGCAGATAATATCGGAGCATGGTGTTGAAGTAGCCGATGAAATCCGCGTCCGGTCGGCCGTCTGCCAGCGCTATAACTTTTTTATTTCTCCGACCTTGACTTCTGCAAGAGCCTCGATGACGCCCATCGCTCCGATGAAGTACTCATCCTTGTCGAGGATCTCCCTGTCACCTCCGAGCCAGCATGAGTTCATCAGGGTCTCGGAGTACTTGATGACGTCCTTCATCTGACTGCTTGCCACTGATGCGTAGGAGATCTCCTGTCTTGTAGGCTTGCGGAAGTATCCGACCTTGTCATCGACAGTGTATAGAATCACCTCACCGTGCTTCTTCTTCCAGTCGTTGATCTGTTCCTGAGTAATCTGTTCTGCCATAGTTCTATTGTCGTTAGAATGTTATTATAACGCCCCCGGACACCTGCCGGAGGCGCAGGTATTATTCGTATCCGCGAACGACATCGAGCATGATGAATGGAAGTTCCACCTCCATGAACTTGTCGTTCTGGTTGAGTGTCTTCGGGATCTCAGTGATCTCGCATCCCTTGAGCAGGTCAGTCGACACCATGTCACCCCGTGAAGGATTGCCGTATGCGACGATGATGTTGAATGAGGCATTGAGGGCATCACCGCCAGCAGCCAGTTCAAGCGCCTCAAGTTCGCTCTGAAGCAGTCTGATGTTTCCGGAGTAACTCTTGTTTCCTCGCTGGATGGCGTGCGGCTTGTTGCCCTTGGCATAGAGCGCCTCCTTTTCCTGGGATGAGGTGTACGAGACGCCTCGGATGCCTGTGACCAGCCTTCCGGCCACGACGATGTTCACGTCAGACCATTCGTATTCTCTTGTGTTAAATGGCATATTCTGTCCTCCTATGCGTTATTGGTTAGGAAACCGATCTTGGCTACGATCTCACGTGCATATCCGTACGGAAGGACCTTGACGGTCACCTCGATGACGCCGGTGGCCAGGACATTCTGCGAAGCATCGATGAGACATCTGCATCCGCTTCCGTTCACCGCGCTCAGTTCGCCCGCCGCGGTCATCTGCGCATCTATAGCCGACTCGACGGAAGCCTGCCATCCTTTCACGACCGGCTGCTGCATGGTGCCGTCCTCGTTGACCTCGATCTCCGAAAGAAGGTAGTCGATGAGGGTGTCATATGCGATGCGTGCAGCCTTGTCGATGGTCCTGCGGGCCGTCAGGTGTGCGTAGTCATCTGTCTGGTCGCAGCACATCACGTCATCGGCATAGTAATAGCCGGGACGTCCGATGTGGATTCTCGGCACGATATAGCCCTTGTCATGAGCCGTTCTGACGGCATCCATGGCACGGTCTACAGGCACTGAGCCTATGTACATCTGCGAGGCGTTGAGAGGTCCTGACAGCACCGCTCCGATATTCCTCTGGATAGGTACTGACGCGATGCGTCCTGCAAGAAGACCCACGGCCGCATCCTTGCTTCCTTCTGCGGTGTCACCAAGCACGACGGCCACACGGTTGTATCCCTGCTCGGTCATGTCCGGCAGTTTGGCGGCGTCGGCGAAGGCTCGTCCTTCAAGGATGACGAACACCGGAGCATACAGTGACTCCGCGCAGTGTTCCGCTGCAGCCTGAGCAAGAGGTACCGCGGTAAGCACATCGGCAGCGACGCCTTCTGTGGCTGCGGTCTCGGCAGTGCCTGCGACCACGATGCCGCGGACAGCACCCTTGAGAGACTCCACGAGTTCCACGATCTTGCCTGTATCCTTGTTGCAGAAGGCCGTCATCGAGACAGCCGATGCGTAACCGACCACATACAGAGGCGTGCCTTCAGAAGCCTCGGCATAGAACTCCTGCACGATCTTCACCAGACGGGCATTGTTCTCCTCAGTGACTCCCAGATCTTCCAGCGACGATACGCCGTAGATCCTGTAAGGCACTCCCTCGACGAATGTCTCTCCGACAGGAGAAGCACCGAGAAGCACGAGAGCGAGAAGACCGTCCTGAGAGTCAGGCACGGTACCCAGAAGGCCGTTCAGATATTTGATTGTAACTTTTGGTAGCATGTCTTAAGATTTTTTTAATGGTCCCGCCCTTCGACGGGACCGTTATAGGTTAGGCCGCTGCCGCCTGACGGAGCACCCACACACCCTTCTTGTCGGTGCGGCGTCTAGCACCACCGGCATTCACGAGGAAACTGTATGCGTCACCGTAGTAGCCAGGATCGCCCTCGCTCGCGAACATCTTGACCTCTCCCTTGGAGCGGCTGACTGCACCCTCGTACCATGCGAGGCCTGCCGCGTTGTCCGCTGCTGCTCCGGCTGCAGTCTTGGCCTTGAGCGCTCCTTCTGACGAATAGCGGAGCACTGACGAACGCATCATGATGTTGAACGATGCGAACTTGCCGAGAATGCCTCTCTTGAGGTCTGCGCATGCCTGGAATGCGGCCATCTCGTTGTTGCTCAGACTAGTGATGAGTTCCTGATACATGAATGCATCAAGAAGGAGATAGCGGCCCTCCTGCGGGATGTCCTCGGCATTGAACTCGGCCATGAGTCCGAGGATGTCGTCCTTGGTAGTCGCCTTTCTCTGGCCGGTCGCACTTGCGGTATGAGCCTTCACAGCCTCACCTGTAGTCTCGTAGACCTTCGTCACACCCTCGGCCCATGCGCCAAGCAGATACTCCGCGACATGGTTCACGAGGTTCGCGCGGTCTTCCTTGAGCACGCTTTCCCTCTTCGAGTACGAGAGTTGGAGTTTCTCGGTGAACTGGATGACCACCGGATCGGTAGTGAACTCGTGGAGACTGTATGTGATCTCCGAATCGGTTCTCTTCTTATAGGCTGCAGGGAGTTGTGACCTGTCCATTTCAACCTTTGAAGCAGAGCCGGCATTAGGGATGTGTACTGTCTTGTTAGACACGTACTGGTCGTCGTTCACAGCCTTGCTCATGAACGAATCTTCTGGCCATAAGCCATCGACGATGGATTTGATCCAAATTTCTGTCTGTAGTGCCATATGTACTTCTATTTAAACTGTTCGTTGAACTTCAACTCGTAGAGGTCAGGGTAGTTGTTCTTGAGTTCGGCCAGACGCTCCTCCTTGTCGATCTGGTCCCATGTCATCGCCTCAAGTTCCTGACGTGCAGAAGTGCTGGCCGTCTTGCCTGAGCCGATGAACGAACTGATGCGTCCGGAGTTCTTCGGCATGCTGTCGATCACAGCCTTGACACCGGCCTCATCGTGTTCCATCAGAGCGAGAAAATGCTGCTTCTGCGCCGCCTGGATGCGTCCGTCAGCGACAGCCTGGTCGAGGTATGCGGTGCGTGCCGCCTTCATCGCCTCCTTCTTCTCGTTCTCTAATGCCGTTACCTTTGCCTGGAGTGCCGGCACCTTCGCCGCGTCATTCTCCAGTTCATTGATTTTCGCCAGCACCTGCTCTTCAGTTGTGGCGTTCTGGAAAGAAGATTTCTTCTTCAGTTCATCGAGTATTGCCATGTTTGTATCTGTTAGTGGCAGAGAGTTCTGCCTGTTAGTAAATTCATAGATCGCCTCGGCTGTCGCGTCAGCAGCAGGTGAAGCACCGTCCTTCATGTCGTAGATGCTCTCTGCAAGTCCGAGGTCCAGAACCTCCTGCGCCGTCATCCAGTGGTCACCGCCGGAGAACCAGCGGCTGCGGACCTCTTCAGCCTCAAGACCTGACCTGTCCGCGACCATGGTCACGAGGGTGTCGGTCAACTGCTCGACCACGTCGGCATACGCACGTATCTCTTCCGAAGTCCCGTGAACGCCTCCTGTGACCTGATGAAGCATCAGCCTCGAATACCTGGACATGTGAAGCGGACGTCCGCACAAGGCGATGATGCCCGCCATGCTGGCCGCCACTCCGTCGACATATATATTGACATTGGCGGTGGAGTTCTTCAGAGCGTTGAATATCGCCATGCCTGAGAAGACCTCACCTCCGAGACTGTTGATCCTGACATCGATGTTCCTGTATGTCGACGACAGGGACATCAGTTCGCTGACGACCCTGTCCGCGTCGGCCTTCTCCTCACGGCCGATGTAGCCGTAGAGAAGGACAGCGACGGTACCGTCAGCCGTTTCAGGGAGAATCACATTGAAAAATCCTTTCTTCATCAAAACCTCTTTTCCGCAAAGTTGCATATTGCTCCGCATTCTGCAAAATCGTAAAATTATGATACTCAATCTATTAAGTTAAAACAGTGAATTGCACAGAGTATCATAAATTATATATTTTCCAATTTAGCAGAGTCTTACCAACTTTGCTGAAAAGAGATATATGGGAACACTGTCAACAGAGCAGAAGAGAAGCCTGGCAAAGGAACTCTACATCCAGGGCACATACACCTATGCCGAGATTGCCGAGAAGATCGGCAGCACCCGGCAGACCGTCTCACGCTGGGCCGCCGACGGAAAGTGGGATGAACTGAAGACATACATGACAGCCGGCAGGGAAAGCATCCTGAGAGGACTGTACGAGCAGATGGACATGATCAATCAGACAGTCATCGAGCGAGGAAGGCTGGTGGATCTTGACAGGCTGGATCCGAACAGCAAGAAGTACGACCCGAACAAAGCCGTGCAGGCAGGTCCTACGCCGCAGGAGGCGGACAAACTTGTCAAACTGGCCAACGCCATCAGGAAGATGGAGAACGACATCTGTATATCGTCTCTTATCGACGCCGGCATCAGGTTCGGAGAATTCCTCCGCAGGACTGACCTTGAGAAGGCAAGGGAGTTCATGAAGTTATGGGACGTTTTCCTCACAGAACAGATGAAGTGACATGACACAGGAAGAGAAGCAGAGACTCAAGGAGTGGAAGGAATATCTGAAGGATATAGCCAACGCCACGCCCGTAGAGGTCAGCATGACCGAATCGGAGAAGATGCGCAAGAAGGCGCAACTGGAGAAGCACCCCGTCGAATGGATCAGGTACTTCTTTCCGAACTACGCCAAGTATGACTTCGCCCGGTTCCATGTCAAGGCCATCAACAGGCTCATCAACAACGACGACTGGTTCGAGGTGCTCTCATGGAGCCGAGAACTGGCCAAGTCCACTGTCGTGATGTTCGTGGTGCTCTACAGAGTGCTTACAGGACGCAACAGGAACGTCATCCTTGCCGCCGCGACACAGGACGCCGCCATCAGACTCCTTAGGCCGTACAAGGCCAATCTGGAAGCAAACGGAAGACTCAAGGCATTCTACGGAGACCAGGTCAATATGGGCCAGTGGACCGACAGCGAATTCATCCTCAAGTGCGGAGCCTCCTTCCTTGGCATAGGTGCGGGCAACGCACCGCGAGGATCCAGAGCCGAGGCCGTCCGTCCGGACATCCTCCTGCTTGACGACTTCGACACAGACGCGGACTGCAGGAACAAGACCGTCCTCGACAAGAAGTGGGAATGGTGGGAAGAGGCTCTCTATCCGACGAAGTCGGTGTCCGAACCGACCCTCATCATCTTCTGCGGAAACATCATCGCCAAGGACACCTGCGTCGCAAGAGCAGGAGCGAAGGCTGACCACTGGGACGTCATCAACATCGTCGACAAGAACGGGAACAGCAGTTGGCCGGAGAAGAACAAGCCTGAGCACATCGCCAGGATCCGCCAGCAGATCTCCACGAAGGCATTCCAGCAGGAGTACATGAACAACCCTATATCCGAGGGCAAGATCTTCAAGAACCTCCCGTTCGGCAAGGTGCCTGCGCTGAACAAGTTCAAGTTCATCGTGGTATATGGTGACCCCGCCTATTCGAACAACAAGACCGAGAAGAAGAACTCCAAGAAGGCCGTCTGCGCGGTCGGATGGTACAAGGGCACCTACTATGTCATCAAGGCCTTCTGTGCCAGCGAAAGCAACGACAACTACATCGAATGGTTCTACACCCTCAAGGAATACCTCGGAAGCGAGGTGCCGGTCTACTTCATCCAGGAGAACAACACCCTGCAGAATCCATTCTTCGAGCAGGTGTTCATGCCGCTGGTCCGTGACAAGAACACCCTGAAGGGAGAATCCCTGCACCTGAAGGGAGACGACAGGAAGAAAGGAGACAAGGCCACACGCATCGAGGCCAATCTGGAACCGGTGGACAGGGAGGGACGCCTTGTCTTCAACGAGGATGAGAAGAGCAACCCGCACATGCTCGAACTCATAGACCAGTTCAAGATGTTCGAACTCACCCTTCCTTACTGCGCCGACGGTCCGGACTGTGTAGAGGGAGCGAAGTTCATCGTCGACTCCAAGATCAGGGAGACCACCGCACAGGTGGACACCATATCAGCATATGAACTCATAGACCATAGCAAACGACTGTAACATGAGCACATTCATCCAACTGTCGGACTACGACAGCACCATACACAGAGACATCCTCGACAGCCTTCTCAGAGGCGATGCGGAGGATGGGCAGACAATCATCGAGGACTGCGAGATGACCGCCATCGCCGAGATGAAGTCATATCTTGACAAGTCATACGATGTCGAGAAGATCTTCGGCGCAGAGGGAAGCGAGAGACACCCGCTGGTCCTCTCCATGGCAAAGGACATCGCGGTCTACCACATCTTCTGCATCCACAACCCGTACAAGATGTCGCAGATACGCAAGGACCGCTACGACAGGGCCGTGGAATGGCTCAAGGGAGTGGCGAAAGGAGAACTGACCATCCACGGAGCACCAAGGCTGCCGGAGGACGAGGCTGCGGAGAACAGCCCGTGGCAGATCGAGAACAACACATTCAGGGAGACACATTTCTAACAGCATTCTAGAACTATTCGAATATGGCAAACAGACTCAAGGGAAGACCGGCCAAGAACAGAAGGATCATCGCCGGAGGATTCAATCAGATAATGGAGGACAGAAGACGTCTGGACATCCTTCTCCAGGCTCCAGAACTCTTCCACTTCGACATGGCGTCGTACATGCAGTCCCTGACCAGCGCGACCGCCATCGACATGTACAACAGGGCAAGGCTGTACGACATGTACCAGTCGGCCTTCCTCACCGACACCCACCTCATCGGAATACGCCGCAAGCGTCTTGTCGGTGCCTGCAGGAAGTCCATCGAATTCGTGCGCAACGGCAAGCCGGACGACAAGGTGGCCGAGGTCCTCGGACAGCCATGGTTCAGGAAGTTCCGCAAAGACATCGTGCAGGCTGAACTCTGGGGATTCACCCTGGTGCAGTTCTACCTTGACGATGACGGTCAGATAGCCTACGACCTCATCGACCGCAAGCACTACGACCCTGTCCGTCAGCAGGTGTTACGCCACCAGTCCGACACCGAAGGAGCACCTCTGGAGTCCTTCAGCAACACCATCGTCATCGGAGACGATCCCCGCGGGCTCGGCATCATGTCGGCCATCATGCCGTGCGTGCTCTACAAGCGCGGCAACATCGGAGACTGGGCACAGTTCTGTCAGATCTTCGGCATGCCAATCCGCGAGTACACCTATGACGCCGGAGACGAGGAAGCCAGGAAGAGGCTCATGGAGGACGCCAGAAGACAGGGAGCAAACGCCGTGTACATCCATCCGAAGGACAGCGCCCTCACCCTGCTGGAAAGCGGCAACAAGACAGGATCATCCGACCTGTACAAGAACCTCGACAGCAGGTGCGACGCGCAGATGTCCATCGCCATGCTCGGCAACACCCTGACCACAGACGCCAAGGCGACGGGCACTCAGGCCCTCGGCACCGTGCATCAGGAAGAGGAGGACGAGATCAAGGAGGAGGACGAGAACAACATCCTTGATGTTCTCAACAGTCCCAAGATGAGACGCATCTTCGAATCGCTAGGAATCGACGTGAACGGAGGTCTCTTCCAGTTCATCAAGGCCAAGACCACTGACAAGACGGTACAGTTGCAGGCCGTCAAGGACCTCATGGACAGAGGGCTTCCGGTGTCTGACGACTATCTCTATGACACCTTCGACATCGACAAGCCTGAGGACTACGACCGGCTGAAGGCCGAGGCGCAGAGGAAGGCTGAAGAGAAGGAGGCACAGCAGCAGGCCATGATGAAGAGGCTTCAGGAAGATGAAAGCAAGGGCAAAAAGCCTGCTGTGCCGGAGCCAAAGGACGAGTCCGAGGATACATTCTGGAACAGGGTGAGAAGTTTTTTCTCGGAAGCCCCGCAGGACGGGGCCGGCTTTCCGTTCTGATAGATGACCTGTACTACGGCCATACATGCGAGTGCTGCGAAGGATTCGAGGCTGCGGCTAGGCAGAAGATAGAGTTCAGTGCCGAGATGCTTGCCAAGGGTCTTGAGGCCATCTACAAGGGGCTGAACGTCCGCGATGACATCGAGGACCACATCTTCCGTGAGACTCTGCGTCTGTTCAACGAGGCTGCAGCGAAGGGACTGACGCAGTCGGAATGGCCGGATGTGCCTGATGAGTTCGTCAGTCAGATCCGCACCAACAATGCCATATGGAGCGCCTTCAGGGTACACCGTATGCAGAACGACATCGCCTCTCAACTGCTGGACGAAAACGGCCGCCTCAAGAAGTTCGACAGATGGATCGAGGACATCAAGGGCATGACCGACCACTATGTCGGTCCATGGCTCCGGACGGAGTACAACACCGCAGTCCTCAGGGCTCATCAGGCAGCGGACTGGAAGCACTTCGAACAAGAGGCCGACATCTTTCCTAACGTCCGATGGATGCCGACCACGAGCCCACAGCAGGATCCTCTCCACCGTCAGTACTGGGAGAAGAAACTGACCCTGCCTGTGAACCATCCGTTCTGGGAGAAGCACCGTCCGGGTGACAGATGGAACTGCAAGTGTACACTCCAGCAGACCGATGAACCCGTCAATGACGAAGTGATACGTGACTTCTATCCGGTACCGCAGCAGCCAGGTCTCGACAACAATCCGGGTAAAGACGGGAAACTGTTCTCAAACACTCACCCGTACATTACCAAGGCATTTCCTGGCGCAGGCCAGGCAGTGGCAAAGACAGTCGGCACTGTGGTAGACTTTGTGCCTACAAAAACTATAGAAGAAGCAGAAAAGTTTGCCGAGCAGTACTGTCAGAAACTTGGAATCGACCGCACGTTTGGAGGAAGGGTTTCATTCAAGGGAATATCTCTCGATAATGCAAATGAAATCAACAAGGCTCTCAAGCAAGTCATGGACTCTGTCGATGTGCCCAAACTGGCCGGAATCAAGACTGTTTCCGGATCATCAAAAGCAGGACAGAAGATCTTCAAGGATGGTGCTGATGCCGTCGCGGCTTATGATCCGGTGTCAAAAGGCATATATCTCAATACCGATGTGTTGAAGAGTGCTAAAGCCTTTGCTGAATATCAGAAAAAATCTCAAGAAGCATGGGACAAAGTCATGGCCAATCTTGACAAGTTGTCCCCCGCTCAGCGAGAAATAGCCGAGAGATACAAGAAGGCCGGCCGTTCATTAGTCGACCCTAGCCTTAAGGGCTGCATCATACATGAGATGGGACATCATGTTCAGTGGACAAAGATGCCAGCAGATCTGATCAACAGCCTTAAGGACATTGCTGCCAATTCCGTCAAAATTTCGGGATATGCCGGAGCAACAAAGGGTGAATACATCGCGGAGTCGTTTGCCTCATGGATTAAAAACGAGAAAAGAATTGCCAAGAATCTTCAGGAATTCTTTGACTCCGTTGCTAAGGTTGCAGAACCTAAAAAAGTCATCAAGAAACGCCAGAAGACCGATGCTGAAAAAGAAGACATCCGTAGGAGATGGAATGAAAGACGTCTGTTCAGAGAAAACATGGCTGAAGTGGCGAAAACGCTGAAGATGAAAGCACCTGCTAAGCATATGAACTTTGATGAGGCTAATGAATTACGCGGAAATCCAAAATACCTCAGCAGTAAATCATATAGAATCAACTGTCAGAGTTGCGTCGTAGCCAATGAGATGAGAAGAAGAGGCTTGACTGTATCAGCACGTGCCAATACCAAGAAACGTGGAAGCGTGCCATACCGTCTTTCGTATCAGACCGAGTTGATATGGATTGACCCTAGCACAGGACAACTTCCTAAACTTCAGGAGATATATGCCATGACAGATAAGGCCGCAGCCGTAGATTGGGCAAGACGTACTTCCGAATCAGGAAGGTATCATTTAAGGTTCTACTGGAAATCCGGCGGTGGACATATCATCACCTTCGAAAGAAGTGCTGACGGTAAAGGACTATTCTATGATCCTCAAACGGGTAAAAAGATGAAAGAAGACGAATTCTATTATGACAGAATCAAACTGAACTCTTTAAGATTCTACAGAGTTGACAACTTGAGGGTAGACACCTCGATGATTGACGGTGCGGTCGTCAAGCAAAAAGAATAGACTCGGTCTCTTCTGGATTAGCCCAGCGGGCATTATTATCGTTCGCAAGGACATAATCAGGATAACCAGTGAAAGAAGGCTCATCGGCAACGGCGACAAAAAGATCATATCCCTGCCATTCCTTGAGAAATTCAACAGCAGAGAAGCCTTCTGACTTGGCAAGATTCGATGCCAGATTATGAGACTTAACGTATAACATTGACAATTTTCGGCAAATTTAACATTAAATAATTAATAAACAACATGCCAGTACCGGATTTACAGGGAGAAATCAACCGAGCCGTCAGAGAACTGATGAGACTGAAGGACAGAGTCCTGCCCGTCAAGGTCGGACGTGCCGTGCGTGACAGCATCCGGCAGAACTTCCGCAAGGGAGGTTTCTACGGTGCTGCATGGTCACCGCCTTTGAGGATTGAACAGGGTTTTGATAGTGGCCCCGGATATGGCACCCTGCTCTCAGGCACCAATCATCTCATGATGTCGACAGACTACATCCCGGAACCAGGCAGAGTCACCATTCAGAACACCCTCATCTATGCGGAAATCCACAACGAAGGCGGTGAGATCACTGTCACCAGAAGGATGAAGAGTTTCTTCTGGAGCCAGTACTACAAGAAAGGGCTTGTCAGCGGCATGTATGGCCGAGCCACGGGAAAAAGGAACCGGCAGAAGGCAGAAACCCTGAGCAAGGAAGCCGAGTTCTGGCGTGCCATGGCACTGAAGAAGGTCGGCAGCAAAATCAAGATACCTCAGCGCCGGTTCATGGGAGAACACCCGGAAGTCGACCGCATTATCCGGGAAATCATCAATTCAGAACTTACTAATTTCATACAGAATGGAATGTCTACTAGAAGAACTCGTTGACCTCATAGGCAACGCCATGCCCGACCTTGAGGTCGTGGATGAAGATTATGGTCAGTTGGAGATGCTAGACCAGGAAAGCCGCGACATCTATCCGCTGACCTTTCCGGCCGTACTCATCGACGCTCCGTCTGCAGAGTGGAGCAACATCGGAGGTTTGAATCAGAAAGGCACGGCGACAATCCGCGTCCGGCTTATCATCGACTGTTATGATGACACGCACCATCATTCCACCACTACGCATTTAATAGCCCGTAGAAAGGAGAAAAGACACGAACTGCACAAACTCCTTCAAGGCCACCGGATAGGCGAAGATTCGGCCCTTATTCGCACAAATTCAAGGTTCTACACAGCGAACCACGGAATCAAGGTCTATGAATCTACCTATACGGCCACAGTCACGGAAATGCTGGAGCCTCAGACAGTGATGACTCAAGCAAAACCGAAGATCGTAGCCCAGGTCTTACAATGAAAAAGAGCAGCGGACATCCGCTGCTCTTTTTGCAAAACTATTCCTTGTATTTTTGTATCTCTAGAATTCGAACAAAGGCCGAAGGCGCTCTCATTGTAAATTGAGCATCACCTATTATAATTGAAGCATTATCTGTATTATAGTTATCTTTGACAAACTGTTGAGCCTTTGATGGTTCTGCCGAATCATAAATTACAGTCGCAATTTTTTCAGCAAACTGTCTACCTTCGTTTATGTCTGTACCAAGATCTGCCTGAACCGTAAACGTAACACTTGAAGCCTTTGGCTTCTGCTATATCCATATTACAACTCCTTAAATTCTGCCTCAAGGGCTTCTATACGCCTGATGATAACATCTTTTACAGCCTTGCATATTTCCTCAGTCACATCTTCCTTAAACTCTGCAGTAGTAGTCAAGTCTCGCCCCATCTCTGCATAGCCGGTTTTTAGTTCCAACTTACATCCGAGCCTCCAGGCTCCGGCATCGATATGCTTCAACTGTTCCTTAAGATAATCTTTCTTGCTATTGATCTGCTCGGCTATCTTAAATGTTGATAATTCCATATGAATTCCTCCTGTTGTTAAATCTGTTTAATCCTCTCATAAAGGGCTGCCTTCAGTTCAGAAGCAAGTCTCATGGCTTCATCAAGCGTCAGATATGTCAGACTCTCATTTCCCTCTTTGTCGACAATCCACAATTCAAGGGCACCATGACATGCTATTCCGATTCTGATCTCATCGATCGGCCCCTCCAAGTTTATGGTCTTGCCACCTTCATTTATCTTCATGATAATTCCTCCAATGATTAATAGATAAATTCCACTTGCCAGCCTTTTTTTGTCGGCTTTATGATCTTATGCATGAATTTTACGCCATCGTACTTCCAAATAGTGTCGAGGCCATCTTGAGTGTAATAATCTCGAACTGGCGAACTCCAAGGATCATATGCATTCTCGATGCAGCCCAACGGGAATCCAAACCTTTTTAAGAAATACAGGCGTTTGATCACCTCCTCGGTTGGAGCAATCATTCTGAGAAAATCCGGAAGAATCACATTACCACAAGTGATCTCAGCCTTGATAAGCCCCTTTGTCAGCCTCCTGAGAGGCTTGACTACGTCTTCAGCAACAGTAGTGGAGACTCCTAGTGTTCCAGGACATACTTTGTATTCTTTCACATTCATCATTTTTTAGTTTTGTTATAAAAACGGCCGCTCCCTTGAATGTGGAGCGGCCGCTGGTGCATTTTGAATATACTCAAAGGGCTGCTACCTCTTTGGTTATGTCTGTAAGCCTTTCGTATAGAGCCTTCTCTAGGTAAGGCACCAATTTGTCGGACTCGATCTCTTTTGACTCTGTGCCGGAGGAGCGAGCGTCATAGACAGAAACTCCGACATCTCCCGGCTTCTTGCTGCTGATGAACTGTCGCATCTCAAGAAGTTGACGTTTCTCCTCAAACAGTTCATTCGCTCTGTTCAGATTCTTAGGATCCATATTATAGTCTTTGTAGTTCTTCTCCGATAGAACCAAGTCTTGTTTCTAGAAGTCGAATAAAGTGTATAACAAAATCCCTTTGCTTTATGGTCGTAATCATTGCTGAGGCTCCCGGACCTATTGCTAAATTGTTCTTACGCCATGTAGTAATCTCTATATTATCTATAGATTCTTTTTGCAGAGCATCTAATGTGGCCTTGATTTCCTCGGACTCTGCAATTAGGGTCTTGACTCTTTTGATATTTTCCAGATCCATATTACTGCGGCATATAGTGAATGATCTGCTTTACCTTCGGTCTGTCATTCTCCCATGTTGTGACAGTCTGGACGCGCCACATGCGGCCCTTGCGATAAGATTTTGTGACATGTTTTCTCATGTTACAGTTCCTCCATTTCTTTAATGATATAATTCTTTGCTTCTGCAAGCACCTGGCATATTGCCGGTGCTATGCATTTCGGAAGGTAGGCGAACATCATTTCCCCGTCTGTGACTCTGGAACTGACTCTGACCGCAACCTGTCCTGTTGTCGATTGGTCAAACACCTCAAGCGCCCTGTTCACCTTCTTGAGGTCATCGGCTAACTGTGCCGCCTTAATGATCTTATCCTTTTCCATACTACTTCTCTCCTTTGAATAACTCCATGTCGTGAGTGTTGAACTTCGGCAGTCTCGGATGTGGGAATACAATCTTGCGGTCATCCCCGTTGTCCCTCGCTGCCTTCTTGATGATGTCCATGATCATGAATTCGCTCAAGAAGAACTCATTCTGTGCCATGTACTTGATAGCATCGTCACTTCTCAGACGCTGCACTTCGGTCCAGTAGACGAATCTAGCGGCCACCTTGGCGTTACGCCGCTTGATAAGTTCTGCACTTCTTCCTTTTTTTGCCATACTACTAACTAAATTTTCCAGGTGTTTCTCTGTCCATACCTATAGATAGCATTCTCAAGAACCTGCCGCATTTCAGGTCTTCTGTTGAGAATCTCGACAAACATATCCTCAAGAAGTCCGGCCGATCCGCAGACCATCACGGCCTTATCCTTCTCGATCAGTACAGTCACGGAGTGGTCAACCTGATCATCAGGCTTCGCCTCCTCATTTCTCTTTATCTTTTTTGCAAGAGAGAGCGCCTCGCGCTCGATCTCTTCCTTGGTATATCTCTTCATGAAGGACCTCCTATGCTTCAGTCATTCCCAGAGGTATCTGCTCCCATGCCCCCGTCTCCTCGTTCTTCACATAAGCCTTGAGGAAGGTGCGCGACTTGATAGGCTGGTAGGCCTCCTCGATGATCTTCACGCCCTCGATGAACTCCGGTGCACCTGACTTCTCGGCCATCTTGCGCAACTGGATGATCCTTGATGCCTTGAGCGTGCCTTTCGCATCCTTGGCAAGCAACCTCATCACCATATCCACAAGCGACTTTGACTTCTCATCCGAGGCAAGAGAGGTGATGTACTGCTGCACCTTGGCGATTCCTTCGTCAACAGTGTCGAGATAGTTGTCGGTGACGTAGTGTCCGAGAACAATGCGCATGTTGCCCTTGCTGTTGGTGAAAGTGTGCGACTGGTTGTCCAGATCCTGCTCCTTCTCCATCTTGAACATCTCAGCCTTCATCTCAAGGATCGTAGAAAACTCTTCGAAGACTGTTCTCTTGTTGTTCTCAAGGTCCTTGGACACTGCCTTGAGTTTCGGAATGCATATCTCGATGGCGTCGTCAACCATCTCCCTGTAGTCATTCCTCATCTTCTTTGCTGCTGCCTTGGCCTCCTCGGCCTTCTCCTGCTCCAGGAATGCCGCGAACTTGGCTGCCTGGTCTTCCGTCATCATGACGGCTGTCTGTCTGTTTTCTTCCATGGTAAAAATGTTTTTATGATAAATATTTCGATTGTTTTCCTGTGCTCGGCACCCTTACCATCTGGACCTTCGGAAGGTTCACTTCCTCCTTCTCTTCGGTGCGGGCCTTCAGTCCTCCGTTGTGGAGGATCGCTTCCAGTTTCTTCACCAGGGCCTTGAGTTCGCCAAGAGTCATCTCATACAGCATTTTTCCGGCGATCTTAGGCGACAGGAGAAAGGCGTTGACCTCATCCCAGTTGTCGAGGGTGTTGATGCCGAGACGGCCGATTCTCACAAGAACGGAAGCCCTTGCCTTCCTGATCTGCTCCTGGTGGTAGTTCTGCTCCGAAAGTTTGCGAGCCGCAAGCGCGTCGCACATCTCATCGAACTCCGACTGCTTCATCTCGCGCAGGGATGTCGTGCGTCCGTCGGTGAACTGAAGCACCATCTCATCCTTGTCAATCATATTTTCGCGCCCCTTGATGAGGCCGAAAAAGCGGCCGAACCTGCCGTGTGTCTTACCTTCCTTACCCATGATACCAGTCGATAAATTTTTTGTGAATGCCATACCAGTAGTCTTTTCCTTGAGGAGTCGCGTTCCAGTCGAAACCTCCTGCTATCGTCATTTCGGCAAACTCTCCCTGAAGTACTCTCACCGCCGTCTGTTTCGAATGTCTTCCGACTTTCCTCATGTTGTGGACAAACTTCTTGGTCCATTTCTGTTTCTTCAGCCAATCACTGATCTGTTCTGCTGTCTTCATTTTCCACCTCCATTTTTTCTCTTCCATAAGCCCTTCGTGCTCCCTCCTCCCATATGATCTTCTCACCTGTCTCGCCGTAGAATCGGCCGTGACTGAACGCCTTGAATCCGGATACCCATATCTTGATGTTGGCGTCAAACTTCAGGTCCTGAGCCACCTTGCCCTTCGGCACCTTGCCGTCAGCCCAACTGATGAACACGAGCATCTTGTTTCTGAACCGGCTGCAGAACTCCTTGACCTGCGACTTCTTGAGTCCCATCGCCTGAATGGAATCGATGAAGACGAACTCCGGAGACCTCGGCTTCTCAAGCCTTTCTGTCAGTTCCTCGATGGAGTCGACTGTCAACTGGAACCTCTTTCCCACCTCATGCAGGCCTGCGATTCTCACGTTGTTCTGCATCGAGAAGCCGAACTCTTCCTCGCATGAGTTGTACAGGACTCTGCCGTATTGTGTCAATGCCTTGGCGAAACTCATCATCGCGCCGGTCTTGCCGTTTCCGGACTGTCCCCATACACAGACAACACAGTGGCGAGGGATGTCACCGAGACATTTGTCCCAGCCTTCACCCAGAGAGATGAGGTCCGGCTTGATCGTCATCAGTTGCTTGCCTGATATAGTCCGTTTCATGACCAGGTGCCTTGAAGTTCCACGATGACTGTCACTCCTTCTGCCGGACATCTCACACCGTCAATCTCCTTGACTGTGGTGCCGAAGTTATGTTCGAGCCTCAGGATGCCCTTGCTGCTAAGATTCTCCTCAAGATTGGCAAGAGCGGAGATCTCCGCGATATGCCTCATCCTCATCTTCACTGTTCTAGCCTTATCCTCTTCACCTGCCATCAGAAGGTCACGGTAGTTGTCTATGCCGAAGTAAGGTATATATCCCACGACCTTTCTGGCGATGCCTGGTATGGTGCCCTTCTGAGGGTCAAGACGCTGAGCGATCTTTCTCAGCCATGTTGCTATGTTCTTCTTCATGATTGTGTCCTCCTTGATTAAAACAGCACCAACTGCTGAAGTTCCTTGTAAACTGATCTCTTGACTCTTCTGAGGTCGTTCGACACCTCTGCGGCTTCCTTCGTCACCTTGCTGATGGCCTCCTGCTTCTGCAGACCATTGGCACGGCATATCTCTGCGACCTCATCGGTAGTCACCGCCTTGAGAGGCACGAACTGGCGTCCGATGCGGCTGTCGAGTTCGTCATAGCCCTTCTTCTGCTTGAGGATACCCTGCTCCATGCGGCGACGGATACTGTGCGTCGAGAGAAGCATCATGCCGCACTTGCCTTCGAGTGCATTGTAGAGTGACACATAGAAATACAGAACCCTGTCGGTCAACTTGTCGGCCTCGTCGAAGATAAGCACCGGATGATCCATCCTGACAAGTTCCTTGACTATCGCGGCCAGGGTCTCACGGACCGGCAGACAGTCGGCCTTGACTCCGATGACGGCCGCAAGTTCCCTCACGAATGAGGTCTTGTTCATATCCTCGCTGCATGTCAGCACGAAGACGTTCCTGTTCTCGTTGCGGAAGGCCATTGCAGCAGTGCTCTTGCCCGTACCTGCAGGAGCCACGACCCACATCACGAGACCGTCGTTCTTGCAACTGTCGAGATAGCACATCATCTGATTGTAGGCGGTGGTACCGTAGACCTTCCATTCACCTGAGGCCACCAACTGGCTCTCCAGTTTGCGCCACATGTCATCCGAGATCCTGTCCCATTTGCCGTTGCGGATGTCGCTGATGACGGCAACAGACACGCCTTTCAGTGCATTCGCAGCCTTGTTCTGACTGCTGTACCGTGCGCAGTGAGCATCTAACTGATGCTGGATTCTGCTCTTCTGTTCTTTGGTAATCATAATATATTAGTTTGATGTTGTTGTTTTCTTAAAGAAGGCTCATGAATGACGCCCTGTCCATGGTGGTGTTGCTGATCTCCTTCTGAATCTTGCCGATACTGTCCGGATATACATGTGCCGCTTCATCAGGAAGTTCTTTAGTGTTAGCCGCTGCACGTTCTGTCAGTATCTGTTCTAGAATCTGCTCAAATTCCTTGTTGGATACGCCCTTGATGTTCGGCGTCACAAATCCATGCTGCTCCGGAGCCACACCATGCTCAAACTCAAGGTCTCGCTTCTCAAGCCATTCCGTAACCCTCATCACCTTGTTCTCCCACTCCATCTGCCGCATGAAGACACGCTCCTCATGAGTCTGCTCCAGCATGGATCTGTGAATGACTGTGTATTCCTTCGCATCGCAGAGGTACTTGAAACCATAGTCGTCCTTGGTGTAGAGACGGACGTCTGCGGTAGGATCATGAGGGTCATACTCCACGAATACACCTCTGCCGAGATTCCTGTGCAGCCAGTTCAGATCCGGCATGCCGGCAGCGTCCACGACCTCATAGGTGAACTTCTCATTCCTGATCTGGATGACGATGCCGTGATTGGTAACCTTGACAGGCTTGTTGGACTTCACCATGTAGAGATTCTTCTTCATTCCCTCTGTCACCACCACTGTCGCGTCATTGACCTGCGACATGTACATCTCCATTCTTGCCTCCTTGGTCTTGGAGTGAGGCATGGCATTCCATGTCCTGCGGCATTCCGCATATATCTGACATACCTCCTGATAGGTAGGCAGTTTGTCGACATTGGCAAGGAGAAATTCCATGTCCACATGAGACTTTTCCATCCTTGAGGTGATGTTCATGCCGGTGAAGTTCACGTTCTGGAAAAGCACCTGGCTCTGGAAATGATTGAAGAGAAGTTCTATAGACTTTGAAGGCGCGTTTCCCGGTGCAGTATGGCGTGACAGTGTCGCGATCCTTGAGAACCAGTCCTGTGCGTCGCACCTCTTGGATCCTCCCTGCTGGTCAAACACGAGTTCGTAAGGAAGATGGCCGGAAAACTCTATTGCCTGGCGATAAGCCTCGTACATGGCCTCAAAGTTCTCGTTAGGCGAGATGTGATAGCCGATGAGGCACTCAGTGGCTGCGTCTACAACCTCAAATACTGATGTAGTGGCTAGTTTCCACCCCCCCCGGCTGGAGTCGAGCACCCTGTAATACAGGTTGAGTTTCGTACCGTCACCGTACCATATACTGTCGCGGAGCGAAGGCATGACTGTCTTGTTCTGACGCCTTGTCCTCATATTGAGGGCATATTCGCCGATCTCGACATCCTTCCACATCACTTCCACCTCCGGACGGCTCAGGAACTGCACCAGGCTAGAAAGGGACTTCAGCGGTTTCCAGCCCTTGGTCTCCGCTATCCTGTTGAATTCTTCGAATATCTGTGCATTCGTGCGACGAGGGAACCTGCTGCGCTTGAGAGCGATGATCTGACGGCCCGCCTCAGGGGTGATCTTGACTGCACTGCTGTTGCACAGTTTTCCGCTGATGAGGCATTCGTAGCCTTCAGCCTTGTACTGACGGATCTTGTCACGAAGTCTTGCCTCATTCTTAGGCAAAGTGTGACCATATTGAAGTCTCAGGAACTCGCATTCATTATATATGCCTTCCCAGTTGATTCTTGAAGTCATGTTACAGCGCGATCTGACTTCCTTCTGGTCTCCGGCCATCTCTACAAGTCTGTTGAGCACTGTGGCGTTCAGCACATACTCGCTCTGATGAGCAGACTTGAGGTATGTACCGTCAGCCAACTGATAACCGGCAAAGAACGCCATGGCGTCCACATCGTAGCGGAGTTCCTCCATCTGTTCCTTCCTCTGGTCGTTAGGATCTCCGTACTTGTCTATCCAAGCCTCCTTGAATCTCACCGGAAGAGAATTCCAGTCGATAAGCGCAGGGTGAGCAAGGCCCTTACCCGGACGGAGGACAACCAGGCTGTTCCTGCGGGCAAGGCTTCTGTATGCCTCGTACGCTATTACCGCCGCCCCGTCGTCTGACCTCGTCAGTTCTGCCACTGTCACCGCTATCGCTTTACCTAAGAATTCCATTATAACACTGTTCTAATACTTTATAATATCTTGAACCGACTAGCGGATTCGAACCGCTGACCTTCGGGATACCACCTCCTTCCTCCCCGATGTTCTACCACTGAACCAAGTCGGCTGGCCATGTCCAGAGCCTTTGTTTTTTCGCATAAATCAAATTTATGCCCAAACTATTGTTTTTCTCAAAAATTATTTTATATAGGCGTCAGATCTTATCGACTTGAAGCCCATCATTTGTCATATTCAATGAGAATCCGGCCGATATGAGGCGGTTTACCACCGACGGCACGCAGTTGACAATATGCAGACGGAAAGTCTTCTCACCCATATCACCCACGAAATTGCCCTTAGGCGTGTTGATCTTGACTGTCGAAGAATGATGTACAGAAATAATCTGTATAGCCTCGTTAAACTGTTCCAGTGTCATAGCCATTCCTCCTATACCGCCATATCCAACATTCCTGTCTCGGCCAGTTTCTGAGCCTGCTCGCAAAGAGCGCCCCATCCTGAGCAGTCGATCTGATCAGCCCTGGCAATCACCTTGTCATGCTTGGTGATCACTGCGTCTCCTTGTGTGATCGTGAGCACAACTCCGGCAGCAAACGTCTGAATGATTCCATTCTCAGTATGCTGACAGGTACAGTTCGGAGTGAAGTTCTCCTCATAGTAGCGTCCTCCCATATCGAGAGCGTCTTTCCTGATAGCGTCTGGACGCGCACCGCGGGTTACGAAATTGAGGGCCAACCATACGGCCTGCCTTGTCACATTGTACTTCTCCATGATCTTATCACGGACAGTAACACTTACTCTGATAACCTTCTTCATATTATTAGTGTTGATTTGTTCCTAAATTTCTCTAACTTTGCCGCACATTACGCGGTAAAGCACCGCAAATATATTCAGAATTTCTGAATTGTCAATAGATTTTCTGAAATAATTTATGGTTTTCTGAAATATGACACGTGAAAGCATCAACAACCGCGCACTTGACGCGATAGGCTACTTATTGAGTAATGGGCAGTTACATACAAAATCCAGCATTGCGAGCGATTTAGGAATTTCGGCATCTAAACTTTCAGAAATTCTGGGAGGTCGCATGAAGGCTGGCACAGAAATGCTTGCGGGACTATCATCCGAATACAATATATCATCACAATGGTTGTTAACCGGAGAAGGTGATATGATTAGTTCAGAAAATCTGAAACCCGGCGAAAACGATTTACCGCATACAGATGAATTTGATTATGTCAACAATGATAACGGAGGAAAGATTCCTGTAGTTCATGAATTGGCATTTGCAGCAATAGATCCGGAAGACCCTTCAACGATTGAAGCAGATGAATTTTACTATATAAAAGAATTTCGTAACGCCGACTTCCTGATGAAAATGCAAGGAGACTACATGGCTCCCAAATATAGATCTGGCGACCTTATAGCATGTCGTAATGTAAAGTTTAGCAACTTTTACCAATGGGGAAGAATATATGCACTTCTTACATGTCACCAGGGGCTTATAATAGGAAGAGTGTATGAACATCGCCAGAACACCATTTTAATAACCGTAAAGCCCATTAATCCTGATTATCCTGAATGGATTGTTCCTTTGGATGAAATTGCAAGAGTGGCACTTGTAGTTGGTTCTATTTCTATGGATTAAACATCCATATGCATTTTTTAATGCTATTTTCGCATATTAATACCATGTAAGTTGCTTTATATTAGCGATTTATGTGGTATTTTCTTTTGTCAACAATCATGTAATAAAGGGTTATATACATGCATTTCAATCATTCTTTTTTTGAACGTTATCCTACATAACACTACTATGTAACCATATTCAATGTTTTGTTTTTGACCCTCTAAACGACCCTCTATTAAATACTTTTCGTTTTTTTGCCGCCTATCTTTGACCCTCTAAACGACCCTCTAAATGACCCTCTAAACTAAATTTCATCCGATAAATTGGCATGTAATTTTCCCTTCATGAGCAGCCCTGGATCTGCCGTTCTAACAGTATAAAAGAAGACCGCTGTGACGCCCTCTAAAAAGCCACACAGCGGTCTATTTTGCCGTTTTAACCCCTATTTCAATACTATTTCAGGCCCAGATGTTAAATATCATTCTAACACTCTTCGAACGCGCCCTCAAAATGTTAACCTAATGTTATATGAATGTTACATTTCGTTTTTATTCCCGCACCGCCCAATTTACCACTCAACTCAAACACTTTCAACACATTACACCACTCGAACACCTTGCCCTATATGACACATTATGTTTTATCCCCCATATAGGATGGTACTTATCTGCCTTCCTTGTCCTACTCCTATCATCTACATCAGACACAAGGACAAGGTCATTGTAGTGTAGAAATGGACGATCTGACACGGCTGAGCGTCTCCAGTGACATCTGGAGATACGATGCGACATA
>JAFUJQ010000091.1 GCA_017473705.1 Bacteroidales bacterium | reverse complement strand
GGTTATCCAGAACCTCTGACCGCAGAAATCCACATAGTCGTTCACGGCAAGACGCACAAACTCAAACGAGACAAAAGACAGATTCAGCACGTGGTCTGATCCTATACCTCGCTGGCGTGTGGAATTGTCAGAAGGTGACACTGTCATCTTCAGTACTCCGTCCTTGCTGTAGATTTCAAGTTCCATTCAAAAGTCCTTTATATCCTGTTAAAATTTCGGTTTGGGCTCACGGAAATTGACCGCAAATCTTCCCATCACCATACCTTCAAAATCGGTCAGCTGCTTATATTTCTCCGCTGACTTGTAGTAAAACGCAAAGTGCATATCCAGTTCCGGCAGATAGACATCCAGCCAGCCCTTGTTTCCTTTCCGGAGCATCTCGAGAAATGCCATATAGTTGCTCAGGAACGAAGCCTTATCCTGGGCTGAAATGGCAAACTTCAAACTCACGTCTCTTGCCTTGAGGCTCTGGATAATCTCATCAGGAAGTTCGACTCCGTCATTCTCCCTGATCGAGACCTCTTCCTGTTCCTTGACCTCCGACGGCTTCATCAGAGCGTCATAATTCGAGGTATCCTCCTGCTTTTCCTCCGTAAGGAAAGCACCGTATGTTTCATATACATCGACATTGTTGATGTACAGAAGTCCTTTCAGTATTTCCATATCCTTACTTGACTTTTAATCCGTCTCTTTTAACCGCCTCAAGCAGGGCATAAATCAAAGGCAGACTGTCAGTGTTGTCTGCGGTTCTCTGCTGGTACTCCAGCGACCTGCCGAGGGATTCCGTGACATTATCCAGTTTGAGGTCGGCACTTGCCACGTGCTGGACTGTTGCTGTCCATAAGCCCTCGAGTTTATTTCCCTGGTCCACTGTCATAGTCTCGACACCGCCCGTCTTTCCTGTCTGGGTAACGCCGGAGTCATTCCACAGTTCAAAGCCCTTCTCGGCTGCCATCTTCTTGACCTCTTCCATCCATTCGGCAGCATTCTCCATCGTGCCACCCATAGAGTTATAGAAGTCCTCCAGTATATCCATCTGCTCCATAGCGATCTGCTCCTCACTCTTGCCTCCGTCATATATCGCCTTCAGGTCATTCTCGAGCTTGGCAAATTTGTCAGCAAAGAACAGTGAGTAGGCAAGATCCTCGAAAAGCCCCTCAAGGATGTCCGCCGTCGATTCTGCGAAACTTACCATATAATCCTCCCCGGCATCGCAGTACTGCTTTATCGCATCCACCGCAGCACTGCCGAGAGACCCGAAGGTGCTTGAAAGGTAATCCTCCAACGCAGCATCTGCCTCATCCATCATATCCTTCAGATCAATCAGGTTCTCAAGGTAGGCACGGGTCTCATCAGACATCTTCTGAGTGTCAAGTATCGTCTGAAGCATAGCAGTGTCGAGTTCACCGTTGGCATCGATGAGTTCAGGATATACATCGAGGATACTGCTGTAAACATCACGACCTTTTCCCCATCCGAAGAGACCGGTCTTTTCGTGACCTGTCACGATTGAGGCACTGGCAAGTCCGGCAATACCTTTCTGCATATTTTCCTTTTCCTTTGCAGTATAGAAGCCTTGCGTCATCCTTCTGGAAGGATTGCCGTGTCCGAGATTGTTCATTTCCTTCTTGAACTTGGCCGTCGCCTCCTGATAGACCTGCATTGCATTGGCTGCCTTCAGGATTTCTTTCTCGCCAAACACAGATGATGCGTCCTCCAGCAGAAGTTTCTGCTCAAGCAGCAGAAGGTTATACTGTCTCTGATAGTCAAGCCTTGCCCTGTTCACCTCCTCGAGGGCAGCCCAGTGCTTGGCTTCCGATTCAGTGGCCATCGTCGCAACGCTCGTGATCAGCCCAAGTGCAGCACCTGCTATCGCACCATATACACCGCCGATCTGGGCTCCGGCAGCAGCACCCTCAAGGGTTGATGACATCGTGTCGGTAGCCTTCTGCATCGCATCCGCAACTTCCCCGAGATGCTCATCCCCGGAAAGTTCCGCTATCTCCGAAAGACTGTCAGCCATCTGAGCGAAGCAGGAATTTATCGCCATTCCCGACTGAACCATCTGATTCATTCCGGCATTGATTCCTGCGGTCTTCTGCTCCTGGTCTGTCATCTTCAGGGCATCCCTGATCTGCTTGATTCCACCTATGAACTGGGCAGCATAACCGCCACGACCGTAGAGTTCCTCCTTCTTATCTATGATCTTCTGGAACAGCTGCTGAATCAGTTCAGAATCCTTGGCCATCGCCTCGATCTGCTCATCAGTAAAGCCGAGTTTGTCGGAGGTGTCGGTACCGTCCAGCAGTTTGATCAGTTTTTGTGCATACTCAATGACATTCTCGATCTCCTTTTTTGACTGTGAGGTAGCATTCGAGAACACTGCCTGAAGCATTGCCGAACTGTCCTTGGCAGAATTTGATATTTCCTTATCCAGTTTGTCGAGTTCAGCGTTCTTTTGTCTCTGTGCCTCCGCTATGGCAGCATCAGCATCTTCCCCCTTGATCGCTCCGGATGCTTTCTTTGCCTCCAGTTCTGCGATGTCAGCACGGTATTTCTCTTCTATCGCCTTCCTGCGAGTGGCATAATCCTGATATTTCCCCAGAAGGTCCGCTATATGATCATCGGTCTGCTTCTTTTCCCTCGCATTGATTTCAGCAACTTCTCTATCCCTCAATGCTCCGGCATTGACTATCTGAAGATCATAATCGGCAGAGACCCTCTGCTTTTGTGCAGGATCAACCTTGTACCCGGCTTTCTCAAGTTCATCGTATATACGCAGGTATTCGGCTTTCTCAGCAAGGAGTCGTTCCTTTTCACGCTCGAAGGCAAGATCAGCCTCCGCACGCTCCCTTGCATACCCTTCTTTCTCAAGTGCTATTACCTGCTCCTCGACGGCACGCCTGGCAGCCAGTTCCAGTTCACCGAGCCTTTCTGCATTGCGGACATTGGTATCATCCTGAACGGTACTGTCCGAAGATGAAGCCCCGGTAATGGATTCAAGCATCTTCTCGTATCTCTTGATCTCAGCCATTGCAGCATCATAGTCCGCTTTATTGGTAATATCCTTCAATGCCTTTCTCTTGGCTGCTATGGTGTTTTCAAGGTCCTTGATGGATCCATCAATCACCTCACCGATTCCGGCATTGCCTGCGTGATAATTCTCCCTATACAGTGAGTTCTCAAGTTCCTGCACCAGTTTATCCTTTTCTGCTTGAGCTTCACGTATTGCCCTATCTCGGTTTGCCTTTCCGTTATTGTAGGTATCAACACCCCAAAGACCTCTCCACCATTCATCAACCTTTCCACCCTGGCCACGAACAGTCTGAAAGTCATCCTCCGGTGTCGCCTTCAATTTATTTATCTTATCATCCGCCTCGACGATCTTACTCATCAGACTCTGCTGCTTTGCCTGCTCAAACAGGATCTTGATGTATGCCTCGGATTTCTCGGTCAAAGTGTCATACCACTGTGCCAATGTCTGAAAGTATCCGAAGGATTCTCCATACTTTCCGTTGAGTTCATCCACAAGCCTGCGTTCCTCCGCACGGGTACCGTTGAACTCCTTTATCCGGTTCATTGTCTGGGTCATCTCGAGACGGGTCTTTACAGCAGCCTCCTGTGCAGACTTCTCCAGTTCATAGGTCTTTTGCATTGATTCCCTGAGTTCATCAAGGGCACTCTTTCCCACAAGCAGTTCCTTCGCCCATTTAGCGATGTCCTTTCCGTACATCACAAGCAGCATTATTCCTGTGGTGAGTGCGGTCTGCCAGGAGAAAAGGGACTTAACGATCTGCTTCCATACTGGAACACCTTTCTGCCCGGAAGCGATGAGGGCATCATACTCCTTCCTTGCCAGTGCGATGTTGTCAGCGAGTATCGGGAGGTTGTTCGAGATTGCCAGAAAGAACATCTGCGGTCCCATCGCAAGAGACGGCATTTCACGGGCAATCTGCTGGATGCTCATGTGCAGCCCGTTGAACTGACGGGTCGCATTCGGAAGACCCTTCGGCATTACAGGAGTGTTCGGCATTGTCTTCCCGAAGTCCTCCACCTCGACACCCATCTTCCTTAACTGGGCCTGGAGTTCCTCGATCTTATCCTGGAGTGCATCAAGCATTGCGATATTCTCGCTCTGATCCATCTTCGGATTCTCCTTGATCAAGGCGTGGAGTTTCTGGTACTCCGCCATCAGCCCATTCAGTTGTGCCTGCATAGCCTGAACATCCTTTTCCGTTGCTGAGGCATCGGAACGGACTTCTGCAAAACCGGATTTGGTCTTGTTCCTCATAAGGAATTCTATCTCTACAGGCTTCATCGTATATTATTGTTTGTTCTGTTGTTTCAACTTTGATTGGAAATAACCCGACAGTGTGCCTCCTTT